>NZ_BFBR01000002.1 GCF_003112735.1 Candidatus Phycosocius bacilliformis
AAATCATCAAGTTTATATGGGCTTGATTGTCTCCTTGATTTAAAATTATATTTTCATTTTGATGCATAGCATCAACTAAAAGCATTTTTTTATTATCGTCATATCGTGCAATCAATTCGATGCGCTGACTTATTTCTTTATTTATGTTTTCGGCTTTGCAATGTTCTTTAATATAATGATCGATAATCATAGTCACTATCAACCAAAAGAAGACTATACTCAGCATTGGAAGTATATTCTTCCATGAACTTAAGTCAATTTTGTCCGTGATAAGACCGCGCCATAAAGCAACTTGTATTGTAAAAATAGATAGAGCGACGATAACTAAAAGCAATATCCCAATACGTGGTCTTTCAAGTA
Source organism: Candidatus Phycosocius bacilliformis (assembly GCF_003112735.1). Lineage (GTDB taxonomy): Bacteria > Pseudomonadota > Alphaproteobacteria > Caulobacterales > Aquidulcibacteraceae > Aquidulcibacter > Aquidulcibacter bacilliformis. The sequence continues at coordinate 361 of NZ_BFBR01000002.1, forward strand.
TTTTTATAAAAAAATTTTCCATTGTAAATCCTCACCGATTCATCCACTTTGATTTAACCACGTTGGGAATGGCGGTTTGGACCGCCCTGACGCTTGCAAGCTCTTCTTCACGTCGATCAAGGTTCAAGCTCAAAAGTTGCCGGGCAGCAAGCCCATAAACGACGCAGTCAAGCGCTTCCGCGCGCCTGCCCGGCACTGGTTGGAAAGTTGGCGTTAAGTCACCAAGCCCTTAGACAGAGCATAGGCTGGTGGGTCGTGTAGGACTCGAACCTACAACCAGACCGTTATGAGCGGCCGGCTCTAACCATTGAGCTAACGACCCGTGCCATGGCGAACCACGTGCGGGAGGCGGGGAAATAGCGGTTTTTCGCGCCGTGCAAAAGCCTCGTCCTCATTTGACCGCAGAAGCGTCTTTCTTTTGCCCGAAGCAGTGCAGATTGTGTTCAGGTTCGCGCCTGTACACAGGTCACGACGAACCGGGAGGGAATTCATCATGCGTCACTTTACCCGCCACTTGCTTGTGCCATTCATCGCCTTGGGCAGTCTTGCCCCACTGGCTGCCACTGCCCAAACCGCGCAAGGTCCGTGCTGTCAGGCCCCTGCCAGCCCGACTGCATTGACCTTTACCGTCACGGCAGAGGAGCGGATGGCCCCGGATATGGCCACAATGGGGGTCGGTGTGGTGACCACAGCGCGCACGGCTAAAGCCGCAATGGAGGACAATGCGCGCAAAATGTCAGCCGCCTTTGCCGCACTCAAAGCCGCAGGCATTGCCGATAAGGACATGCAGACCTCTGGCATCCAATTAAGCCCGCAATATGATTACACCGATGGTCAGCGGCCCCGCATCACCGGCTATCAGGCCACCAATCGCTTGAGCCTGAAGCTGCGCAAACTTGACCAGATCGGCCCCGTGATGGACGTTTTGGTTGGCCAAGGCATTAATCAGATCGATGGGCCCAATTTCGGGATTGAGGATACAGACGCCTTGCTCGATCAGGCCCGCGTGAAAGCCATGGCCACCGCCCTACGGCGAGCAGAGCTTTATGCAAAGGCAGCCGGGCTTCGGGTCAAACGCATTGCCGCCATCTCTGAGTCAGGTGGCTATAGCCCGCCCATCGCCATGCCGATGATGATGGCGCGCTCGGCCATTGCTGATTCTGCCCCGCCCACGCCGGTTGCTGCCGGTGAAGTCAGCTATTCCATCCAGCTATCTGTGCAGATTGATCTGGAAAAATAAGCCAATAGGCCGCGCGCATCCTGAACTGACCCCAGTCATTGGTCCGGGGTCAGTGGACAAACCACCGTCATAATCCTTGCAAACCCTGTGGTTTCGGGTTAGCGCGCGGCCATGCTGAACCTTGACCTCATCGCTGCCAATCTGTTGTCGCCCGCCGTCATTTGCTTCGCGCTGGGTGTGTTTGCCGCTTATGTGAAGAGCGATTTGCGCGTTCCCCAGCAGGTGCACGAGACCATCTCGATGTATTTGTTGTTTTCGATCGGCCTGAAAGGCGGGATTGCGCTGGACAATTCAGCCGGCACCTCCATCCTGGTGCCGTTGATTGCAACCTTGTTCATGGGGGTCCTCACCCCGCTGGTGGCCTTTTACGTGGCCCGCAATATTGGCAAGCAATCCATCGTCGATTCCGGCGCGATGGCAGCCCATTTTGGGTCGGTCAGTGCGGTGACTTTCATGGCGGCACTCAATTTTGCCGCCTTGAGCAATTTTAAGATCGAAGGCTATCTCACCGCACTTTTGATCGTGCTTGAGGTGCCGGGCATTATCATCGGCATTGTGCTGGCCAGACTGATGTCGGAAAATCGCACGATCAGCGTCAATCATGTGCTGCGCGAGGCGATCACCAGTAAAAGCGTCATGCTGATGGGCGGGGGCTTGCTGGTTGGCCTGTTGACCGATCCCAAGGGCATTGAAGCTGTCTCCATGGTGTTTATCGCGCCCTTCCAGGGTGTGCTGGCCTTTTTCTTGTTGGAATTGGGTGTCGTTGCCTTAAAGCGGCTGCGGGAATCCAAGGCGCCGCTGCCGTTCATGCTGGGCTTTGGCATCACCATGCCCATTTTGTTTGGCGCAATCGGTGTGATTGTTGGCCATTTTGCTGGCTTTTCGGTTGGCGGCACGGCCGTGTTTGCCACCATGGCTGCCAGTGCCTCCTATATTGCCGCCCCGGCAGCCGTGCGCATGGCCATGCCAGAGGCCAATGAGGGGCTTTATCTGACCACCTCGATCAGTATCACGCTGCCTTTCAACATCATCATTGGCATTCCTGCTTATTTTGCGGTCTCAGCCATGATTGGCGACTGGCCGACCTTGGCGAGCCTTGTGGGCTAAGCAGGCGGGCTAGGCCGCCGGTTCAGGCGTGGCGCGCACCCAGCCACGGGCGTGGTTGAACAGGTGCAGCCCGCCGGTGGCAATATCAAACCGAGCCCCTTCGAGGTTCAAGAGGCCTTGTTCGACTTTCTCGGCCACGAAAGGGAAGCTCATGAGGTTGGCAAGCGATAATTCAACGCCTGCGCGCTCGCACGGTTCATTGTCATCGGTGTTAAGCGCCATCACCGCGGGCACCAAGACATCAATCCATTGATTGACAAAATGCAGGTTCTGGCTGGCTGCGCCAGATTTGGTGCCCCAGCGGCTCCGGTCCATCGCGGCACGCACCCCGCCGCAGCGGGCATGGCCCATCACAAGGATCGTCTTGACGCCCAATGCTTGGACGGCAAATTCAATGGCTGCCGAGGTGCCATGCAAACCCTCGCCCTGTTCATAGGGCGGCACAAGTGCAGCCACATTGCGCACCACGAAGAGCTCGCCTGGGGAAACATCGAAAATCTGGCCCGGATCAGCCCGCGAGTCAGAGCAGGCAATTACCAACAGGCGCGGGGTCTGGCCGTCGGCCAATTGCTCATAGAGTTCGCGTTGGTGCGGCCAGGCATCGCGGCGAAACCGGCTATAGCCTTCCAGAAGTTTGTCCATGGCAAGGCTATAGCCGGATAATGCGGTGGAAGGGAAGGCGGTCAGCCGCCCCAAGAGGGGGTGTCAGCCTGCGGCCCGGACTTGCAGCACCGCACCCTCAACCCCTGTCACCACCAGAACGCTGCCGGCATCGGGATTATGGTCCCCATCAGCTTGGGCACGCCATTCAGTGTCGCCCAGCTTGACCCGGCCTTGTCCGGCGACAAAGGCCTCCACCGCAATGGCTTGCTGACCAATTTGGCGCTGCAGTGGGGAATTAAGGCCCGGATCGGCCGACGGCGTATCATCAGGTTTGAAGAAGCGGCGTCCTGCCACCGTGGTAGCCAAGGCAAATAGGGAAAAGGCCACCAATTGCAGGGGGAGGCTGGCCTCTGGCAAAACAAAAGCAATTGCGGCGGTCAAGGCCGCTGCGGTGGCGATCCAGAGCAGATAAGCTGTCCCGGTCAGCAGTTCTGCGGCCAAGAGCACAGCCCCAATGGCCAGCCAGCTCAACGCACCCAGCCCAGAGCCTGAGGTGAATAATCCGTCCATCATGGGCCTCCTCGCTCAGCTTTTGGTGGTGGGAACCGCGGTGCGGCCTGAAGCCGCTGGTGGTGGCACAGTGCCGCCAGCCTGGGTCAATTGGCGCACACCTTCGATCGCAGAGGCAATGGCACTCAATTCGGTCGGCACGATCACAGTGCGTTGCTGTGGCGAGGATGCCAATTTGCCAAACGCCTCCACATAGGATTGACCAAGGAAGTAATTGAGCGCGTGGACATCACCTGCGGCAATCGCCTCGCTGACCATGCGTGTGGCATTGGCTTCGGCCTCAGCAGCCCGCTCACGGCCCTCCGCGTCGCGGAAAGCCGATTCCCGGCGCCCCTCAGCCTCAAGAATAACCGCCTGTTTGTGGCCTTCTGCACGCAAAATCGCAGCAGCCTTTTCCCCTTCAGCCTGGGTGATTTCGGCCCGGCGTTCCCGCTCTGCCTTCATTTGCTTGGCCATGGCCTCATTGAGATCAGACGGTGGTGAGAGGTCCTTGATTTCGATCCGCACAACTTTGACGCCCCAGGGCGTGGTGGCAGCGTCGATTGTCTGGAGCAGCTTGGCATTGATGGTGTCACGTTGCGACAGCACTTCATCCAATTCCATCGAGCCGATCACCGTGCGTAAGTTCGTCAGCGACAGATTGGTGATCGCCAGACGCAGGTCTTCGACCTCATAGGCCGCCTTGGCCGCATCGAACACTTGGGTGAACACCACCGCATCGCAGCGCACCATCACGTTGTCGCGTGTAATTACCTCTTGGCGAGGAACGTCCAAGACGCTCTCCATCATCGAGATTTTGCGGCCGATCTGATCCATAACCGGGGTGATGAAATGAATACCTGGATCCAGGGTGCGCAAATAACGCCCGAAGCGTTCTAGCGTATATTGTCGCCCTTGTGGCACGATCTTGACGAAAGTGGTGACAAAGATAACGGCCATCACCACCAGTGCTGCCGAGAACCAGAAAAACTCCATCACAAATTCTCCCCAATCCACAAGACCGCATGACGATACCAGCATCCGGCTGTGTGCCCGATACGTGGGGATGCCAAGGGCTACTTCCAATAGCGGTCACGAATTTCTGACAGGCATTATTCTACCGCAAAGGTCAGCCGCTTTTGCATTCCTGTGGATAAGTTTTGGGATAAATCTGGGGAGAAGTGCTATTCTCTTGTTTTGTATGTTTATTTTTTCGATGGCGAATCGTTAAAAAGTTCTTGTCAAATTCAAAATCAGGCGTACTCTGTAATCACGGAAGCAAGAGCGGAGGTCGAAAGTCAGCAAGGCGACATAAGAAGAAAACGCCTTTCAATAGGTGGGGTCAACTAAGTCTAATTCTGATAAAGACGTCTGAGGGTGGAGCGAAAGCGGAGCCTAGCACTTGAAATCCGTCGCACTCAACTTGTTGAGCGCAGGCCGCCTCGGGAAACCGGGGCGGTTTTGCTTTGTGGTGTGACGTTTATACTTACGCGCGACCGCCATGTGGAAGTGGTGCGGCCAGTTTTCGTTGGGCAAACGCTGGATTGGGGCAAGTGGCGAGGGCTGCGCTCTGGCCGGGGCGCGCTGTGCTGGTGGATGGTGCCAGGCGCTCAATGTGAGGATTGGGCATCAGACGGGCCTCGCAAGCCGAAGTGATCTGATCGGGGTTCTTTGGGTCTGTTGGCCAAGACTGTGGCGGGCGCGCTGGACACACCGGGGTGTCAACTGGCAGCCCGGTCTTGGTTTACGGGCCCGGCAGGCCTGCTCAAGCTTCGGTCAGGTGCTGCAAAACCCTGTCGAAATCGCCATATTGGTTTGACTTAAGTGTTGACGTCGCAAGCCAGTGCAGGCACGAGGGCGACAGTTGACATGCCGCTGGTTTGCGCCATGTCAGGCCATAAGGTGACTGCGGGAGAGACGATCCCGATGGGACCGCGCCGAAGGAGCAACCGCCCCGGAAACTCTCAGGCAAAAGGACCGCAGCCACGCACTGACGCTGGAGAGTGTTGGGCGGATCGCCCAGCCGCCGAAGGAGCAAGTGATGTCCTGAGGAATCAGGATTATCGCGAAAACTCTCAGGTTCAAGACAGCTGGGGCGCCCACCGGCGGAGGAGTCCGTCTGGTGTTCGCGAACCTGTCGGAGCCAGTGCATGAACGATAGCGAAACTTTGAAAACCACCCCTTTAACCAATTTGTGGCAGACCATGGGTGGGCGCATGGTGCCGTTTGCCGGTTACCTCATGCCGGTGCAATTTGCCGATGGCGTCCTTAAAGAGCATAATTGGACGCGCTCATCGTGCGGCTTGTTCGATGTGTCGCATATGGGTCCGGCTTTTCTCAAGCTGAATGACCAAAGCCTGACTGGTGATGCCGCCCATGCCGCGATTGCCGCTTTGGTTGAGACGATTTTGCCCTGCGATGTGGCAGGCCTAGCCCCCGGCCAATTGCGCTATACGACCTTGCCGAACCAAGAAGGCGGCGTGCTGGATGATTTGTTTGTGGGCCGTCCCAAGGCTGATGCCGATCAAGGAACGCTCTATTTCGTCGTCAATGCCGGTTGCAAGGAACAGGACTTTGCCCTCATCGCCCAAGCCTGTGCCGGTCGGGCAACTTTGGTGCGCGCCGATGATCGCGCCTTGATTGCCGTTCAAGGTCCCAAGGCGTGTGATGTGATCGGCAATGTTGGCGATGGACCCAAGCGGCTTGGCTTTATGGAGTTTCTGACGCTGACGGGCCCATATGGCGAGGTTGTGGTCTCGCGGTCGGGCTATACCGGGGAAGACGGTTTTGAAGTGCTGGTTGCGGCCGATCAGGCCGAAAGCTTTGTGCGCACGCTTCTGGCCACCACACATGTCAAGGCGATTGGTTTGGGCGCGCGCGATAGCCTGCGTTTGGAGGCCGGCCTTTGCCTTTATGGCCACGACCTCGATGAAACCACCAGCCCGATTGAGGCAGGTCTTGCCTGGACCATCCAAAAGGTGCGGCGCGAGCGGGCCGATTTTCCCGGTGCGGAGCGGATTTTACGGGAATTGCGCGACAAACCGGCTCGACGCCGCGTGGGCCTGCTGCCGTCCGACAAGGCCCCGGCGCGTGAAGGCGCTGAAATCCGCAATTTGGCGGGCGAAAAAGTCGGTGTGGTGACCTCGGGCGGCTTTGGCCCCAGCGTGGGTGGCCCGGTTGCGATGGGTTATGTCGCGACCGCTTATGCACAGGCGGGCACCGAACTTGACATCATTGTGCGTGACCAGCCCCGCCGCTGGGTCGTCGCATCCTTGCCATTTGTTCCCCATCAATACCATCGGAAAGGGTGAATCATGACCACCAAATATACCAAGGACCATGAATGGGTTGCCGTTGAGGGCAATGTCGCCACCTGCGGGATCACCGCCTATGCTGCTGAGCAATTGGGTGATGTGGTGTTTGTTGAATTGCCCAATGTGGGCCGGATCGTCAGCCAAGGCGATGAAGTCGCCGTGGTCGAGAGCGTCAAGGCAGCTTCCGACGTCTATGCCCCGGTATCGGGTGAAGTCGTTGATACCAATGAAGCTCTGGCGGATGCCCCAGAAGGCGTGAATGAAGGCGCTGAAACCAATGGCTGGTTTATCAAGCTGAAACTGACCGATCCGGCAGAACTGGATGCCTTGATGGATCGGGCAGCCTATGATTCCTATCTCGCCGGGCTCTGACCTTTATGTATGTGCCGCCAGCCTATCGGGTCGAGGATGACGCAGAGGCGTGGGATTTTGTCCGCGCCCATCCTTTTGCCACACTGGCCATTAATGGCCAGGATGGGCCCGTTTTGGCCTATGCGCCGCTTGTGGTGCATGTCAGCGGTCCGAACCAACCGGTTGAGCTGATTGGCCATGTGGCCCGCGCCAATCCCTTCCATACGACGATTGCCGAAGAGGGCTGTGCCTGCGTGGCCATCTTCCGGGGGCCAGACGCCTATGTCAGCCCGTCGCTATATCCGTCGAAACAGGCCCATGGCAAAGTTGTACCGACATGGTCTTATCTTGCTGCAGAAGCCCGTGGCCATATGTCGATTGTGCGCGATCCGGCCCTGATGCGTCCCTTTATTCAATTGGGGACGGACCATATGGAGGCCGGTCGAGATCGGCCATGGCGGGTTGATGATGCCCCTGCGGACTTTGTTGCCAGCATGGAGCGGGGCATTGTTGGTATACGTTTGGTGGTCGCCACGCTGACAGCCAAGCGCAAAATCAGTCAAGGCAAGCCTGAGGCGGATTATGTCTCCGTCCAATCAGCCTTTGCAGCCTCAGACCACACCTCCCACCAGCAAATCGCCCTTGAAATGCAGAAAGAAAGCCAGAAACACTGATGCGCTATTTGCCTTTAACCCCCTCTGACCGTGCCCAGATGTTGGCCCGTGTTGGCGTCAATTCCATTGACGCGCTGTTTCAAGATGTGCCTGCATTCGCCCGCTTTGATGGGCCGATTGCTGGCTTGCCACTCGCCCAAGGTGAATTGGCCGTAGAACGCCATATGCAGCGGCTCTCACATGCCAGTGTCGCTGCTGGCAGTGTGCCGTTTTTCTGCGGGGCTGGGGCTTATCGGCATGCAGTGCCCGCAAGCGTGGACCATTTGATCCAGCGTTCAGAATTCTTGACCACCTATACGCCCTATCAGCCTGAAATGGCGCAAGGTACGGTCCAAACCCTGTTTGAGTTCCAGACCCAGGTCGCGGGGCTGTTGGCCTGCGATGTGGCCAATGCCTCCATGTATGATGGCTCAACCGCCTGTGCTGAAGCCGTGGTCATGGCAGCGCGCATCACCAAGCGGCGCAAAGTGGTGTTTTCGGGTGGTCTCCATCCCCATTATCGCCGCTCGGCGCGCACATTGGCCAAGCATTCGGGCCTCGACATTGCAGGCCTTCCCATCGCGATTGACGATGAGGCTGCGGTGCTTGCCGCCGTCGATCAGGACACGGCTTGTGTGGTGGTTCAATGCCCCAATGTGTTTGGCACATTGACTGACTTTACCGAGCTTGCCCGTGCCGTACAGGCCAAAGGCGCGCTCCTGATTGCGATCTTCACGGAGGCTGTGGCCTTTGGTTTGGTGAAACCACCCGGCGACATGGGGGCCGATATTGTGGCGGGCGAAGGCCAGTCGATCGGCAACGCGCTTAATTTCGGTGGGCCCTATGTCGGCCTGTTTGCCACCAAGGACAAATATGTCCGGCAAATGCCAGGTCGTCTGGCCGGTGAAACGGTGGATGCTGACGGTAATCGTGGCTTTGTTCTGACCTTGTCGACGCGCGAACAACATATTCGTCGTGACAAGGCCACCAGCAACATCTGCACCAATTCTGGCTTGTGTGCCTTGGCTTTCTCTATTCACATGACGCTGTTGGGCGATAAGGGCTTGAAACATCTCGCTCAGCTTAATCATGAAGCCGCGTGCGAAACTGCCGATGCTGTGTCGACCCTTGAGGGTGTCGAATTGGTCAGCCCGAGCTTCTTCAATGAGTTTGCGGTGCGCGTGCCGGGCTCGGCGGCCAAGGTGGTCGACGCCATGGCTGCAGAAGGCGTCTTGGGCGGTGTGCCCTATAGTCGTCTGCGCCAGGAGCCGGGCTTTGATGATGTGCTGCTGATTGCCGCCACTGAAACCACCACGGCAGACGATATTGCTGCCCTTGCTGACACGCTGAAGAAGGTGATCTGATCATGGCTATGAACACTGTTGGCCGTCCCACCACGCCAGTGGCCCATGATGCGGCCGCGCCTGCGACATTCTCCGGTGCCAAAGGCCTGTTGCAACCGACCTCTCTCATCTTCGAGACCGGCGCGATTGACCGGACCGGCGTTGATTTGCCGCCCGTCAAGGGGATTAAGCCACGTCTGGGTGGGCTTGCCCGAACCAGTTCGACCGGCAATCCCGGCCTGTCTGAGCCCGAAGCCGTGCGCCATTATGTGCGCTTGAGCCAACGCAATTATGCCATCGACCTCGGCATGTTCCCGCTGGGCTCGTGCACCATGAAGCATAATGCGCGCCTTAATGAGAAGATGGCGCGTCTGCCAGGCTTTGCCGACGTGCATCCCTTGCAGCCGATTTCAACGGTGCAAGGCGCCCTGCGTGTGATGGATGAGCTGTCACATTGGCTGATGACATTGACGGGCATGCAGGCGGTCGCCTTGTCGCCCAAAGCCGGGGCGCATGGCGAATTGTGCGGCATGTTGGCGATCCGCGCAGCCTTGGATGCGCGTGGTCAGGCCCATCGCCGTCGCGTGCTGGTGCCTGAAAGCGCCCATGGCACCAATCCGGCGACGGCTGTGCAATGCGGCTTTGTCGTGGATGAAATCAAGGCTGCCCCTGATGGCCGGGTTGATTTGAGCGACCTCAAAACCAAGCTCGGCGATGATGTCGCTGGCATTATGCTGACCAACCCCAATACATGCGGCCTGTTTGAGCGCGACATCCGCATCATTGCCGACCTGATTCATGAGGCTGGTGGCTATTTCTATTGTGATGGGGCCAATTTCAACGCCATTGCCGGGGCCGTTCGGCCAGGTGACTTGGGCGTCGATGCCATGCACATCAATTTGCACAAGACCTTTTCCACCCCCCATGGCGGTGGTGGTCCGGGCTCTGGTCCAACCGTCTTGTCGGCCGCTCTCGCCCCGTTCGCGCCCGTTCCCTATGTGGTCAAGCGCGCCGATGGCAGCTTGGATCTGATCGAGCATGAAGCCGATAGTGATGGCGAGCCTTTTGGCCGCATGGTCGCCTTCCATGGCCAGATGGGCATGTATACACGTGCGCTCACCTATATGTTGAGCCACGGTGCCGATGGCATACGTCAAGCATCGGAAGATGCGGTGCTCAATGCCAATTATGTCCAAGCCTGTCTGAAGGCGCATATGAGCCCGGCATTTGAGGGTGTGTGCATGCACGAAGCCTTGTTTGACGACAGCTGGCTTGACGGCACAGGTGTAACCACGCTTGATTTTGCCAAAGCCATGATTGACGAGGGCTATCACCCCATGACGATGTATTTCCCGCTGGTGGTGCATGGGGCGATGTTGATTGAACCAACCGAGAGCGAAAGCAAGGCCAGTCTTGATGCCTTTATCGCCACCATGACGTCATTGGCGCAAGCGGCCAAGTCTGGCGATACGGCCCGCTTCACGGGGGCACCACATCATGCTCCGGTCAAGCGGCTCGACGAGACGCGGGCTGCCCGCAAGCCGGTTCTCAAATGGACGCCCCCGGCAGAGATCAGCCAGATCGCGGCTGAATAGGCCCGAGCCTTGGATGGCTAAAGCAACCGCCGGAAGACCTCCGGCGGTTGTTTTATGGTGGGGTTAGGAACCGGCGACGGATCCGTCTGCCCAGCTTTTGTATGGGTTGATCAAAGCCCGCATGCAGGATGAAAGCTGCCAAGATCGCCGTGGCCAACCCCACCATCAGCAGGATGAGATTATCGAGTGGCCCGGGCTGGGCAAATGGGGCAGCCAGACGGCCGACAGCGGCAAAGACCGGCACATGAATGAGGTAGAGGGCGTAAGACCAGTCTCCCAGCTTGGCCTGCCAGCCCCGGCTCTCAATGCCTGCCAATTCACGCCCGGCACAGCCCCAGACCAACAGGGCCGACGGCAAACCGAATGCGAACACGCGAGGCCATTCCTGAGCGAAGAAGTCTGCTGCAGTGCTGCGAACCGCCACAGCACTGATGAATAGCCAGATCAGGCCAATTTGGATCAGCAAATTGGCTGCAGGACGCACGCCGCGCACCACCAATAAGCCAATACCGGCCCCTAGGGCGAACTCGAGCGTGAGCGGGTGGCGGATCACGGCCAGAAATGGATTATCCGGTCGTGGCAAAATGACCGCGGCTGCGGCACAGATAATGGTCCAAATTGCCAACCCTGCGGCAAACCAGCGCCTGGGCAACATAAGAAGCAGGCCAAACACGCCGTAAAAATAGAGTTCGTGAATCAGCGTCCAGCCGACGGCATGGAGCGGCAAGTCGCGGTCTGGGATCAGAAAATAGGATTTCCAAAGCTCTGGGCTCGAGGCATGGCTTTGATAGACCCAGTCTGGCTTCACCATCCAAACGGCCACGAGGGCAGATAGAACCAGCCACCAGAGCGGATAGATGCGCAGCGCACGTGAAAACCAAAAGCCGGGCAGGGCGCTGGCCTTGCCCTGATCTGCCCGCGTCACCCAGACCATGACAAAGCCGGAAATCACAAAAAACAGGTCAACACCACCAAAGCCCGCAAGGGCCCAGCCACCCAAGAGCGGACTGCCACCGAGGTGGTTTTCCACGGCGTGTAAATGAGCAATGGCCACCATGATGGCGGCCATGCCTCGTAAGCTCTGAATGCTTGAAAGACGGGCTTTAGCGAGCTGTGGGTTCATCACACACGCGCCCGGGTGATTAGTACCTTAGTTGAATTTGGTTTCGAGCGCGGCAATCCCGCTCGCCACCAATTTCTCGCCAGCTTTACCCTTAACGCTGGACAGCAAGACGCGCTCTGCCACGGCCAAGGCCGCGGATGAAGCCGCTGCCCGCACATCGGCGATGGCAGCTTCCTCGGCCCGACGAATGCGCTCTTCAGCTTGTTTCGAGCGGGCTGCAATTGAGCGTTCCAACTGGGCTTCGGCCTCGGCTTTGACGCGAACAGCGTCTTCCTCAGCCTTGGCCAGGATCGCAGCTGCCTCTTCCAAGGCCTTGGCTTGCTGATCCTCATAGCTCTTGCGCAAGGCCTCGGCCTGTTCGCGCAAGGCCTTGGCTTCGGCCAATTCCTTGGCAATCTGAGCAGACTTATCGTCAAGGGCTTTGGCGACCATGCCTGGCACTTTCAGATAAATCAGGCCACCAATGAAGGTTGTAAAGCCAATCGCGGCAACCAGCGTTGCATCAAAACCGCCTGCCATCACGCTGCCCCTGTGACTGATTTAACCGCCGAGTCGAGTGCTTTAGCGGTCGGCTTAATGCCAGATACCTGCTCAACAATCGCGCCGGCCAGCTCACCAATTGTGTCATTGACACCAGCCAAGGCTGCTTCGCGCGCAGCCGCGATCTTTTCCTCAGCCTTGGTGATTTTGGTCGTGGCCTTTTTGGTGGCCGCAGCTTCAGCTTTCGCTGCTGCTGCTTCCTGGGCTTGGCGAACCTCTTCCACCTTTTTGCGGGCCTGCGCCCGCGCCTCGGCGGCAGCTTGCTCGGCTTCCAAGCGCGCCGCTTGGGCGGCAGCCGTCTCGTCTGCGGCAGCCTTCAGGTCAAGCTCAATCGCGCTTTTGCGGTCCGCCAACGTCTTGGCAATTCGGGGAATGACCACCGCAGCCAGCACGATGTAAAGCGCGCCAAAAGCAAGCCAGAACCAGAAAATCTGCGAGGAAAACAGGCTCGGATCAAACGGGGGAAATCCCCCGCCTGCATGCTCGCCTGCCTGACCCGCAGCTTCAACTGCTTGGGATTCGCCAGCCATAATCAAACCACTCCCGGTCGTTGAACCAAGATCAGAACCAAATCTTGGATCAGACCACGAACAACAAGAGGATTGCGATCAGCAGCGAGAAGATGCCGAGAGCTTCGGTCACAGCGAACCCGAAGATCAGGTTGCCGAACTGGCCTTGAGCGGCCGATGGGTTGCGCATGGCGCCTTCCAGGAAGCTGCCGAAGATGTTGCCCACGCCGATGGCGGCGCCCAACATGCCCAAGCAAGCAAGGCCTGCACCAATGTACTTTGCGGCTTCTGCGTCCATGATGAATTCTCCTGAGGGATTAGGGACGATAAGAAAAGGGTGACTTAGTGATCGGCTGCGTGCAGCGCGTCATTGAGGTAGATACAGGTCAACATGGTGAACACATAGGCCTGCAAGAATGCCACGAGGGTTTCCAGCGCATAGAGGGCAACCGTCATGGCAAAGGGCAAAATCGCACCGACGGCACCCAAAGCACCACCAGCTTCAACCAATTGCGGCACAAAGCCCGCAAACACCTTCACCAGAATGTGCCCGGCAAGGATATTCGCCCACAGACGCACCGCATGCGACAAAGGGCGGGAGAAGAAGGAGATGATTTCGATGGGGGTGACGATCAGATAGAGCGGCAATGGAATACCAGAGGGCGCAAACAGCTTGAGGAAGCCGAGGCCATTCTTGGCAAAGCCGACAATAATCACGGTGAAAAACACCAACAAAGCCATCATGGCCGTCACCACGATTTGGCTGGTTGGTGTGAAATTATAGGCAAACAGGCCGACCATGTTCACGGTGAAAATGAACAGGAACAGGCTGAGCACGAGGGGGAAGAATTTCTTCACGCCTTCTGAGCCTGCCGAACTGTAGAGCATATTATGGACAAACCCATAAGCGGTCTCGCCCAAGGTCTGCATCCGACCTGGAACCAATGCCGCCTTGGCTGAGCTTGCCAGCATGAAGGCGGCCGGCAATGCAGCGCCCAGCACAAGGAACAGGCTGGCGTTGGTGAACGACACATCATAGCCACCCAATTCGATCGGAACGATCGGGGCGATATGGAACTGGTGCATCGGATCGCTGGCCACGCCGCTTGTCTCCTGCTTCACACGTCTTTGTCTGGGTTGTCCGCTGGGCCGGGTGCCCGAGGATCAACATTTTGGGCCGCACTCATCTGCCGCGAGGCCCGAATTAAATTCACGGTACCGGTCACAAAACCGAGCGCCAAACCAAATAAAAGGCCCCACGGCTCACTCGTCACCAGCACATCCACGCCATATCCCAACAGCGCGCCAACCAGAATTGCAGAAGCAAATTCCGAAGCCAGTCGCAGCCCTAAAGACATGCCGTTACGGTCCACGCCGCCCTGCGGCCCTGATGTATCAGCCTCCTGACGCAGGATGGCCACACGTTTGGCCAACGCATCAAGGGCTTTTGCACCGTCAGGAACGTTAGGATCAGCCATGAACCAGTCATGCGTACAGCAAAAGTGCGGACTTGCCCCCCTGCCGACGCGGGGCGGAAACTAGAGGCGCCCTTATCCCAAGTCAACCCGATGATCTGTGCATCTAGGATGCTGTTTTTGATCACGTTTTCGGGAATTATGCAGTGTGATGATGCGGTGCAGCAGAATTGCCCGCGATTTGGACATGAAAAACAGGGGACTGGCATTCGGTTTGGTCTAGAATCGTCTGCCAAACTGGCCCTGCCAAAGTTCCTATTCTATGCGTTGCAGGCGCAGGTGCGCGCTACCGCCCGCAGCCCGGTTACAAAAAGGGCCCGGCAGACAATTGCCGAGCCCTCTGTTGGATAGGGTTTGACCGTTCCGTTTAGCGCTTATAGCTGAGCTTCAGATAATAAAAGCCGCCATTGAAGCCGCCTGGTGCCGTGACGGCATATTCCGCACCCAAGATCGAGGCCCAGGGGTTTTTGGTTGGATAGCTGTCGGTCAGGTTTTCAGCACCCACGGTGACCGACACTGCATCGGTCAGGGCATAAGTGACTTCGGCGTCCAGCGTGTACTGGGCTTTGCCATTGATGGGCAGGTCAAAGGCATCTGCATGGGCTTCATAGAATTTCCCATAATAATTCACCCGGCCATTGAAGTTCCATTTGCCAATCGTGTGGCTGATGGCAACATTGCCGCGGAATTTGGGCAGACCCTCTTCCATCTGGCGCAAACCGGCATTGCCGTCAGCTTCGATACCGACCAGCTTTTCGCCGCGTGTCACGTCCGTCTCGGTCCAATTTGCCGCGACCGAGAGATTGGTCTTTCCGCCAAACAGGTCCAATGGATAAGAGGCAACAAAGTCGACGCCCTGGGTCGTGGTATCCACGCCATTGACGAAGAATTTGAACGCCGTGAAGTCTGGCGTGTCGCCGCCCAAGGCGCGGATCGCGGCTTGCTCTGTTGCTGACAAGGCGTTGAATTGCGCTTGGGTCAGAGCTTTGGTTGGTGCACTCAGGCGGATCCGGTCTTCCATCTTGATGTTAAAGAAGTCCAATGTGGCCTTAAGTTTGCCGACTTCCAGACCCGCACCGATCGAGAAGTTTTTCGACGTTTCAGGCTCAAGTGCCTTACCACCCAGCAATTTGCCCAACACTGATGTTGGGGGAATGGTGCCTGTGTTCTGCAAGCTTTGCACCCCACCAGAGCTGATCAGCGATGTGGTGGTATTGATGATGTTGGACTGACCTGGTGTTGGAGCACGGAAGCCCGTCGAATAGGTCGACCGCAAGGTCAATGCGTCCGTGGCACGCATCAAACCTGAAAGCTTGTAATTGGTGGTGGTGCCGAAGTCCTCGAAGTCTTCGCTGCGCACTGCTGCACCAAGCGTCACTTTATCGGTGACATCGGCTTCAAGGTCGACATAAACCGCGACGTTGGAGCGATTCCACTTGCCCGCGGTTGAGGGGTTGAAACCTTGGAAGCCGTTGGAGCCCAGACCAAAGCCTTGGCTGGCCAGCGGGCCACGTTCCCAAGATGCCTGATCGCCCGCCTTCAGTTCGAAGGATTCATTACGCCATTCAAAGCCGGTCGCAATGTTAAGCGGTGACGCAAACGAGGCCACCGGCATGGCGTAGGACAGGTCGATGTTGAAGGTTTTTTCAAGCTGGGTCTGACCACCGGGGCGGAAGCTGGTCGGTGTGTTGGGGCCCAGCGAGGGGTTGATGGTGTTGCTGATATTGAAGTCAATATCGCTCTGGCCCACACCAAAGCTGACGTCATAATCCCAACCATACATCTTGCCTTTGGTGCCAATATAGCCGGCCAGATCACTCAACTCACCGCCAAAGCGGGGGGTAAAGCCACCGGGGAACAATTCCACAAAGGCAAAGCAATTGGGATCAGCCCGCAAGGCAGCAAGACCTGCAGCACCGGGGGCCACGGTTGGGCAGGGGGTTGTGCCTGGAGTTAAGTCACCGACCAGCCAACTGGTGCCGCCATTGTTTGAATAGACCCCACCACGTGTGTTGGGGTTACGATAATAGAAGCCGCCCTCTGTTTCTTTCTTGGCATAATTACCAAAGGCATAGAAGGAACGATCATCGCCAGCATCAATGCCAACGTTCAAGAAGGCCTTGAAGTCACTTTTGACTTCTGGGGCGCCCCAAGTCTGCACAGGGGAGGAAGGCACGGCTGTATTGCCTGCAGCGCGCAAGGCTGCCGCGTCACCGCGCTGGACCGACCGGCTGGTCTCGCCAGCTTCCCGATATTCCAAGGTCAAATTGGCAAAGCCTGCATCGGTTAGCGGCACGCCAAAATTGCCTGCGATCTGGTAGGTGGTGCCGTCGCCCTCATAATACTGGCCATATTTGGCATCGAGTTCGAATGAATCTGAATCATCACGCAGGCGGAAATTCATCACACCGGCAATCGCATCAGAGCCATATTGGGCCGCTGCACCATCGCGCAGCACTTGAACTTGCTTCAGGCCCAGCGTTGGGAAGATCGACAGATCAGGCCCCTGCGCACCGTCAGAAATACCGCCGCCAAGGAAGGCGATGACGGCCGAGCGGTGACGACGCTTACCATTGACCAAAACCAACGTGTGGTCTGGGGCCAAGCCGCGCAAATTGGCGGGACGTACAATGGAGGCGGCATCGCTGATCGATTGCGTGTTGACGTTAAATGATGGCACCACATTCCGGATCAGATTGGCCGCATCCGTATCGCCCTGAGCGGCAATTTCCGAGCCGCTAATGATATCAACTGGTGCCGGCGTGTCGGCGGCAGAGCGGACTGCGCGGCGGCTGCCGGTCACGATGATGACTTCCTCAGCCGGGGCTTCGCCAGCTGCCGGTGCGGTTTGGGCATAGGCATGCTCAGGAGCAGCAATCGCCAAAACCGAAGCAACTGACAGGGCCAACATGCTGGCACCATACAGGGTCGATGTCTTTTTCATGGATGAGTTATCCTCATAATATCGTGTCGAGATCAGCTTTAGGATTGGGCTGACTGCATGTCGTTACCGCGCATTTTTGTTATGACAAGGTAGGCCAAAGGCAAAACCGGGCAGTTTTGCGGGGTAATCTAAGCTTGCATCACAATTTAGTGAGCATTGTTGCACAAGTGACACAAAAAGCGGCAAGGCAGCGGCTCGGGGTCAGATCAATCGATTGCAACACGGCCCGCTCAAAAATCACTTATGATTCCTGCGCCCTTACGGAATCATGCGTCGGCGGAGATGAGCGCCTCGGCCCGACTGAGATCAACGCTCACCAATTGAGAAACGCCCCGCTCGGCCATGGTCACGCCGAACAAGCGATCCATCCGCGCCATGGTGATGGGATGGTGGGTGATAACGATGAAGCGGGTCTCGGTTCTTTGCCGCATCTCGTTCAACAGACGGCAATAGCGATCGACATTGGAATCATCCAGTGGCGCATCAACTTCATCCAGCACGCAAATCGGTGCGGGGTTTGACAAGAATACCGCAAAAATCAAGGCAGATGCGGTCAGGGCCTGCTCGCCGCCGCTCATCAGACTTAGGCTCTGAAGCTTCTTGCCGGGTGGGCAGGCATAGACTTCCAAGCCACCCCCCAAAGGGTCGTCGCTTTCGGTCAGGCGAAGCTCAGCCGAGCCACCATCAAAAAGGGCTTCAAACAGCACACGGAAGTGGCCATGCACGGTTTCAAAGGCTGCCACCAGCCGCTCTTTGCCCTCTTCATTGATTTGGTCGACCCCGCCCCGCAGCTTGATGATGGCAGAAGTCAGGTCCTCTTTATCAGCAATGAGGGCCGACAGCCGGGCCTCTTGCTCTTCCACTTCCTCGTCGGCCCGCAGGTTCACGCCGCCCAACGCATCACGATCATAGAGGAGTTTGGACAGCCGAGCCTCGGTTGATTGAATGGTGGTGGTGGCAAAGGCTTCACCCAAGGCTGCGCGGGCGCGCCGCTCGCAATCTGCTGGATCGACTTGTAAAGCCCGCCGTATTTCTTCGCCGAGCTCTTGCACCCGCTCAGAGGCCGATTCCAATCTGATCGCAGCCGCAGCCCGGGTTTCCCGCGCGGCTGAGAGGGCTTGTTGGGCCAGACGATCTTGTTCGCGCAAATTGCGGATATTGGATTCTGTCGATGCCAGCGCATCATCCGCCTTGGCTTTGCGGGCCTGAGCTGGGGGAACTTGCGCCAGTAATTCGCGCTGACGCTTTTCAATGTCAACCGGGGCATCACTGGCGGCCTGCTTGCGCGCAGTGGCCTTTTCTGCCTCGCGGTCGAGTTCGCCGAGCCGGGCTTCTGCGGCTTGGAGTCGGGTCTGCCAAGAGTTTTTATCGCGGATGAGGCTGGATTCTTGGCTGTCGCGAGCCTGGGCACGGGCCAGTACCTGATTGAGGCCTGCTTGCGCATGATTGGCCGCCGCGCGCGCGGCCTGAGCTTTGGCTTGGATGGCATCCAATTCCGCAGTATCTTCCTCTGGTGGCAGATTGGCCAAAAGTTCTTCTGCCACCTCAACCAACAGGCGGGCTTGTTCTTTTTCCTCTTGCGCCGCGGCAACGCTTGCAAGCGCCTGCTCGACCCCGGCATGCGCCCTGGCAAAATCGGCCTCGAGTTTGTTGATCCGGTCGCGCGCGCCTGCCACAGCGGCGAAAGCGCGGGGCGCTTCAGCGCGCGCATTACGGGCCAGAGCCCGCTTTTGATCAGCCCGGGCGCGTGCCTCTGCAGCAGCTTTGGCCAAGCCTTGTGTAGCTTCCTGTGCTGCAGGTAATTGAGCTTGCAAAGCCTCTAAGCGGGCACGTTGCTCAAGCTCGGCTGCTGCTGAGGAAACCGCGTCCTTGCGCCGGACAAAACCGTCCCAGCGCCGCATGTCACCGTCTTTGGTGACGATACGCGCCCCGGCAGGCAGATCCAGCATGGTGTCGAATTGTGCGGCACTGACCAGGCCAATCGCTTCAAGCCGCGCTTCGAGCTGGCTTGGAGCCTGATCGACAAATTCGCTGAGTGCGCTAACCCCAGTGGGCCAACTGAAACCCCGTGCAGTCTGACCCAGCCACACTGCCGGTGCCTTTGGGTCCAGGGCGGCTTGTAAGTCATCGCCAAAGGCTGCCGCCACGGCGCGCTCAAACCCCTGTTTGGGACGGATGGAGTCGAGGACTTTTGCCCAAGTGCCGGCGGCTGGCTTGCGTACCATGGCTTCCAGCGCCTTGACCTCGGCCAACAGGCGATCAAGCTGGTTCTGTGCCTCACGGGCGGCTTCGCGGGCTTCTACTTCTTGGGCGGCCGCATCTTCGGCCTCTCGCTCGCTTAAATCGGCACGCTCAGCAGCTGCGTTTGCCGCATCACTGACAGCTTCGGCTTCTTTGCGCGCAATGGCCAAAGCCCCTTCATCTGGCAAGCCTTGACGGAGGCGGGCAAGCTCGGCCTCTAATCGGGTGAGTGCTTCCTCGCGTCGGCGCAATTGTGCCTTGGCATCATCAAAAGCCCGGCTCTGGGCGTTGCGTTCAGCCACGGCCGCAGCCCGCTTGGAGATCACGGCCGTCAGATCGGCTTCCACCGTCTCGCGGGCTTGATTGGCAGCCTCCAGAGTGGCCCTGGCTGAGGCCAGCGTCTCATCTAGTGCAGCCCGATCTGGCAAATTGTTGAGTGCTTCACTGACCTGAGCGAGGCTTTGGGTCGCATCCTCAAACAAGGTCTGTTCGCGCGCTTTATCATTGCGAATGCGCACCAGATCTGCTTCGGCGGCTGCAAGGGCATCCCGCGCGCCTTGTAAATCACGTTCGCAGGCGATCCTTTGACCTTCAAGGCGGCGCAGAATGGCTTCGGCTACTGCCTGTTCTTCCCGAAGCCCTGTCAGTGCATCATCGGAGTTTTCCGCCGCTGCGGCTGCCCGGTTGGCAGCCAAAGTCGCATCGGCGAGTGCGGTGTCGGCCTGCTTGAGTGTCTCTTCGCTGTGTTGCAGCCCTGCTTGGGCTTCAGAATAACGTTGCGCATATAAGAAGGTTTCCAAAGTGCGGATTTCTTCGGCAATCGCGCGATATTTTGTGGCCTGCCGAGCCTGGCGTCGCAGACCGTTCAATTGGTCCTGCATGGCTTGGATTACGTCATCAAGACGCTCCAAATTGGTTTGCGCCCCGCGCAGCTTGAGTTCGGCTTCATGGCGACGCGTATAGAGGCCTGAGATACCCGCAGCCTCTTCCAAAATGCGGCGTCGGTTCTCCGGCTTGGCATTGATCAGCTCACTGACTTGGTTTTGCCGCACCAATGCCGGTGAATTGGCCCCCGTCGAGGCATCGGCAAATAGAAGCTGGACATCTCGGGCGCGCACTTCCTTGCCATTGATCCGAAACGTCGATCCGGCCGCCCGGCGGATTTTGCGCGCGACTTCCAGGACCGGGTCTTGATCAAATGGGGCCGGTGCGCGACCATCCTTATTGTCGAGCGTGATCACGACCTCGGCAATGTCACGGGCAGGCCGTTTATCGGTCCCGGCAAAGATCACATCATCCATTTCCCCACCGCGCAATGCGCGCGCCGAGGTCGCCCCCATGACCCAGCGCAGGGATTCAAGAATATTGGATTTGCCACAGCCATTGGGCCCGACAATCCCCGTCAAACCGGGCTCGATCCTGAGGTGAACCGGGTCAACAAAGGACTTAAAGCCCACCACGCGCAAATCAGTGACCTTCATCGCGGCGCGGCTTTCTGAGTTTTGGTCTGAGGTTGAGGACGGCGCGGCTTTGCTTTGACTTGTGTGGTGCTGGGTTTTGTGACGTCGGCCAGCGCCTGATCAAGCGCCGCGCTGAGATTGTCGACAGTCGGTTCGACCTCCAGGCGGATTTGACCTCTGGCCGTCTTGATGAAGAATGTCGGTGTGCCTTGCACGCCAAGCCGATCGCCAGAGTCAACCTGTTGGTTGATCTCATTGAACAGCGTGTCGCTGCGCAAGCAGATTTGCACCTTGTCTGCACTCACCCCGCCTGATTTGGCCGCGATTTCCGTGACTAGACCAACCGCACCGTCCGCCGATCGCGCCGCTGCAAAGATTTGTGCCTGCTGGCGGAAGAACCCATCGATAAGGTCATGATAGCCTGTGGGCCCAGCGCAGCGGGCAAGCACATGTAGGCCATACGCCAAATCGGCCGGTTGGGTTGGATACGCGCGAAACACATAGGCCACTTTGCCCGTGTTGACATAACGGGCCTTGATCGTGGGCAGGACAGAATTGTTGAAATTCGCACAATGATGGCAAACCAGACTGCCATATTCAATCAAAGTCACTTTGGCGTTCGGGCTGCCCATTGGCCAATCCGCGACCGTACCCAGACTGCCAGGGGGCGAATTTGCCGGCGTGGCGGCCATCGCGAGACTTGCACTCAGCACACCCATGACAGCCAAGAGGGCCGCCAGCCCATGCGGGCGGCGGCCTGAGTCCGATCGGCTTTGACGATGGGCCTGCTGCAAGGACAAAGGCCCTTACTTAACCTTAGCGAGAGCGGCGTCGACGCCTTTGCTCACATCATCGGCTGTCATTTCGCGCCCTGCAGGGGCCTCAAAACGCTCGCCATTGATGAATAATGTGGGCGTGCCTTCAACACCGGCTTTGATCCCGCCATCGCGAATATCGACGAGTGTTTTCAACAGCTTCTCATTGGCCATACAGGTGTCGAATTCAGCCTCGCTCATGCCGGCGGATGCGGCAATGTTCAACAAAGCCTGCTTGGCACCCAAGGGGCCCGACGCCTGAGTGATCCAGTCTGTCTGGCCACGCATCAATGCATCGATAATCTGATTACGCTTGTCACCACCTGCGCAGCGCGCCATCAAATGGCCAGCGGTCGCCAGTTCAAAGGGCGGGGTCGGGAATTCGCGAAAAATATAGCGCACCTTACCGGTGTCGACGTATTTCTGCTTGATCACCGGCAGCACTTCCTTGTGGAAATTCGCACAATGTGGGCAGGTGACAGAGGCATATTCGACCAGCACCACTTTGGCATCTTTCGATCCCATGGGCAGATCACTCTCTACTTCCAGCGTGCTGGCTGGTTTGCCCCCGCCGGCTCCTCCACCCGAATTACAGCCGCTTACCAATAGTGCTGTTGCCATCACAGCACTTGCCGCCGCAAGACCCAGTCGGGGAAAATGAAAAGACATTCCGATCACTCCTATTGGGCCTGCCCGTCCGGGGCCGGGAAAGGCCATGTTCCTGTTGTCGTTAGCGCCTCTTGAGGCAGAGGCAAAGGGGGCTCGGCCATGCATCAATCAAGATGGGCAGTTGCTTCTGCCAAACGCGCCAAAGCTGCTTTCAAACCCGGTTGGCTGACCTGTTCAAGTTGTTCGTCCAGTTTGCGCTGTTCTGTTGCGGTCAATTTTCGCTGCGTGCGGGCGCTTTTTGCTTGGGCGCGCGACAGCAATGGGCCACGAACGAGCGAGAGTTTGCGGATGCGGCTGGCTCCGGCCAGGCGCACAAGCCCCACAATCTCATTCGTCCGCATCGCCAATAAGGGGGCAGCGGCTGCCACCACGCGGACAACCAAGGTTTCCCCTTTGATGGCGTCGGGCTGGCAGATACAGGCAAGTTTTTCACCCACCACATCGCGCCACCGGCTTTGCAATTCCTTCACCGTCATGCCGCCCTTGCGCTGATCGGGGGGGATCAGATTTTCAATCATCCGGGCGATAGGAGGCGGACCAGACCATACGGCCTTGCCACGCCGGGCTGAAAGCCATGCGGTTGCGGCGGCTTCATAGGCAGGGTCCAAAGCCAGGCTGGACCGTTCGGGCAGAGGTGGGGGCGGGGGCAAGCGAGCCATGGCCTTGCTTAACCGATTGCGCGTGCCTCTGCGAGGGGGTGATGTCATCGGCCTGCAAAGCCGTTAGAGCAAGCTGATGAGCCCCGATCCTCAAGCCATACGCCAGCGCCTGCGCCTCAGTCTGCTCGACTGGTATGATAAGGCCGCCCGTGACTTACCGTGGCGGGTCGCCCCAGCTGACCGCCAGCGCGGCCACGCCCCCGATCCCTATCATGTTTGGTTATCCGAAATCATGTTGCAACAGACGACTGTGGTTACGGTAAAGCCCTATTTTGAGACTTTTCTGCGCAAGTTTCCGCGGTTGGAGGACTTGGCCTCAGCGCCGCTCGACCAAGTTCTCGGGTTGTGGGCCGGGCTTGGCTATTATGCCCGTGCGCGCAATCTTCATGCCGGGGCAAAGGCCTTGGCGTCCCGCTCGACATTTCCTCGTGATGTAGCTGGCCTTTTGGAGATCCCCGGAATTGGGCCTTACACCGCGGCTGCGGTTGCTGCCATCGCGTTTGACCAGCCTGTTGTCCCCGTTGATGGCAATGTTGAGCGTGTTTTGTCGCGCTTGTGGAAGATTGACCAAGCGCTCCCGGCCGCCAAGCCGGTGTTTCGAACACAAGCCGCTAAACTTGCCGACCCCCATCGCCCCGGCGATTTTGCGCAAGCCTTGATGGATCTGGGGGCAGGGGTCTGCACCCCGCGCAAGCCAAATTGTCTGATCTGCCCGTTGCAAGATCTCTGTCAGGCCTATCAGGCAGATGAGGCAGAATCATATCCAAAGAAGCAAAGCAAAAAGGCCAAACCTCGCCGGTTTGGCTGGGCCTATGTGATTGTAACGCCCGATGGGTTGGTGGTGCGGCGGCGGCCCGACCGGGGGCTTTTGGGGGGCATGCTCGAGATACCAGGCTCAGCCTGGCACGATGATCCAACCCAGGCCACGTTTGCCCCACCCCATTGGCTGGGCTTAGAGCACAGGTGGGTGTACGGCGAAAATATCCGACACGTCTTCACCCATTTTGATCTGCAGGTATGTGTTGCCGCCACACGCATCCTGCATCGGATTGAGCTGCCTGATCATCAGGTTTTGGCTTTGTCTGAGACTGGGGCGGCCGCCCTGCCAAGGGTCATGCGCAAAATCATAGATTCTGGATTGGAAGCCTTGAAAGCCCATCAAGGCGGGTAGGCCAGTTCCATGCCTCAGGCCACGTCGACCAAGTCGAGACCATAATCATCCGCCCCGTCGGTCAGGGTGGGAGGTTTTTCAGCCGGGGTGCGGGCTTCATCACCGTGTGGCATCCGATGCAAAATGGTCAGCTCAAAGGACGAACCAACATGCTCTTGGCTGGTAACAGAGACATCTCCCCCCATCAGGCGGGCCAGTTTGCGCGTGATGGCCAAGCCAAGACCCGTACCACCAAACTTGCGAGTCGTTGAATCATCCCCCTGCACAAAAGGCTCAAAGATGCGATCAATCTGGTCAGCAGACATGCCTATGCCGGTATCTTTGACTTGAAACACCAGGACTTGGTCACGCTTGTGTACCGACAGGCTGACCACGCCATGATCTGTAAATTTGGCCGCATTGGCGGCTAGATTGTAAAGACATTGACGAAGACGGGTGGGATCACCCCACGCCTCCTCGATTGGCGCGGCCTGCAGTGCCAAAACATTGCCCCGTGCCTCCAGAATGGGGCGTATCGTGTCACCTACTTCTTGCAAAATCTCAGCGGGGGAATAGGCGATGGCCTCCGTTTCCATCGAGCCGGCTTCGATTTTGGACAGATCAAGGACTTGGTTGATGACGCCCAGGAGATGGGTCCCGGCGCTGCGGATGCGGGCCGCATCGTTGCGGCTTTGCTCAAGGTTTTTGCCTTGGAGATCTTCTTCCAGGATTTCAGCATAGCCGATGACGGCATTGAGCGGGGTGCGGAACTCATGGCTCATCATGGCGAGGAAGGCGGATTTGGCTTTATTGGCCGCCACAGCGCGTGCGCGCTCGCTTTCGGCTTCAATCCGGCCCATGGCCTCTAAGCGCAGTCTTTCAAAGGCACGTGCAAGCGCACCGACTTCATCGGCACGATCCTGAAGCGGCGTGGCCGCGCTGAGGTCACCAGCAGCAAATTGGTCGGCTGTCTGGGTTAGTATGGTCAAAGGCTGGGTGACACGTCGGCGCAAGAAAGCAAAAACAAAGACCAGCGCCACACCAAAGAGCACCAGCGTTGCCAGCAAGGAACGGTTGCGCGCAGTTTCCAGCCGAACAATGCGGGCCTCTAACAATTCCTTGAGTTCGTCAGCCGCAATCATGGTCACATCGTGCAATTGCTTGCGCGCTTGCCATTCGAGGGCGACGGCAACTTGATTGTTGAATGGCTCATCTTGGTCGGACAGACGGCGGGTATAGATGTCCAAGCGGTCGAGCGTTCGGATGGTTTCGGCAAACTCATTTTGGAAAATGCCAAGCCGGGCTGAATTGTGTGAATGACGCAGAGCCGAGGCTGCGGAATCTTCCAACTGGCTGATCGCCACACGATAGCCACCACCCAGTCGTAGGAGTTCGTGCCCATCGGTTGTGACTTGCGACTTGTCGGCGCTTTTGAAAAATCCCAAAGCGGCTGCTTTTGCGTTCAGGATGGCTGAGGTTTCGGGAAATCGGACGATCAGCAAATCCATCAAATAATAGGAATCAAGTTCAGGATCGAGAATGAGGTTGGACGCATCGCCGACTTGGACGTTCAATGAACGCAGCTTGGTACGGATGGTGTTTACCGGGCCGATATCTGCCCGCCCACTGGCTGAAATTTGCAACAAATCAGCGCTGACTTGGTCAACCAAAGCTTCGGTCCCAAAGCTCTGGCCATATTGGGCTTGAGCGCGCTTGAGGTCTGTCACGGCGGAAAATAGCTGAGACGTCAACGCGCCCGTCGTCTCGCTTTGATAGATGGCCTCTGACAGACTTAGGCCTGCTTCATGAATGGCTTTGGCCATATTGACGCCGCGGATTTCGGCCCGTGCGAAGTCGATGGCCTTTTGTTGTTCTTGCACAAACAGTGCAAGCAACAGGGCAATAGGTGCCAGAAAGGCGGCCACTGCCACCATCAGGCTTGCCCTGAGGCTGGACGAACGGGTAAAGGCGACATCAGGTCCCATCTTCCGGGCCATATCACGCCACGGTTAGGATGAACCTAAGATTTCAGATTGAATTGCGCGCAAGTCGACTGATTCAGGCTGCCATGCGGGCGCGCATCTCGCGCCGCAAGGTGTCGATCGGCACCAGACCCTTGTCGGTCCGCAAGTGCCAATAGGTCCAACCATTGCAGGCTGGGGCGTGCTGGACTTGGGCACCCACGCGGTGGATTGAACCGACCATTTCACCTGCCATGATCGAACCATCCGCGCGCACACGGGCCGCCACATCACCACGGGGCGAATAAATGGCGTCACCGGCCCGCAGCAAGCCTTGCTCGACAATGGCACCAAAGGGAACGCGAACTTCTTCCTTCTTTGATTTCATGCCCTCAATATGGTCGAGGTGGCCAGGTTCAACCCGCGAAATCCGTTGTTCAGCGGCCAACGCATAGCCTGCATCGCGCTCCAAACCGATCCAGCGCCGCCCAAGCGCCTTGGCCACAGCCCCGGTGGTGCCCGAGCCAAAGAAGGGGTCCAAAATCAGATCGCCCGGTTTGCTGGCAGCCATCAAAATCCGATGGAGCAATGCTTCTGGCTTTTGGGTTGGATGAACTTTTTTACCCGTCGCATCTTTCAGACGCTCTTGGCCTGAGCAGATCGGGATCGACCAGTCCGAACGCATTTGCAAGTCATCATTGAGGACTTTGAGTGCGTCATAATTGAAGGTGTAACGCTTTTGATTGGCAGATTTGGTGGCCCAGATCATCGTTTCATGGGCGTTTTGGAAGCGTGTGCCTTTGAAATTGGGCATCGGATTGGTTTTGCGCCAAATCACGTCGTTCAAGATCCAGAAGCCGAGATCCTGCAAAGTCGCGCCGACGCGGAAGATGTTGTGATAAGAGCCAATGACCCAGATCGTGCCGGTATCGGAGAGGCAACGCCGTGCGGCAGCCAGCCAAGCCTTGGTAAAGGCATCATAGCTGGCAAAATCGGCAAACTTATCCCAATCATCATCAACCCCAGCGACCTTGGAATTATCTGGTCGCGTTAAGTCCCCACCCAATTGCAGATTATAAGGGGGGTCGGCGAAAATCATGTCCACCGAACCTTCAGGCAGCGAATTCATAAGCTCAATGCTATCGCCGATCAGAATGCGGTTTTCATAGTCTGCTGACATGTTGTGCCCCTCATGTGTGTTGGGGGCAATTGAATCTATTAGGGTTAAAAAAGGATTCACAAAATGAGTCAGTGATTCTTTTTTTCTGCAATCCTTCAGTCAAAATTTTTTCATGAGCGCTGCCCTTTGACCGGATGCGATCAAAGGGCAGCTTATGGCGGTGGATTTAGGGCGAGGACGTCAAGGGTTGAGCGGCCAAGCTACAGGCTGGACAGATTGTTATCGGCATCTGCCATAGCGGTCCGGGGAAGTTCCGGGGCCGCCCCGCATGCCGGGGGGATTTTCCCAATTGGTTCCTGGTCCCCCCGCAGGTCCGGGTGGATTATTGTCATTGTCGAACCAGCATTTTGCCACTTGGTTCCAAAAGCCAAATCGGGGATGCCAATAGCCAAAGCGCGCGTTGAAATAATAGCCTTGATGATAAGGCTTGAAGACATAGGCTGCGCCTCTGTAGCGATACAGCCGGTCGGGCGAGGCACCGGGGCCGCCACGTGGGCCCGGTAGATTTTCCCAATTGGTGCCACGCCCGCCAGCAGGACCTGGTGGGTTATTGTCGCGATCTTTTGCAAAGACAGGCGCACATGTGATTGCCAGCATGACGCATGTCGCTGCGGCTGCAAATTTGGCTGAAACAGCTTTCATTTTTCATCTCCATTGGTTGGGTCCCGTCGAGATGAGAAACGCATGATCTGAAGCAGTTCCGTTGGCCAAGCTGGCATGCTTGCGGAACTTTAATGTTGGAAATCCTACAATATGGCCGCAACTGGTTTGTAGCTCAGCCGGTGGAGCGGGCAGGGACCGAGCTTTCGCAGCGCCTCTAAATGGGCCTTGGTGCCATAGCCCTTGTGTTGGGCAAAGCCATAGCCGGGATAAAGCGCATCTGCGGCCTGCATCTGCTGATCTCGCTCGACTTTGGCCAGGATAGAGGCGGCCGCGATCGACAGGGATTTGTGATCCCCACCAACAATGGCTCGGCACGCCATGTTCAGATCTGGGGTCTTATTCCCATCAACAAGGGCAAGTTCAGGCGTGATTGGCAAGGCCTCAACCGCCAGCCGCATGGCTTTCATCGTGGCCGCCAGAATATTGGTTTGATCAATCTCATCTGGGCCTATCATGACACAGGCATAAGCCTTCGCCTGTGCACGAATGGTGTGTGCTAACCCATCACGAGCTGCTTCAGTCAGCCGCTTTGAATCATCAATTCCCTCAGGCATATCATCTGGATCCAAAATGACAGCTGCAGCAGCAACCGGCCCCGCCCATGGGCCGCGACCGGCTTCATCAATGCCGCAGACGGCTCTCAGCGACACGCCAATTTGGGCAGCATATAAAGCTTCAAGGCTAAGGTCTGGCATGGCTGCAACATAAGCGGGGATTCGGATAGGATTTCGCATTTCCCCGGCAGCAGCCCCCTATCTTCTCGCACCGGGATTGCTATGGTTAGTGCTTCGGACAGGATAAAGCCATGAGCAGCAAAATTGAGCCCAGTGAGTTTGATGCCTATTCCAAGGCAGAAACCGATGAACCGTTTTTCACCCTTTTGGCGCGTGATCCGATTGCCCCCTCGCTGATCGAGGCTTGGGCCTATTTGCGCTCGGGCCAAATTGGGGCTGCCGAGATTGCCTTCAAGCAGGCGGTTGATGCTGCAACCCATATTCATCCTCAAATGCCAGGTGAGGCGCAGATTCGCTCTGCCTTTGAGGTCGCCGATGAGTGCCGTCAGTGGGCGCGCTCTAAGATGGTGTCAGGACGCCGATAAATCATGACTTCTGCCCCCGATGCGGCAGCTTTGCCGCAAGGTGGGCTGCTCAAAAAATTGCTTCTACTGGCTGGCCCTGTGGCCGGATCGAACGTGCTTGTCATGCTGATGGGCTTGGTCGATGCCATTTTGGTTGGTCGTCACTCCGCCAATGAGTTGGCTGAACTGGCCTTGGCTTGGAGCTTGAATGGCACCGCCATGGTGGCCACGATCGGCCTTCTGGTTGGGGTGCAAGTGCTGGCAGCGCGCCGGTTCGGGCAAGATAACCCTCGCGCCATTGGTCTGATTTGGCGGCGTGGCATTCTCACCGCCCTGATCATGGGGGTCGGGCTGGGGTTCCTTCTGCATTTTGGTGCGCTGTGGGCGCTGACTCATTTAGGGCAAAAGGCCGATCTGGCAGCGGGTGCAGCCTCATGCGCCGCGATCTTGGGTCTCAGCCTATTGCCCAATGCTGTTTATCTAACGTGTGCGAAAACGCTTGAAGCCTTGTCGCGTCCAAAAGTTGCGCTGGCGCTGATGGCCGGGGCAAATGTGATCAATCTCGTCGTTGGCCTCCTCCTGGTACCGGGGCTGGGAGCCGATGGGGCTGCTTGGGCGACGCTGGCCGCCCGGCTCTTTTTGGCCGGTGGTGCATTATTCTGGTTGTTGAACATGCCAGATGCGGCCCAATTTGGCTTTCTCGACCTGTCAACACAGGCCGCACCGGGTGAAGCGCGCGAACAAATCTCCATTGGCCTTTCGGCGGCTGGTAGCGGCGTTCTCGAGGCTGGCTCTTTCAATGTGTTGACCATCATTGCTGGCATTGCCGGCGTGGTCCAAGTCGGCGCCTTCAACATTGTGATGAATATCATGTCGATTGGCTTCATGCCCGCCATGGGGATTGCCTCGGCCACCGCGGTCATTGCCTCAAATGCGCGCGGTGCGGGCGACATGGTGGGAGCCCGCCGGGTCGCTTGGATCGGACTGGGGCTGTCGGGAGGTTATGCTGCCTTGTTTGCCCTGACGACATGGCTCTTTGCCCATCCCATCGCATCAGCTTTTACCCAAGACCCTGCCTTGGTCGCCTATGGGGCCGCTTTGGTCGGTCTGGTTTGGCTGATGGCGGTACCGGATTTTCTCCAAGTGGTTGCCGCCCAAGCGCTGCGGGCCTTGGGCAAGCCTTGGTTTCCAACGGCCAGTCATTTTGTCTCTTATGTCCTGATCATGTCTCCTTTGGGCTGGTTCCTTTGTCTGCATCTTGGGCGGGGCGCACGAGGCCTGTTGGAAGCAGTTGCCATTGCCAGCGTAATATCCGCGGGCATTCTCATCGCCCGCTTGATGCTCCTCGGACCTATTCAGGCAGTCTCGCTGCCCACAATTGTGGATGAGTCACCGAAAGCCTGATGTCGCCTCTGGCCACGCGCTCTGGAATAAGACTTGCTGGTAAGGGTTCCAAGATCAGCAATTGTTCGGTTTCAGGACAGATTGAGGGGGGCAAGGTGCGGACATTTGGTAAGCGACAATTGCGGACCACTGGGGCAACATTGTTCCTAGGCCTATTGGGCAGTGCGGCTGCCTTGCTGCCGATTGCGTGTTTTGCCGTGATTAATCCAGGTCAGACGGCCCATTGGACGCTCTATGGGGCTGCATCGATTGTTGGCGGGGCGGTGGTCGGCTGGGTCCTGCGCCGCTAGGGCGGGCCGCTCTGTGGCTTTTGTGAACCAGAGTGATCTCCCAGATTTTGAGGTGAGGGATCGATTGGTCTGCCACGCGCGATAAGGTCCCCGCTTTCTGCTGCGCTTCGGCGGGGATGCCACTGTTTCGTTGTGTCATTTTATACAAAGGCGTGTCATCCCGGATGGCGAAGCCGATCCGGGACCTTGTGCCGCAAAGTCCCACGAGGTCCCCGCTTTCTGCTCAGCACGCCCAGTTCAGAAAAGCCTGAGCGGGCCTAGACGCCGAGGATCCAGCCTTCTTCTTGCTCCACCGCAGCGATGTCGGCTTCAGCCATGCCTTTGGCCGGGCCGAAGGAAGCTGCCAGCTTGCCAGCCTCATCCAGAGCCGCGAAATGTTCGGCAATGGCGCGGACTTGGGCCAGGTCTTTGACTTCGCCAACGGCAGGGACAGCCTTGACCATGGACGGATAGATTTCGGCCAATAGGATGCGAACCTCAGCCAGATCGTCCCGCGTTAATCCCCGATAACCGGTTTCAAACGGCCAAATACGGGCGTCGGCGCGCTGATCCCGCAGCTTCTTGACCACGGGGATTCCCGTCAAGGCCTGTGAGCCAACCGATCCCGCAGTATAAAGCTTCCAGATCGGGCTCGCCCCTTTGGCGGCAAGCTCTGCACGGCGATGCTCTGGCACATCGCCTGGGCCATGCGGCCGGGTCTTTTTTGATTGCAGCGTGGTCAGCACATCGCGTGGCGGACAGCCCCAGAACGGGAAGGGCCCGCCCGAAATCAGCCGATTCATCATGGCTGCAACTTGGAAGCGATTATTGGCATTATCTGGCTTGTCTTTGATTTCTTTTGCCAAAAACTGATGCATGCTGGCCCAGGCCGGACCATCAAACTTCAAAGCAGCCGCGGTGCCTTCGGGATAGCCAAGCGGAAAGTCAAACCCGATCAAGGTGCGATCCCCGCGCTTGTCAAAATCAGCCAGTAGGGCGGTCAAGGCGTCGAAGGCAGCTTTGCGGGTCGGTGGATTTTGCGCCTCAAACCGCAATTGCAGCCGCACATCCCGGCGCAATGTCCCAATCCAGATCGAGTCCGCCCCAGTGGCGGGCTTGGCCGCTGCCGACCAGTCTACCATCACATAATTGTCGAAAAGGCGGCTCATCGGGGTCTTTCCTATTCTGGTTTATGCCAGCGCGTGAATCGAAGCGGGGCTTCTACAGGCCCTGCACCTCTGCGTCACCCAAGATTTCTGCAGGTTTGAGCGACAAAACACAGTATCAAGGCGTTAGAGGTATATAGGCGCTGGTGGGCTTGGTGCGCAGTGGGCTCAAAACGAACCAGACCGCGCACCTTGGTTGTTGATTGCAAATTTGGCTTGAAGGCCGCCTAAGCGAGCTTGACCAACATCTTGCCGGCATTGGCCCCGCTGAATAGTCCAATAAAGGCCTCGGGTGCTTTGGCGATGCCCTCCATCACGGTTTCTTCCCACCTGATTTTGCCAGCCTTGATCCAACCGCCCATTTCTGACAGGAATTGGCCCTGCATGCTGGCGTAATTAGACACGATAAAGCCCTGAACTTTCAGGCTTTTTCCAACGATATAGACAAGATTGCGCGGTCCGGGCGTGGGTTCGGTCGCATTATATTGGCTGATCATGCCGCACTCAGCAAAGCGGCCGCCGGGACGCGCCAATTCGAGGGCAACTTCCAGATGTTCGCCCCCGACATTGTCAAAATAAATGTCGATCCCTTGCGGGGCGGCCGCGCGAACGGCAGCCAGTAGGTCTGGTGCAGTCTTGTAATTGACCACGTGATCAACCCCCACACTCTTTAGCCGGGCTGCTTTCTCATCAGACCCGCACGATGCCACCACCTTGCAGCCTTTGATCTTGGCAATCTGGCAGACCAGCGATCCCACAGCCCCGGCAGCACCGGAGACAAACACTGTTTCGCCGGGCTTTGGCGCACCAATTTCCAAGAAGCCACAATAGGCAGTCATGCCGGGCATTCCCATCACGCCTAAGAATGCTTGCAGCGGAATGCCCGCCGCATCAATCTTGGTGAACAAGGCCTTGGGGCCTGTCACATATTCCCGCCATCCCAGCATATGGCTGACAATGTCGCCGGGCTGAAAATCAGGATCACCGCTTTCGATCACTTTGCCAATGGCATGGCCTTGCAGTGCTTCACCCAATTGGAAGGGTGGCACATAACTTGGCCGATCATACATGCGGCCGCGCATATAGGGGTCCACGCTCATCCACAGGTTCTGCACCTGCACCATGCCTGGGCCGGGGCTTGGGCTCTCAGCAGATGCCAGTTCGAAGTTTTCGGCTGCTGGGGTGCCTTCAGGGCGGGATTTGAGGCGGATTTCGCGTGACTGGATCGCTGGCATGTTTGTCTCCCTGGTGATCCGGTCTCGGCTGACCGGTTGGTGGTTGATTGAGGCTTTTTTCGTCGACCGGTCAAGATGGCACGAAGGCGGCATGATGGAAGGGGCTGGATTGCTGCAGTTTTTTATCGGTCACGATTGATGGGGGCGATGATTTTGTGCTTGAGCGTCACGCGGCCATGACGCGGGGGTCACGGCTCACAAAAGGCGGTCGGACGGGCAATGAAGATCGGACTCATCGGGGCAGGGATTGCCGGGGAGCGCCATGCAGCGGCCCTGCGCATGATGGCAGAAGCCAGACTGATCGGCTTGCACGACCCGGATCAGCGCCGGGCGGCGGGCTTGTCGGCCCGCTTTGGTGCCCCAACCCTTGACCTTGACGCGCTGCTGTCTGAGTCTGACGCGGTCATCGTTGCCACACCAGCATCGACCCATGGTCGCTTGAGCCTGCAGGCCTTGGCAGCGGGTTGCCATGTTTTGGTAGAGCGACCAATTGCCACCGCACGCCATGAGGCACGCGACATGATCGCACAAGCGCGGGCGGCTAAGCGCATCTTGCATGTCGGACATCGTGAAGCCCCAACTTTGGCCGGACTAGGCCTTAGTGCTGGTTTGCCGGGATTGCGGCATCTGGAGGCGGTTCGAGAGGCCCCTCCACGCGAACACAGCGCCGATGTCTCGGTGATTTTCGACCTTATGATCCAAGATATCTTTGTTGCGGTGGTCTTGTTTGGAGCCCCGGCTGTTTCGGTTCGCGCAACCAAGTTGGGAGGTCGGGGATCGGCTATTGATGCTGCCGAGGCGCGCATCCGCTTTAAAGGCGGTGGCGAAGCCCGCCTGCGTGCCACCCGAACTGCCTCGATCCGGACCACGCAATGGGCGATTGAAACCGGGCGGGGCAAAATGGACGTCGATTTTGTGCGCGGCCAAGTCACGCAGACCGCAGGCTGGCCGGATGCCAAACCATTTCTGGCTCAAGATGCCGATCCAGTTGCGCAAAAGCTCGCCCAATTTGTTGCTGCCTGTGAAGCCCCATATCAGGAACCTGCCAATCAGGACGCCCTGGCAGCGATGGACCTTGCCTTGCAGATTGAAACCATTCTCAGCGCGAACCTTTGAACCCGGACCCACATCGGGCTAGTTTAGCCTTATGACTGCGCCGCTCACCACACTCCGTATCCTGTCTGCCCAACTCAACCCGATTGTGGGCGACATTAAGGGAAATCTGGCCAAGGCGGTCACCACAGTGGAGGCCGCGCTCGGGCAGGGTGCGGATCTGGTGGTGTTTCCAGAACTTTTCATGATTGGCTACCCGCCTGAAGATCTTGTCTTGAAAGCCGCTGCGGTCGCAGATTGCCAACGGGCGGTTGCGGCTCTGGCAGCCAAAACCGCCGGAACCGGACTGTCGGTTATCATGGGTACCCCGTGGCAGACACCAGAGGGGCTGCACAATGGCGTAGCCGTTCTGGCAGAAGGTCAGGTCCAGGCGCTTCGCTTCAAGCATGAATTGCCCAATTATGCCGTTTTTGACGAAAAGCGGGTGTTTCAACCAGGACCCTTGCCAGAACCTGTTGTGATCGGCGGTGTGAGGATTGGTCTGCCGATTTGTGAGGACATGTGGTTCGGGCGTGTCTGTGCGGCATTGGCCCAACACGGGGCTGAGCTGTTGATCGTCCCCAATGGCTCTCCCTATCGCCGCCCAGTCAGCGAAGAACGCCTTGTAAGCGCGCGGGCGCGGGTCCGCGAGACCAGACTGCCATTGCTTTATGTCAACCAGGTCGGCGGTCAGGATGAGCTCTGTTTTGATGGCGGCAGTTTCGCCCTCGATGGGGACGGAAAATGTGTGCAAACCTTGGTCAATTTTGCTGAAAGCGCGTCATTGTCGGTTTGGCACAAGCAAGGCCAGACATGGGTCTGCACGCAGGCAGAGCGTGTTGACCAGATAACGGGGCTGGCCGCTGACTATGCGGCCATGGTTTTGTCCTTGCGCGATTATGTCAATAAGAATGGGTTTCCCGGCGTTTTGTTGGGCCTGTCGGGCGGTATTGACTCCGCCTTGAGTGCGGCGGTGGCAGCTGATGCCTTAGGAGCAGACCGGGTTCGCTGTGTGATGATGCCATCGCGCTATACCAGCCAGGGCAGTCTCGATGATGCTGCCGATAATGCCCGCCGCCTCAACATTGCCTATGACGTGATTTCGATCGAGCCCGCCGTCACAGCTTTTGACCAGATGCTGCAAGGGCCATTTGCCGGGACCCAAACCGGAATTGCGGAAGAAAATATCCAGAGCCGCAGCCGCGCCGTGCTTCTGATGGCCTTGTCCAATAAGTTTGGCTCCATGGTGCTGACCACCGGCAATAAGAGTGAAATGGCGGTCGGCTATGCCACGCTCTATGGCGATATGTGCGGTGGCTATAATGCCTTGAAGGACCTCTATAAAATGGAGGTCTATGCCTTGGCACGCTGGCGTAACGCCAATCTCTGCCATATTGGCCTTGGGGCTTCAGGCGAGGTCATTCCCCCCCGTATCATTGACAAGGCCCCATCTGCGGAGTTGCGGGAGAACCAGACCGATCAGGATAGCCTGCCGCCTTATCCCGCGCTTGATGACATGCTGCATGGCTTTGTGGAGGAAGAGGCTGAGATTGAGGATGTGATCGCGCGCGGGCATGATCCAGCAATTGTCCGTCGCATCCAGAATCTGCTCTATGTCGCCGAGTACAAGCGCCGTCAGGCACCGCCGGGTGTGAAGATTGGGACCCGTAACTTCGGCCGTGATCGGCGCTATCCGATCACAAATAAATATCGCGATGAGCTTTAGGCCACGCTTGGCTGTGACTTTTTAAGTCTTGTCATCCCGGACGGCGAAGCCGATCCGGGACCTTGTGCCGCACTTTCGCATGGAGGTCCCCGCTCTGCGCTGCGCTTCGGCGGGGATGACATCGTTTAGAGAAGATTTTTGTCTCGAAGCGCTTTGGTGCCCATTCTGGTCCACCAAACCGCAACTTCAATTGTTCTTGCGACAACTGGGTGGTCAAGTGTCGGTTTTCTTCGAAAACCGATCGCGCCGCGACGCAGCAAAGCTGCGCACTTGACGACCCAGATGTCGCGCTCAAACTCGATGAGCCGTTTTGGTGAAACAGGGCTTTCACCAAAGCGGTTCTAAGTGGAAAAGCCAAACCCCACCACGCTGTCATCCCGGACGGCGAAGCCGATCCGGGACCTTGTGCCGCACTTTCGCATGGAGGTCCCCGCTCTCCGCTACGCTCCGGCGGGGATGACACGGTTCTGGAAACATGAGTTTATTCATAAGGGTGTCATCCCGGACGGCGAAGCCGATCCGGGATCACATCTTTAAGGCTTGCGCGCCTGCACGACCCAAATCGCACCGCCCAAGCTGAGCAGATCATCCTTCAGACGGGGCGCGATGGCGATCTCCATCTTGTCGCGGACCTTGGCGGCATCTTCTGGGGATAATTGCGCGATGGCCAAGGCAGCCGGTCCGACTTCCATCACAAAATCAGCCGCCATCGCCGCACCCGGCGCAGAGCCCATGGACATGGGTGCATCGACCGGGGCGAAGCTGACATCAGTCAGGCCTGCGGTCTCCAAAATGGTCCGCACACGCTCAGGATTGGCAAAGGCAAAAGGGCTTGGGGCGTCAGGCGGAAGCGGGGCAGGCGGAGCCGTGACCTGGGCCAAGACCTGCATCGGCATGGTCACCCACTCATTCTCTGGCGGGGGACGCCAGCACACAAAAACGACGCGTCCGCCAGGCTTCAGGAATTGGGCCATATGTGTGAAGGCGGCATGTGGATCATCAAAAAACATGACGCCAAAGCGTGAGATCAAAAGGTCAAACGGCTCGTCAAACACCGCGTCAGAGGCATCTGCCTCCTCAAAACTTACCCCGTCACGCCCATCAGCGCGTTGCCGGGCCAGACCCAAGAGTGGGGCAGAAATATCAACCCCGATGACGCGATGACCAAGGTCGGCTATCATCAAGGATGTTTCCCCTGACCCGCAACCGACATCAAGAACATGCATTGGCGCGGCATGTTCCAGCTTCGCAGCGGCCATCAAGGCGTGGGTGAACGGGGCCAGCATGGCATCGATCTCAACCTGCCGTCTGGTCCAACGTTCTCCTGCAAATGTATTCCAAAGGTCTTTCTGGGCCTGGTTTTTTTGTTCAGACAAGTTTGTTCTCCCGGTCTGCCCAATAGCGGTCGCGCAAGAGCCGCTTATAGAGCTTACCGGTGGGATAGCGCGGCAATTCTGCCATAAAGTCAATGGAGCGTGGTGCTTTGATATGACTAATTTGGTTGCGGCAGAAGGCCAGAAGTTCCGCTTCGAGATCTGGGCCCGTATCGGCCATGTCCATGGGCTGAACCACGGCTTTCACTTCTTCGCCGAATTCGTCATTGGGCACGCCAAACACGGCAACATCGGCGACTTTGGGGTGGGTCACCAGCACATTCTCACTTTCTTGGGGATAGATATTCACCCCGCCTGAGATGATCATGAAGGCCTTGCGGTCGGTGAGGAATAAGAAGCCCTCGTCATCGACATAGCCGACATCACCCAGCGTCGACCAACCCTCTGCATGACGGCTTTCGGCCGTCTTTTCGGGGCTATTGTGATATTCAAACTGGGGGCCATTGGCGAAGTAAACTGTGCCTGCTTCCCCCGCCGGGAGCAACTGACCATCCTCGCCCACGATGCGAAGCTCACCCAGGAGCGCCTTGCCGACGCTGCCCTTTTTGCGCAGCCAATCATGGGGCGCAATGGTGCAAAAGCCATTACCTTCGGTTCCAGCATAATATTCGAAAATGATCGGCCCCCACCATGCCATCATCTGTTCCTTAATGGCGACCGGGCAGGGGGCAGCCGCATGAACCGCCATTTTAAGGCTTGAAAGGTCGTAGGATGTGCGGACTGCTTCATCGAGTTTCAGCATGCGCACAAACATGGTGGGGACGAGTTGGCTGTCGGTGATGCGGTGGTGTTGAACAGCGGCCAAATAGGCTTCTGGCTCAAACTTTTCCATGACGACGACAGTACCACCAATCTTGTGAACCGACATGCACCAGCGCAGAGGTGCAGCATGATAGAGGGGGGCCGGCGACAAATAGCGGGAGTCCGCGGTAATGCCGTAAATCGCTTGCGCCATCATTTGGAGTGCATTGGGGCTGTCAATCGGTGCGCCAGTCAGCGGGATTTTGATGCCCTTTGGTCGCCCGGTTGTACCGGAGGAATAGAGCATGTCCGCCCCGGCGCTTTCATCGGCAATGGCGGTCTCAGGCTGTTGAGACCGCACCTTGCGATAGTCTGACGCCATATCGGGCGCGCCTCCAACCACCAATGTGGGGATGGCGTGATCTAGCTGATTGAGTGCATCTTGAGCGAGCGGCAATAGATTGGCACCCACAAACAGGATGCGGGAAGCGGAATCCTTCAAAATATAAGCAATTTCATCAGCTTGCAGCTTTGTTGAGACGCAAGTGAAATAGAGTCCTGCTCGCTGCGCGCCCCATGCGATTTCGAAATAGTCCGGGCAATTGTCGAGGAGGACTGCAATGGCGTCACCAGGCTTAAGACCGTGGTCGCGCAGCAGATGGGCGACTTGGTTAGAGCGCGCGTTCAATTCGCCATAGGTCAAACTTTCCCCTGACGTCGCCATCATGACGGCGGGCTTGTCGGGGTTCTGGGCGGCATGGTGGACTGGATGCATGGTCGACTCCCTCACTGCAGAACTCTTAAACGGTTCGGTCTCTTGCTGTGGTGGCATTTGCCTCGTTCAGATGCAAGTCAGTTCACGGGGAGGTGAAAATTGTGACCATTGTGCAACAGATTGCCTGCAAAGGCGGCAGAACTCAGGGGTTTCCGATTGGTAACAGAACGGCCTAACCTTGAATCGATCGGGTTGGGGGATCACATCGCGGCCCACGGGGCACATGCCCGTAAGGGCTGCGGCCCATTTGAGGGCTGATGCCCGTTCAAGAGGAAAACACATGGACGTTTCAATTCGCGCACTGATGATCGCGATGGGTACCGCTGCGATTGCGCTGCCCGCTTATGCTCAAGATGCACAACCAAAGCCAGAAGCTGAAGTCGTTGTCGTGACCGGTACCCGCGTGGCAGCCCGTTCGGCCTTGTCGACCGCCGCGCCGGTTGATGTGGTCGCCGCGAGCCAATTGGCCCAGCAAGGCAGCCCTGAACTCAACCAACAGCTGGCAATTGCCTTGCCAAGCTTCAACTTCCCACGTCCGGCGATTGTGGACGGTACTGACTCTGTACGTCCAGCAACTTTGCGCGGTCTGGCTCCTGACCAGACCTTGGTTCTGGTCAATGGTAAGCGCCGCCACACGGCCGCTTTGGTCAATATCAATGGCTCGGTTGGCCGTGGTGCTTCATCGGTGGACCTCAACACAATCCCGACCGGCATGCTGGAAACCGTTGAAGTGTTGCGCGATGGTGCATCGGCTCAATATGGTTCTGATGCAATTGCTGGCGTGATCAATTTGCGCCTGAAGCAGCGTCGTGAAGGCGGTAATGTCACGGTTTCCTATGGTAGCCGCGTCACCACGGTGAATACTGACCCGGCGCCGCCACTGCCCAACGGCACGACCAATTTCACCGCGGCCAACATCATCACCAACCCAACATGGCAGACGATCCGTTCGCGTGATGTCAGCGATGGTGCGACCGCCACCGTCAATGGCTGGGTCGGATTGCCACTGTTTGAAAACGGCTCGCTGACTGTGGCAGCAGAAGTCACCACGCGTGAAGCGATCAACCGCCAAGGCTATGACACCCGCCGTCTGTACAATTTGCTGCCCGGTGGGGCCCTCGACCCACGTGAAGCCACCATCAACCGCTGGAACCAGCAATATGGTGATGGTGAATTGGTGCAGGGCACATTGTTTGCGAACGCCAGCATCGACCTGACCGACACCACCCGCCTTTATGGGTGGGCCAGTGTGCAGGGCCGTGATTCAACCTCGGCTGCGTTCTTCCGTTGGCCTGCAGATTCTCGCAACGTCGTGGAAATCTACCCCAATGGCTTCCTGCCCAAGATCAATGCGCTGGTCACAGATGGTTCGTTCGCCATGGGTGTTGAAACCAAGTGGAATGGCTGGGATGTCGATCTGTCGGTCAACCGTGGCTATAACGAGATGGAATTTGTCATCCGTAACACGCTGAACCGGTCGCTCGGCGTGGCAAGCCCAACCTCGTTCAATGCCGGTGGCTTTAACAATACCCAGACGGTGGTCAATCTCTCGGCCGTCAAGGGCTATAATGTTGGTCTCGCCTCTGATCTCAACGTGGCTGTGGGTGTGGAAGCCCGCCGCGATCATTACGAGATTTTTGCCGGTGAACCGGGCTCCTACTTCCAATCCGGCGCCTTTGTGGCCGGTAGCCAAGGCTTTGGTGGCTTCAAACCTGCCAATGTCATCGGCAAATCGCGTGACGCCATCGGCGGTTATGTCGATTTGGAAGTCAATGTCACCGATGCGCTCTTGCTCTCGGGTGCGGTGCGGGTCGAAGATTATACCGACTTTGGCAATAATGTGAGTGGCAAGATTGCCGGCCGTTATGACTTCAATGAAGTCTTTGCGCTGCGCGGTTCGGTGTCAACGGGCTTCCGCGCTCCGAGCTTGCAGCAGCAATTCTTCACCGCGTCGTCCACCAATGTGGTCGCTGGTGTGCCGCTGGAAATCTTGACCGTTCCATCGACCGACCGGATCGGCCTTGCCCTCGGCGGTAAGCCACTGAAGCCTGAAGAATCAGTCAACTACTCGTTGGGCGGTGTTCTGCGCTTTGGTGATTTCAATGTCACGTTGGATGCCTATCAGATTGAGTTGACCGACCGGATCGTGCTGTCGGAAAACCTCAACCAGCCTGCTGTGGCCACATTGCTGGCCGCCAATGGCATCGTTGGGATCAATGCGGTCCGCTTCTTCCTCAATGGTGTGGATTCCACCACCAAAGGGGCAGATCTGGTGGCCAGCTATCGCCTGCGCACCGACTTTGGTCGCTTTGACTTCACAGGCAGCGTCTCGCTCAATGAGACCAAGCTCGACAAAGTGCCGGTCATTCCAGCACTGACCGCGATCGGCCTGACCCCAACCCAATTGTTCAGCCGGATCAATTCGCTGACGCTGACCGAAGGCCAGCCCAAGCAAAAGGGTTCGTTCAATACCAATTGGAGCCATGGCAAATTGGGGGCGACCTTTAAGGCGACCTATTATGGCGAAGTCACCGCACCGGGCACTGATGCCCAGCGCGACCTCAAGCTGACGCCAGA
The DNA here is from genome assembly GCF_003112735.1 of Candidatus Phycosocius bacilliformis. Taxonomy (GTDB): domain Bacteria; phylum Pseudomonadota; class Alphaproteobacteria; order Caulobacterales; family Aquidulcibacteraceae; genus Aquidulcibacter; species Aquidulcibacter bacilliformis. The sequence goes on from NZ_BFBR01000002.1 coordinate 41,962, forward strand.
AGTGCTGTTCGACCTTGAAGGCCGTTACAAGGTCAATGACCGCATCACGCTGACGCTGGGTGCTGAAAACATCACCGACGTGTACCCTCGCAAAACGCCGGGTACAGTGGTGTTGACCCCATCGACCTTCACCACGCTGAACAATTCTGGCGCGACGGCCTTCTCTGGCTATTCGCCGTTCGGCTTCTCTGGCCGTTATGTCTATGGCCGGGTGTCGATCGACTTCTAAAGTCACGCTTAGCGCACAAAAAGAAGGCCGCGGTGATCTCACCGCGGCCTTTTCATATGCGGGGCCTGCTCATCAGCGGCGGCACAAGACGTCTTCCAGATTGCCGTTGCGATCTTGGCCCGAATAGACCGCCTCCCGGAGGCCTTGGTCGCGGCAGAATTGATTAGCATCAGATCGACCACCAAATTGGGGCGTGTTGATTGAACCGGGGAAGAAGACTGTCGCGCGCCCGGTTGTGGATTGACCGGGATAACGGGGTGGGGGATTGCCACCACCAAACCCAGGTCCATTGCCCGGCCCGAAGCCGCCGCCAAATCCACCACCATAGCCACCACCATAACCGCCGCGTCCGATGTAGCGCACTGACGAGATCCGCCCTCGGAACGATTCCAGATTGGGGATGGAATCGCTATAGGTTCGGCAGCGGCTGCCATAATTGGGATCAAGGCAAACTTGCCAGTCACCGCGGGCCACCAGGCTGCCGGCAGCTTCGTCAAAATTGAGCTGGCGTAAATCGGGCACATCGCCAGTAATGGTGACGGCTTGGCCGCGGAAATCGGTCCCCGTAAACAGGGTAATGGAAGGCCGATCACGGCCAAAGCGCTGTGCCTCTGCGGCAGGTGCTAAGGCCAATACGGGCAGGGCTGTCATCGCCAAGATTAGGGCTTTCGTCATGGTCGGTCTCCGAAGTTGCGCCCCGATCCAACAAAACCGAGGTGATGTTGGTCCATGTACCAAACCACATCTGAACGGCCCCTGAGGCACATATTTGGGTTATGTTCAGGTTGGGCGACCCCCGTTGCGGTCTTGATTGCCGCCCTCAATAGGCCAAAGCCACGCCATCCTTGCGGCTTTCGGTAGCCGCTTCATAGACACCCGTTTTGGGATCGCGCTTAATGGCTTGATAACCACCAAAGTCACCATCGGCCCCGCTTAAGGTCCAGCCCTTGGCGGTCAGACCCTCTCGCGTGGTTTGGCTGAAGCCAGATTCCAGAGCCACGCGTCCCAGACCGGGTTTGCACCCGCCTTCGGGCTCACAACCGCCTTCATGCCGCCAACGGGGAGCATCGCCCGCCGATTGGGCATCAAGGCCGTAATCAATCATATTGACCACGATTTGGGTCTGGCCTTGGGGTTGCATCGCCCCGCCCATCACGCCAAAGGCCATGAAGGCCTGATTATCCTTGGTGACAAAACCCGGAATAATGGTGTGGAACGGCCGCTTGCCGGGCGCATAGACGTTGGGCGAGGCCGGATCGAGCGAGAAGGCCTCGCCCCGGTTCTGGAACATGAAGCCCAAGCCATCGGGTACGAGGCCTGATCCCATGCCGCGATAATTGGACTGGATCAGTGCCACCATCATGCCGGTGGAATCAGCGGTCACCAGAAAGGTTGTGTCGCCCTTTTCAAATTGGGCCGGGTCGCCTGCGGCCACATTCACACTGGCCTTGGCCGGGTCAATCAATCCGGCGCGTGCACGCAGATAATTTGGCGAAATCAGCCCTTGTGTTGGCACTTTAGCAAAGGTCGGATCCGCCAGAAATTTCGCCCGGTCTTCAAATGCCAGCCGCTTGGCCTCGATTTGCAGATGCACACTTTCAGCGCTGGCAAATCCGGCTTTGGCCATGTCAAATTGGTTGAGAATCCCCAACATTTGAAGCGTGGTCACACCTTGGCTGTTGGGTGGGATTTGCCAGACTTGATAGCCACGATAAGTCACAGAAATCGGCTCAACCCAGTCAGAGTGATGGGCCGCCAGATCGCTGGCGCGCAAGGGCCCACCGATGCGGCGCATATAGGCATCAATCCGCTGGGCGATCTCTCCTTTGTAAAAGGCGTCGCGGCCACCTGCGGCGATCAGGCCCAAGGTGCGGGCGAGGTCCGGGTTTTTGAAGACTTGTCCGGTTTGAACCGCGCCATTGGCGAAATAGGTTTTGCGCGCATTGTCGAATTCCTCGACCTCACCAGCTTTGGCGCGCTCGTCCAAGCGTTTGAGATTTGCCGCCATATAATAGGCAATGACGGGGGGAACCGGTGCACCGGCATCGGCATAGCTGATGGTTGGGGCCAAAATCTGGGACATCGGCAATTTGCCAAAGCGGGCATGCATAGAGAACCAAGCATCGACCGCACCCGGCACGGTTACGGTGACGCTGCCAAAGGATGGGCGACGACCAGGTGCGCTGGTCTTGATCTTGGCTTCCCGCGCGGCGCGATCGTCGAGGCTCATACCCATGGGCGCACGGCCTGAGCCATTGATGCCATAGAGTTTCTGGGTTTTGGGATCCCAGATCAAGGCAAACAAATCCCCGCCGATCCCATTGCCGGTGGGCTCAAGCAAACCGAGTGCCGCATTGGCAGCAATGGCCGCATCCACCGCCGTGCCGCCCTGTTTGAGCGTATCAATGGCGATTTGGGTCGCCAATGGATGGGCCGTGGCCGCAGCGCCATTGCGACCATAGGCAGGACTTCGGGTGGCAAAAGAAGGCCCAGCGATTCGGTCGCCGGGTCCTGTCACGACTGGTTGGGGATTGCTGGCTTGTTGGGCTGTGGCCGAACCAAGTGGGGCCAAGAGCGTTGCGCCTGCAGCCACTATTACCCCAAATCCGTGTGTCAAACCGCAGCCAGCACCCATTTCAGCCCCTCCAACTTTTTGCCGACGGTCAGCCTAATCGAGATTGAATTCAAGGCCAGCCCTGTGCGTCAACTTCTGCAGTCTTGCAGCTTGGCAAAATTGATCACCTGTGGTTGGCTTATCTCATGAAAAATTTTCAGTCTTTAAAGTCCCTCACGTTTCTTGTTGTCTTGATTGCTACTTGGGCGGGTTTTAATCCCGAGTTTGCCAAAGCCCAAAATGCGCTGCTTGATCGGCCGATTGCGGCCACCCCTGCCAATGCGGTGTGGCCGTGGGACGGCTCAGACCTCAAACCGGAAGCCGGGACGACTTTTGGCGTTTTGCCCAATGGCATGCGCTATGCCATTCGCCCCAACAAATTGCCTGAGAAACAAGTCTCTTTGCGGTTTCGCATTGATGCAGGGTCGAGGCACGAACGCGATGATCAGCGCGGTTTTGCCCATTTCATCGAGCATATGGCCTTCAATGGGTCGACCAATATTCCTGAAGGCGAATTGACCAAAACCATGGAGCGACTGGGGGCCAGCTTTGGCAGTCACGTCAATGCTCATGTGAATTATTCAGAGACCCAATATAAGCTGGATATCCCCAGTGCCGATGAAGGCCGGCTGGAAACCGCCCTTGGCATATTTCGCGAAACCGCAGATCGGCTTTTGTTCAAAGAAGATGCGGTGAAGCGCGAGATTGGGGTCGTCATTTCTGAAATGAATGACGGCGAAGGCCCTGGTCGACGCGTCAGTCGCCAGATCGCCGAATTCTTGGGGCCGAATGAACGGGCCACCTTGCGCGAACCGATTGGCGTACGCGAGATTGTCGAAGGGGCGACATCTGCCAAGCTGCGGGAGTTTTATGATACGTGGTATCGGCCTGAACGCGCGGTCCTGGTGATTACTGGGGATGTGGATGTGGCCGCGACACAGGCCTTAATCATCAAAACCTTTTCAGACTGGCAGGCCAAGAGCCCCGTCAAACCGGCCGACCCGGACCATGGCTTCTTGGTCAAACAGCCCATGAGGGCCAAAATCATTGTCGAGCCCGAACAGCCTTATGTGGCCCTGATTACGCGTCTGCGGCCCGATCGAACCGACTATGGCGACCTTGATACTCGGCAAAAACGGCAATGGTCAGGCTTGATGGGCCTTGCACAGGGCGTGTTTTCCCGTCGCCTGCAACGTTTGCAATTGGTCGATAACCCCGTGACGCTCAGCGTAGGCTATCTGCTAGAGACGAGCAAAACCGGTGATATTCTTACACTTTACGTGGTGCCGCGCGATAAGGGCTGGGCTGAAGCCATGAAGCCAGTCGCCAGTGCAGTGCGCCAAGCATTGCAGACAGGATTTACCGCTGAGGAGATTGCCGAAGAGATTTCCGGTAGCAGGCAAATGTGGGAGCGCGCGATCACCGAGGCGTCCACCCGTCGCACCACAGGTCTATCGTCGTCTCTGATTACTAAGCTAGGTAATGACACCGTACCCACCAGTGCCTTAGATAATCTTGCGCTTCTCAACGAAGTTGCAGAGGTCGCGACCCCAGAGCTTGTCAGTCAGGCTTTTACCAGATGGTGGACTCAGAGCGGTGAGCCGCAGATTGTTTTGATCGCCAAGGAAGCCGTGACAGGTGGCGAAGCAACAGTCCTTAAGGCTTGGGAAGAGGCCATGGCTGCGCCATTGCCGGAGCGCGATGCTGTTACAAAAGCGGTGTTCAAGCCTCTCAATACAGGCCCTGCCGGCAAAGTCGCCAAAGTGCAGGAATTGACCTATCCCAAGGCCAAGATTGTGACCTTCGACAATGGTGTGCGGCTCTCTTACATGCACACGGACTACACCAAGGACCGGGCCCAAATCCGCATCGGCCTGAACGCGGGCTATTTGGCTTTCCCGCCAGATGACCCCCACTGGCCGGACTTTGCGTCGGCCAGTTGGAGCGGCGATGGCATTGGCGATTTGACGCTGGACCAAACCATCAGCGTCTTTGCTAATCGCACCACCGGCCTGGCCTCCGTGCGCATTGATCCTGATACGCTGGAAATGTACGCAAGCCCCGCCAGCGCTGATTTCTTGGAACAAATGCAAGTTATGTTGAGCCAAGTGCTGGAACCCCGTTTGGGGCCCCGCCCGGCAGCGGTCCGGCGAGATGGACTAAAGCAGAGTTGGGACAGTTATAACCAGACAGCCGAGGGCGTCTTCAACTTCTATTTCCCAAGCTTGTTCCTGACAGGCCATCCAGAATATCGTGAACCCGATCTTGATAGCATCCTGAAGAGCGATGATGCTAAAGGAAAACAATTGCTCAAGCGGCTGCTTGCAGAGGGTAAAATTCATATCGTTGTTGTTGGTGATGTTGGCTACGACCAAGTGGTGGATGCTGTCTCTCGCACTTTTGGTGCTTTGCCGGCCCGCAAGGGGCTGCCGCTAGATCTCACCCAATTGGCATCCATTCGCTTCTTGCCAACAGGGGGGCCTCCACGTGTCCTGACGCATAAGGGCCCCAAGGAACAGGCGATCGTCTATGTGACTTGGACCGGTGTGGGCGATGTTGACCCGTTTGAGGCTGAGCGTAAGGGGCTATTGGGGGATATCATCCAATTGCGCTTGACCGATAAAGTGCGCGAGGCGGCGGGAAAATCCTACTCGCCAAGTGGTGGCTGGAGCGCGCGGGGCTTTGCCAATGTGGGCGGCTTTTACGCCTCCGCCAATGTGACCCCAGATCAGGTCAAGCAAGTGGAAGCCATTATGGATGAGATCGCGGCTGACCTTGTGCGTGATGGCGTCACACAGGACGAGATCAATCGGGTGGTTGAACCCGATGTGAAGTCGATTGAGCGCTCACGCCAGAGCAATGGCTATTGGTCGTACGTACTGTCAGATTTGGACACGCCGCGCTTGCCGGGTTCGGCAAGTGGGTTTTTCTTGGACCTCGAACCGGGTCGGGAAGCCCGCCTCAAGGCAATCACACGTGACGAGCTGCACGCCATTGCCAAGCGCTATCTCTTGCCGCAAAACACCATCAGGGTCCAAGTTGTGCCTGAAAGCAGCGCGGTGACCCAAACAGGCGAGGGCAGCCAAACCAAGCCCAAGTGAGGCAACACAATGGGGCAGGCATCGGGGGGCAAGGCGTGTGCGCATCTTCCTGACCGCCGCGTCGTGTTGCTGGCCGCAGGGTTGGCTGGTTTGGGCTTTTGGGCACCGCCAGCCTTGGGGAACGGCCTGGCCGAAGCTGGCCTGAGGGGCAATCCCTCACGCGGTTTGACGTCATGCTTGCGCGCCATTGCCGCCACCCATGGGCTTGAGCTGGGCCAATTGTCTGTGATGGTTGTGGTGAGTCCTGCCATGATGGGCGATGTTTCAGACTCAGGACTTGTGCGGCTGTCTTCAGGCTTTGTTGCGGCCTGTGGCGGGCCGGCGCGCGTTGGAGCGTGGTTTTCGCAGGCTCTCGCCAATCGCACGAACAAAGGGTCGAGTTCAGATCGCGATGAGCTTGCCTTGCAGGCCTTTGTGCGCGCAGGCTATGACCCGCGCCTGATAGTGGCCCTGTGGCAGGATTGGTCAGCTTCTCCTGCCTTGACCCGCTTGGGTCCACGCGGTGACTGGCCTTTGTCAGAGGCGCGCCGCACGGCACTGGCCGCCCGGGTCACGTCATTGGGCTATCTCTTGTAGCACGCGGGGTCAGCCTGCTGTGGCAAATCGCTGGTTTGAACACTAAACCCCTTGAAGAAGCGGGGCGAAAGCGGTATCCCCCGGCCCCTCGCATGTGTGCCGTGGTAGCTCAGTTGGTTAGAGCGCCAGATTGTGGCTCTGGAGGTCAGTGGTTCAATTCCACTTCACGGTACCATGCGATAGTGGGTTCAAGCCTTGTGCCCTTGGCGGTTTGAGGATGGCCCTGGCTTCAGGACCCCGCCCAGCCGATGCCCGAACATGCCCACCCCCGGATCTGGATCATTGGTGCTGGACCGGTCGGCTTATGTGCTGCGTTAGCGCTGCAAGACAAGGCTCTCTCAGTCGGTATTGTCGATGCGGGTCACCCTGGCGCAGGCTGGGCTTCAGGGGGCATGTTGGCCCCCCTTTATGAATTGCTTGCTGATCCAGACTGCCCACCTGCCTTTGCCCGCTTTGGGTTTGAGAGTTTGACCCTGTGGGCCGACGTCGCCCGTGCCTGCGATCTGCCATTGGCAAGCCCGGCTTTATTCCTCGCCCGAACGCAGGCTGAACTCGACCGATTGTCGCATGTGGCGGCCAGAGCTCAAACCTATGGCCACCGTATTGTGCCGACACAATGTCCTTCGGGGCTGACCGCTTTAGCTGCCTTTGTGACGGAAAGTGAGACGGCACTTGATCCCCGCCAAGCCTTGGCCAAGCTGAAATCGCGCTTTCAGGCGCAAGGCGGGACCATCCTCACCGCGCAGGTTGATCAGCTTGGTCCGGGGAAGTTTCATAGCCCCACACTTGGGTGGATTGGGGCAGAGCATGTGATCCTAGCCAATGGCTATGCGGCCCATGGCCTGTCGGCTCAAATTCCGGCCGTGGCGCACATGCGCCCTGTCAAAGGCCAAATGATGCGGTTGGCGCATCCTGGCTTATCGGCACCCATTGTGCGGGCTGGGCGGCTTTATCTGTTGTCACGCGGGGCCAGTTTGGTGGTGGGGGCGACTTCAGACCCAAACGCACAGCCCGATACCGGGGTGTTGGCAGAACCACTTGCGGACTTGCGCCGCGAATTGGCTCAGCTGGCACCAAGCCTTGCAACAGAATTGGTGGTTGAATCCTGGGCCGGACTGCGACCTGATACGCCTGATCATCTGCCGCTCTTGGGGCCATCGGGGATCGATGGCATATGGCTCGCCACCGGCACATATCGCAATGGCTGGCTGTTGGCCCCGGCTATGGCAGCCCTCCTGGCCAATTGGATCGCGGAGGGGAATCACCGACAAGCCCAGACAGACACTTTACGCGACACGCTGGCTGACCTCTTTGCACCGGGCCGTTTTTCCCGTTAGAAGAGGCTCAAAATGTCCGGACAAATTGCAGGAGAGACGGGTCATGAGCGCCTATGAACTGAATGAGGAACATCGCGCAATCGAGGAAGCCGTCGCCCGGATCTGTGCGAAATATGATGATGCCTTCTGGTCGGAAACCGATGAGACCGGCCGTTTCCCAGAGCCATTTGTTGCAGATATGGCCGCGGGCGGCTGGCTGGGATGTGCCTTCCCCGAGGCCTATGGCGGGGCAGGGCTTGGTTTGGTTGAGGCTGCAATTGTCATGAAGACGGTGGCCCAGTCCGGTGCGGGCTTTTCAGGGGCTTCGGCCATACATCTCAATATCTTCGGACCCAAGCCAATCGAAAAGTTCGGGACCGAAGCCCAGAAGCAGGCCTATTTGCCCAAGCTGTTGAGCGGAGAGCACAAAATGTGCTTTGCCGTCACCGAACCCAATGCCGGGCTGGAAACGGCTGCCATCACCACCCGCGCCACACGTACCAATGAGGGCTATACCATCACGGGCCGGAAGATCTGGACCACCTCGGCCCAGCGCGCCGACAAGATTCTGATCCTGGCGCGCACCACCCCGCGCGAAGAGGCGGCTCGCCCGACCGATGGGCTTAGCCTGTTTTACTGCGACTTTGACCGCACCGCCATCGATGCCAAGCCCATACCGAAAATGGGGCGCAAAGCCGTTGAATGTAACATGCTGTTTATCGAGGATTTAAAGGTTCCCCATGACGCACTGATTGGAGAAGAGGGCAAGGGCTTCAAATATATTCTGTCCGGCCTCAATCCAGAGCGAGTTCTGTTTGCTGTGGAAGCCATTGGCCTGGGACGCGCGGCACTGTCGCGGGCTGCCCAATATGCCAAGGAGCGGGTGGTGTTTGGTCGCCCCATTGGGATGAACCAAGGCGTGGCCCACCCGCTGGCCAAGTCCTGGTGTGAGCTGGAAGCCGCCGAACTCATGGCCATGAAGGCGGCTGCTTTGTTTGACGCCGGTCTTGAGTGCGGGGCTGAGGCCAATGCGGCCAAGTATTTGGGGGCAGAGGCGGGGTATCATGCGTGTGAGGCGGCGGTTCTGGCCCATGGCGGCATGGGTTATGCCAAAGAATATCAGGTTGAGCGCATGTTCCGCGAATCCATGATTGCCCGCATTGCCCCGGTTTCGCGCGAAATGATTCTAAACTTTGTGGCTGAGCGCGTTCTTGGGCTGCCGAAATCCTATTGAGATCAGACAATTAAAGTGTTGCTAACCAAGCCTTAACCATGTCGACCCAAACCTTGGGCCTGTGAACCGGGCCGCGGAGTGCGGCCGCATGGCTGTAGGAGACAGGCAGGTGACACCCGACGCAATTGGTGGCTCTCCCGTGCGCCAAGCCATTGCCCATGCCTCACGCAGCACTGGCATGAGCTTTCAATTCCTTTTGACGACAGCAGTGCGCGAAAGCTCGCTCAATCCGAAAGCCGAAGCGCGGACATCCAGCGCTACCGGCTTGTTTCAGTTTCTCGATGCCACATGGCTCACCACATTGAAGCGCCATGGTGCCAAGCATGGATTGGGTGCCGAGGCCGCCATGATTGATATCGGCGCGAATGGGCGGCCCTATGTGGCTGATCCTGGCGTTCGGCGTGCGATTTTGGATCTGCGCTATGACCCTAAGATCTCGGCATTGATGGCGGCAGAGTTTGCCAGTGATAATGCAGATTATCTGCGCGCCCGCACCGGGCTTGAGCCGCAGGCAGGTGATCTTTATGCCGCCCATTTTCTGGGGGCGGGTGGGGCGGCAGACCTTGTTAATGCCGTGCGCGACAGGCCCTGGATGAGTGCGGCAGACCTGTTTCCCAGTGCTGCTGCTGCCAATCGTCCGATTTTCTACAAGTCCAATGGGGCGGAGAGAAGTGTCGCCGAAGTGCTGGAAAATCTCCGTGCCACCGCCAATCGGCAAGCCCCACCGGTCGGGGCCCACGAATTGGGTGATGAGCCGGCCCATTTGTTCGGTCCAAATGCTGTTTCAGATGGGGCAATTGACCGCGACCTCGCCAGCCGTCTGATGGCCACGCTTCTGGAAAATGACAGCTTTTCAGGCCAGCCCAATGACTTCATGCGGGTCTTAGGCGAAGCTGCCGGTGGAACCAATCAGAAGTTAGATGGCTTTAATCCGGCCATGCTGGCGCAGCTTTATGGTGCCCATGATCGGGCGCAGGAGGAAGCCGGTCTCGAGTTGATCCAGTCCATCATTGGCATGCGGTCAATCGCGCAGATCCTGTCGCCGGGGGCGGGGGATTCAGACACCGCCCCAGACACACAATCTAGCCCCGACCGGGGATTGCCCGCAGCTTCCAGTCCGGTTCAAGGTTTTGGCTTTAACCTTGGATCAGCGATCTAATGAGCTTGCCGCCTGTTCCACGCGGGTGGCGACTCACCCCTGTTTGCTGAGCCCTGTCGCAAGCCCGGTGCCGATCATTGCCGCACCCAGATAGCAATATGCACAATGGCGACTGGCCTCTTGAACAAGGGCTTGCCACAGGCCTTGGGGGCTATTTGTCGCACCATGCTGGCACCATGTGCTCAAGGCCTGGCTGAGCGATTCCGCGTCACCCGACAACCAAGGCCCCGCTAGGACGAAGATGGCACCCAGACCAATCAAGGCCAAACTCAAAGGCTGAGTTTTATCTGATTTAATTGTTATTTTTGCCATTTTTTCGGTCAAATAGGCCGGGGATTCATGGCCTTTTGTCAGGGTGTCGGACATGGTGTCATGCGCCTTTTCACGTATCTGTGATGGCTTAACATGGCCGAAATTGACCCTGACATCCAGTGGTTTTTGGCCTGCGACCCTGCGACAAAATAACCCTTTTCCAAGTGTGGGAATAAACGGTATCACGAAGCTGTGACCGTGGTGCGGATAAACCGTGCCGGCTTCTGGGGGCCTGTCTATCGATGGAACCAAATCAGCAAAGGTCGAAAGCGCTACCCCGCTTCGACATTCTTTTCACCGGTGTGACCGCCTTCTTGGTTGCGCTCTGGGCCGTGTTCGCGGTGTCGCATGCCGATGACGCTGCCATGGTCGTGCATGGCTGGATTTTCATCGCGGCGGCGGTGCTTGCCGTGCTGGCGATGGTGTTTGCCGCAGGCGGTTCCGCACTCACCAATGACAATTCTACCTATAGTGATGGGGTGATACGTTATGGTGTGATCGCCTCGACCTTCTGGGGCATTGTCGGCATGTTAGTCGGGGTGGTGATCGCCAGTCAGCTGGCTTTTCCAGACGCGCTCTATTTCAAAGACTTCGGCTTTTTGAATTTCGGGCGGCTGCGGCCTTTGCACACATCGGCTGTGATTTTCGCCTTTGGCGGCAATGTGCTGCTGGCAACCAGTTTTTATGTGGTGCAGCGCACCTGTCGCGCCCGCCTGTTTGGCGGCATGCTGCCGTGGTTTGTGTTCTGGGGCTATCAGCTCTTCATCGTATTGGCCGCCACTGGCTATCTGATGGGCGTCACCTCAGGGCAAGAATATGCCGAACCCACATGGCATGTCGATTTATGGCTGACGGTGGTGTGGGTTGCCTATCTCTTGGTCTTCCTCGGCACGCTGTGGAAGCGCAAGGAACCCCATATCTATGTGGCCAATTGGTTCTATCTGGCCTTCATTGTCACCATCGCCATGCTGCATGTGGTCAATAATCTGGCGGTCCCGACATCGGCCTTTGCGACCACCTCTTATCCATTGTTCGGTGGGGTCCAGAATGCGCTGACCCAATGGTGGTATGGCCATAATGCGGTGGGCTTTTTCCTGACCGCAGGTTTCCTCGCCATCATGTATTATTTCGTACCCAAGCAGGTAAACCGGCCGGTTTATTCCTATCAATTGTCGATCGTGCACTTCTGGGCGCTGATCTTCATCTACATCTGGGCTGGTCCGCACCATTTGCACTATACCGCTCTGCCCCAATGGGCCCAGACCTTGGGCATGACGTTCTCGGTCATTCTGTGGATGCCCAGCTGGGGCGGCATGATCAATGGCCTGATGACGCTGTCGGGCAATTGGGACAAGCTGCGGACCGATCCTGTTCTGCGGATGTTTGTCGCCTCTCTCGCCTTTTATGGCATGAGCACGTTCGAAGGTCCCGTCATGTCGGTGCGGGCGGTCAATTCGCTCTCTCACTATACCGACTGGACCATTGGTCATGTCCATTCAGGCGCTTTAGGGTGGGTCGGCATGGTATCGTTCGGGGCACTTTATGCCCTGACGCCCTGGCTGTGGAAGCGCGAGCGGCTTTACTCGCTCAAGCTGGTTGAGATGCACTTCTGGCTCTCCACCATTGGCATCCTCTTCTACATTTCCTCCATGTGGGTATCGGGTATCCAGCAAGGCCTGATGTGGCGCTCTTACAATGAGTTCGGCTTCCTGACCTATTCCTTCGTCGAAACGGTCAAGGCCATGCACCTGCCCTATATCGTGCGCGCTTTGGGTGGCCTGCTTTACCTCCTGGGGACCTGCATCATGGCCTACAACCTCTACCGCACAGTCAAGGGGTCGGTGTCCAGCAAAGAACCCCTTTCCACCGCCAATCCCAATCTCGTCCCAGCTGAGTAGGAGTAACGATCATGCTATTCAAAAATCACGGCATCATCGAGCGCAACTCCATGATCTTGCTGATCGGGATCCTGCTCATGGTCTCGGTGGGCGGTATCGTCCAGATTGCGCCCTTGTTCCGCATCGAACAGACCATCGAAAAAGTGGACGGGGTGCGCCCCTATACCCCACTCGAACTGGCTGGTCGGGGCGTTTATATCCGCGAGGGCTGCTACACCTGCCACAGCCAGATGATCCGGCCCTTGCGTGATGAGATTGAGCGTTATGGCCATTATAGTCTGGCCGCAGAGTCGATGTATGATCACCCCTTCCAATGGGGTTCCAAACGCACGGGGCCAGATCTGGCCCGCGTCGGCGGGCGATATTCAGATGCTTGGCACGTCCAGCATTTGATCAATCCCCGCAGCGTGGTCCCTGAATCCATCATGCCGCCTTATGCCTTCTTGGAAGGGCGGCCTGTGGGGGTACAGAACACTATTGGCAAACATCTGATGGCACAGGTCCGGGTGGGTGTTCCTTATACCCAAGCCGACATCGACAATGCCAAGGATGATCTGATCGCCCAGGCCGACCCCAACGCCGATAGCGAGGGCCTGCAAGCCCGCTATGGCGGCAAGGTCACCGTCCGCGACTTTGACGGTGATCCAACAAAAGTCACCGAGATGGACGCACTTGTCGCCTATCTGCAAGTCTTGGGGACCATGGTCGATTTCAAGACCTATGAACCCACCAAAGCTGAAAACCTGCGCTGAGGGAGGTCTGTATGACGTACGAACAATTGTCTGCCTTCGCGCAAACCTCCGGCATGATCTATTTCATGGCGATTTTTGCCGCCGTCTGCCTCTATGTCTTCTGGCCTTCCAACCGGGCCAAATTCGACAAGGCCGCCAACATGCCACTCCAGGATGAGGAGATCGACCATGTCCGATAACAAGCCAAAGGACGACATCACCGGTGTGGAAACCACAGGTCATTCCTGGGACGGCATCACCGAATTGAACAATCCTCTGCCAAGATGGTGGGTTCTGACCTTCTATGGCTGTATCCTGTGGGCTGTTGCTTATTGGATTGCCATGCCGGCCTGGCCCACAATCAGTGGCCACACCAAAGGGCTTTTGGGCCTGTCCGATCGGGCCCAAGTTGATCAAGCGGTTGGGGCTTTAACTGCCTCTCGCGCGCCAATGTTTGCCAAATTGCATGCAACCCCGCTCGATCAGGTCGCTAAGGACAAGGCGCTTTTCCAATTTGCCCAAGAATCCGGCAAGGTCGCATTCGCGCAAAATTGCTCGACCTGTCATGGTGCGGGCGGGCAGGGGGCCAAGGGCTTTCCCAGCCTCGTCGATGATGTGTGGCTGTGGGATGGCTCGCTGCAGGGCATACGCTCGACTTTGGAAACCGGTATTCGCACCGATCATCCAGAGGCCCGGTTCAGCCAGATGCCGTCCTTCGGACGGGATAAATTGCTGGAGCCGCAGCAAATTGCCGATGTCACTCAATATGTTCTGACCCTGTCCAAGCAGCCCGCAGATACCCGGGCCGCTGCCCGCGGTGCCCAGGTGTATGCTGCCAATTGCGTGGCTTGCCATGGGCCAGAAGGAAAGGGTGACCCCACCCAAGGTGCACCTAATCTGACTGACAAAGAATGGCTCTATGGCGGTACGGCTGCTGATATTGCCATGCAGATCAATCTGGGCCGGGGCGGGGTGATGCCCACCATGTCTCAACGGCTTGATCCTGCAACCCTCGATGCCTTGGCTGTCTATGTCCATTCACTGGGTGGGGGCACCTGAGGGTGCCCCGCTGTGACGGGAAAACATGAACATCATCAACACCCTTGACCGTATTGGTAAGTCGCCTGTCTCAGGTGAGGAAGCCGCACACGGCATTGCCCGCTCGGATGCTGTGGCCGTCAATTCGGCCAAGCAGCGGGATTTGTATGAGAAGCGCCAACAAATCTATCCCAAGGCCGTTCATGGCTTCTGGCGGCGATTGAAATGGGTGATTTTGGCCGCCTTGTTGGGGATCTATTATCTGGTCCCTTTCCTGCGGTGGGACAGGCCGGGGGCGGCACCGGACCAGTTTCTGCTGGTCGACTTCACCGGGCGTCGCTTCTACTTCGGCCCAATCGAGATCTGGCCGCAGGAGCTTTATTATGTCACCGGGTTGTTGATCCTTGGTGCCATCGGCCTGTTTCTGGCCTCGGCTCTGTTTGGTCGGGTCTGGTGTGGATATACCTGCCCTCAGACTGTGTGGACGGACTTGTTTATCGCGGTTGAGCATTGGTTCGAAGGCGATCGCAACCAGCGCATTCGGCTCGACAAACAGCCTTGGGACTTCAACAAGGCCTGGCGCAAGATTGGCAAGCATGTGGTCTGGCTGATGATTTCTTTGGCTACTGGTGGCTGGTTTGTCGCCTATTTCCATGACGCGCCCACCTTGTTTGCCAATTTCTTCAAGCTACAAGCGCCTATGTCGGCTTATTTGTTTGCCGGCTTGCTGACCTTCACCACATACGTTTTCGCCGGCACGCTACGTGAGCAGGTCTGCACCTATATGTGCCCCTGGCCTCGGATTCAGGCTGCCATGCTGGATCAAGAAGCCCTGTCGGTGACATATCGCTATGACCGGGGCGATCCCCGTGGACCTCACAAAAAGAATGATACGTGGGAAGGTCGCGGCGATTGCATCGATTGTCGCCAGTGCGTGGCGGCGTGCCCTGCGGGGATCGACATTCGCGATGGTTTGCAGATCGAGTGTATCAATTGCGCTTTGTGCATCGATGCCTGCGATGAAATCATGGTCAAGATTGATCGGCCCAAGGGTCTGATCGCCTATGACACGGTCCAAAACATCGAACGTCGCCAAGCTGGTCAGACATCAGGCTATCGCTTCATTCGTGGGCGCACACTCTTTTATGCCGTTTTGTTCGTCTTGATTGGTGGGCTTATGCTGGGGAGCCTGTTCTTGCGCACCACGCTGGACGTCAATGTTCAGCGCGACCGTGCCCCCCTGTTCGTGCCCTTATCGACCGGTCAGGTGCGCAATGCCTATACGGTCAAAGTCCTCAACAAAGCTGATCACGAGCGAGAAGTTCGCATCAAGATCAAAGGCGTAGAGGGCGGGGTCCTGCAGGCCAATGAGATGCCCGTGACGGACAATAGCGTGGTGATGACCGCCGGCCCTGACCGGGTCGCCCAAGTCCGCCTCTTTGTACTGGCCGATCCAGAAAAGCAGAAGCATACCTCAGTGCCGGTCGTGGTTGAGGTGCGGTCCCTGAGTGATCAGGAGGTGGCCCGTTCAAAATCGGTTTTCATTCGCGGCAATTCCCCGGAGGACAGAGATGACCATGACTAATGCGGTGCGCGGCACTGGTCCGTTCAAGCTGACGGGCTGGCATGTGCTGGCCATGTTTGGGGCCTTCTTTGGGGTGATGATGGCGGTAAACATTCTGTTTGTCGTGCTGGCCCTGAAGACCTTCTCTGGGGAGGCCGACCACGCCTATATCAATGGCCTCAAATTCAACGAGACTTTAGCGGCGCAAGCCCGTCAGGCCGAATTGGGCTGGACCATGAGCCTCGGGTTGGAACGTCCCACCGGGGGTGGGGCTGTATTGGAAGCCCGATTGCTGGACCGCAATCAACAGCCTTTGTCGGGGGCTAAAATGGCTGGGATGATCGGCCGCACCACAGATTCCAACGAGGATCGAGCATTGCAGTTTAGCGAGACCCAACCAGGCGTTTATCGCGCCGTCATCGACCAGATCAAACCCGGTCGCTGGAAGTTTTCAGCCACAGCCCAAATTGCCGGTGCCCCGCAATTCTCAACGGAGACAATCCTATCACTACGTTGACCCCTTCTCCAGCCGAAGCCTTGGGCTGCCCCTCAGGCCTTGAGCCACCCGCACCCGCAGCGCCAGCTGCTGACCCGCGCGCCTTTGTTCAGACCGGGCGCACTGATGGGCTGTCGCTTGAATTACTGGTTCGTGGTGCGCGCTGTGCAGGCTGTCTGTCCAAGATCGAAAATGGTGTTCGCAGCTTGTCGGGGGTTACAGAGGCGCGCCTCAATCTCACCACGGGCCGCTTGAGTGTGGCTTGGAGTGATGACCGCATTGACCCGCGCACGATTGTTCAAAAAGTGGTTGATCTGGGCTATCAGGCCCAACCCTTTGATCCGGGTAAAGCCTTGGCCGCTCAGGATGCCGAGGGTCGCCACCTCTTGATTTGCATGGCGGTGGCAGCCTTTGCCGCCATGAACATCATGATGTTTTCGGTGCCCATTTGGTCAGCCCATTTCAATGGCGAAATGGCCGAGGGTACCCGCACCATGTTCCACTGGATTTCTGCGGCCATTGCGCTGCCGGCTGCTGCCTATGCCGGAATGCCGTTTTTCAAGAGCGCGTGGAATGCCCTCAAAAAAGGGCGCGCCAATATGGATGTCCCCATTTCGCTGGGTGTGCTCTTAGCCTCAAGCCTGTCGATTGTAGAAACGCTGCGTGGGGGCGAGCATGCCTATTTTGACGCCGTGGCCATGCTGTTGTTCTTTCTTTTGATAGGCCGATATCTCGACCATGCCCTGCGTCAGAAGGCCCGCCAAGCCGCCCGTGACCTGATGGCCTTGCAAGCGGTTACCGCAGCCCGGCTGCAACCGGATGGCGGTACGATCAGCGTCGCAGTCGCCGATATCCGCCCCGGCGATCGGCTGGTTATTATGCCCGGTGATCGTATTCCTGTGGACGGGACGATTGAAGCAGGGGTTTCAGAAGCCGATTTCTCACTGCTTACGGGTGAGACCGCCCCTGTTGCTCTGGCCCAAGGTCAGGCCGTGCGCGCGGGTGCGCTCAATCTGTCAGGTCGTTTGGTGTTGGTCGCCGATGCCCGCAGCGACGATAGTTTCCTCGCCGAGATTGCGCGACTGGTTGATCTGGGTGAACAAAGTAAGAGTGTCTATGTCCGCTGGGCTGACAAAGCTGCCAAGCTTTATGTGCCTGTGGTTCATTCGGCCGCCTTCCTAACCGCTGTCATCTGGCTCATCCTTGGGGCAGAGCCGCGTGTGGCCATCCTCAATGCGTGTGCTGTGCTGATCATCACCTGCCCCTGCGCCTTGGGGCTGGCGGTCCCAGCCGTGCAGGTCGTGGCCTCTGGCCGTTTGTTTGCGCGGGGCATTTTGCTCAAATCCGGTGATGCCCTTGAGCGTCTGGCCGATATTGATTTCATCGTTTTTGACAAGACAGGTGTGCTGACTTTGGGCCAGCCGCATCTGTTGAACCCCGACAAGATCACGCCGGATGATCTGGCCCGCGCGGCGCTTCTGGCACGCGCCTCTCGCCATCCTTTGGCCCGCGCGATTGCGCGCGCTGCGGGGCCCGGACCTGCGGCGGATGCGGCCCGCGAAGTGCCTGGCTGTGGTGTCGAGGCTGATATGAATGGCCTGCGCGCCCGCTTGGGAAGAGCTTCATGGGTCGGGGTCGATAAAGCCCATTCTGATGAGACAGAGCTTTATTTTTCTGTTCAAGGACAGGAGCCTATCCGTTTTTCTTTTGAGGACACATTAAGATCGGATGCTGCACGAACCATTGAAGCCCTCACGGCACGTGGCTTTGCGCCCATCATTCTGTCTGGGGACCGTGCCGGTTCGGTGGCGCGGGCTGCTGATGCGGCGGGCATTGCGACGTGGTTCGCCGAGCTGACGCCCTTCGACAAGGCTGCGCATTTAGATCGGCTCAAGGCTGAAGGCCGACGCGTCTTGATGGTGGGGGACGGTCTCAATGATGCCCCCGCTTTGGCGAAGGCTACTGTGTCCATGGCACCGGGCACTGCAGCAGACGCCAGCCAGTCTGCCGCCGATCTCGTCTTCCAAGGGGAAAATCTGGCCAGTCTGATTGAGGCGATTGATGTGGCGCGGCTTGCAAAGAAGCGGGTGATGGAGAATTTCTGGTTTGCTGCGCTTTATAATTTCATCGCCTCACCCATTGCGATGCTCGGTCTGGTCACGCCCTTTATTGCAGCCATTGCCATGTCGTCATCTTCGATTATCGTGACCTTAAACGCGCTGCGTCTGACAGCGTGGCGACAACAGGGGGGATAGGCCATGGACGGGATGATGTTCCTGATCCCGATTGCCTTATTCATGGGCTTCATGGGTCTCTTGGCCTTTTTGTGGAACCTGCGCAATCGCCAATATGATGATCCCAAAGGGGCTGCCATGCGCATCCTGAATGATGATGATTTCCCCCTGCCATGACCATCGCCGGAGATCCACGCATGAGCCAATTCGAGATTGTTCTGGGCGAAGAGGATAAGGTGCAGGTCACCCGCCTGATGCCAGATGCCCATTGGATGTGGCTGACCAATGGCTGGCTCGACTTTAAGGCAACATGGCGCTTAGGCATTCTCATCGGGGCCGTACCCGTTGTGGCTGCTTGGGTGATGGTTCTGGTCTTGTGGCAGGCTGATATGCTGGGCTTTTTGCCTGCGGTCTGCGGCGGATTTGCGCTTGTGGGGCCGCTCTTGGCGATTGGCTGTTATGAGATTTCCCGTTTGCGTTCTTTAGGTCAGCCCATCACGCTGCGGGCCGTGTTGCGTCCCAGAATTGTCTCGCCCAGCCAAGTCGCCATTATTGCCTTTGTTCTCATGTTGATCTTGATGGTGTGGGCGCGACTTGCCAGCCTCTTATATGCCTTGGCTGAAGGCGCGCGCGATCCAGGCCCCGCGATTGACTTCATCGACTTTGCCCTCCAGACGCCAGAGGGCTTGATCATGGTGGCAGTGGGGACATTGATCGGGGCGGCTTTGGCCACAATAGGCTATGTGGTTTCGGTGGTGTCGATCCCGCTGGCGGCCAACCGCACGGTCGATGCGATGACTGCGATGCTGGTCTCGGTCATTGCGGTATCGCGCAACAAGGGTGCCATGGCCAGCTTTGCCTTTAACATCGCCATGTTGGTGGCCTTGTGTCTGGCAACCGGCTTTTTTGGCCTCATTCTGGTTTTCCCTTGGCTCGGCCATGCCACGTGGCATTGCTATCAGGCGGTTGTCGCTGACGTCGAGGACGCGGCGGCGGGCTAATTCATGCGTTGAGCGCATCCAATCTTTGGCAATCTCTTGGGTATTGTTGGGGGTATTTCTGGGGGGGGTATTCGGGGGGATTATGGACGGCGCGCTGCCTCTGATCATCATTCTGACCTATGCCGGGCTGTTGTTTGCCGGGGCATCTTGGGCTGAAGGGCGCGGCGGGCAGGCGCTTAAAGACCTTTTGCGCCGACCAACCTATGCATTGGCACTTGGGGTCTATTGCACCAGTTGGACCTTTTATGGTGCAGTCGGCAGTGCTGTAGCCGATGGCTGGTCCTATGTGCCAATTTATCTGGGGCCGATCCTCGTTTTTGTCTTTGGTCGCGCCTTTCTTGTTCGCATGGTCGAGGCGGTCAAGGCCGATGGGGCCAGCTCGATTTCTGAATTCATCGGCGGCCGGTTCGGCTCTAGCCGCACCGTGGCAGCGCTTGTTACAATTCTGGCCCTGTTGGGCGCGGTTCCCTACATCGCCTTACAACTGAAATCCTTGAGCACGACCTATGCTTTGGTGACGGGGGCATCCAACCTGCCACTCATCCTGGTTGTGACCGCAGCCCTGTTGGCAGGCTGGGCCATGGTTTACGGCACACGCCGTTATGAGGCCGCTGCCCGCAATGATGCTGTATTGTTCGCGGTCGGGTTTGAATCCCTGTTCAAGCTCGTCACACTTCTGGCCGTGGCCAGTTTTGCCGCCACACTTTTGGTGGAAGTCAGCCCGCAGGTTCTGGCCCGAACGCAGGCGACGATGGCAGAAACCTTCAGCCCGCATGCCATCAATGCCGATTTTTTCATCATCACCTTATTGTCCATGGCCGCCATCATCGCCTTGCCGCGGCAATTTTATTTCATGGTGATCGCCGCCCAAAACAGCCGTGATCTGGAACGGGCGCGCTGGCCATTTGTGGCCTATATGCTGGCCACGTTAGCGGTGGTGATCCCCTTGGCCGGGGCAGGCATTGCCATCCTGCCTGACACGGCCCGTCCCGATCTCTATGTGCTGCTGCTCCCGCTCAGTCAGGGCGCCAATATGATGGCCATTTTGGTGTTTCTCGGCGGCTTTTCGGCAGCGACCGCTATGGTTCTGGTAGAGACCATCGCTTTGTCGACCATGGTGTCCAACGATCTGGTCGCCCCCGCGCTATTGCGCCGTGAAGGCCCGAACGGCCCAGCGAATTTCGGCAAGCTGATGTTATTGGTGCGCCGGTCTGCGATTGGCGCGATTATGCTGTTTGCGCTGTTGTGGGCGCTTGCCATCCCAGACAATCAGCGGCTTGCCTCTATCGGTTTGGTGGCCTTTGCGGCCATGGCGCAATTCGTACCCGTCCTCATATTGGCGGTTTATCGGGGCAATCGTGATGCCATGGCGGCCCGCTACAGCTTGTTGGCGGGCCTTCTTGTGTGGTTTTATACCCTCGCACTGCCCCAGCTTTTGGGACCTGGCTTCCTCGCTTTGTTGAGCGGGACCCTCTTTGATCCGTATCATCTTTTCTGGATCGGCAGCCTGAGCCCGATCAGCCATGGTGCGGTTTGGAGCTTGGGACTTAATTTGGCTGTCTATGTGCTGGTGACTGCCCGACGCGTGCAGGCCAGTGCATTGCCAGGACTCTTGCGCGCACCGGGTAATGTGGCGACTTTGCCACCCGCCACGATCAGCGACCTGAAGGCTTTGGTGGCACGCTTTGTTGGCCCTATTCTGGCCCAAGAAGCATTTGCCAATCTCAAAGAAAGCGCCCCCGTCAGCCAAGCCAGCGCACGCAAAGCCGAACGGCTCATTGCGGGGGTTGTGGGCCTGCCGTCAGCGCGTGCGCTGATCGGATCGCGCTTGTTTGGCGCGCGACTGTCGGCTGATGAGGTGTCGCGCCTGTTGGATGAGACCGGCCAAAGCCTGCGGTTTTCCAAGGACCTCTTGGCTGCCACGCTTGAACACATTGATCCTGGCGTCAGCGTGGTGGATCGTGACCTTAATATCGTGGCGTGGAACAGCCGATATTTGTCGCTGTTCAATTATCCTGACGGCATGGTCTATGTCGGTGCACCTGTTGCCAGCCTGATCCGCTTCAATGCAGAGCGGGGCGAATGCGGTCCTGGCGAGATCGATAGTCATGTTGAGAGACGTCTTCAGCATATGCGCCGTGGTCAGCCGCATAGTTTTGAGCGCGTCCGTCCCGATGGTCGAGTCATCAAGACTGTTGGTGGCCCGATGCCCAGTGGCGGTTATGTCATGTGCTTTTCTGACATCACTGCTGAAGCCGAAGCCTTGGCGGGTCTGCGTCGGGCGCGGGCCGAATTGGAAGCCCGGGTTGAAGAACGGACTTTGGATTTGCGCGAAGCCAATCGGGCGCTGGCCAAGGCAGATGCCGAGAAGACCCGCTTTTTGGCCGCTGCCAGCCACGACTTGCTGCAACCCATTCATGCGGCACGGCTGTTTTCGTCTGCCCTAGCCCGCCAGATTGGCCAAGATCACCAAGACATGCTGCGCAAACTGGACCTGTCGATCCAGTCAGCCGACACATTGTTGCGGGCCCTGTTGAATATCTCCAAGCTGGACGCGGGCGGGGTGGAACCGTCTGTCCAGAAAGTCGCACTTAAACCCCTGTTGCAGAATCTGGTCGATACGATGCTTCCCTTGGCCACCGAAAAGGGGCTGCAGGTGCGGTTGTTTGGGCGCGATCAACTGGTCGAGACCGATCCCGCACTTTTGGGGTCGATCGTCCAGAACTTTCTCTCCAATGCCATCCGCTACACCCGCGAGGGCGGCATTGTCGTGGCCATACGTCAACGCGGTGATCAGGTGCGGGTGGACGTGATTGATACCGGCCCTGGTATTGCGCCTGAAGACCATGCCCGGATTTTCCGCGAGTTTGAGCGCCTGCCTGAAGCCGACGGCGGCGGAATTGGCCTGGGTCTTGCCATTGTTGAGCGCACCGCTCGTGTGTTGGGGGCCGAAGTCGGGCTGCAATCGTCTGTAGGGCAGGGGAGCCGCTTCAGCGTTTCACTCTCAGCTTGCCAGGATGCCAGCCCGCCAGTGCCTCACCCTCAATCTGCTGCCGGTCAAAGCGCCGGCGGCCTTGTGACATCAGCCTTGACCATTCTGGTGGTTGAAGATGATCTTGCCAATCAGGATGCCATGCTGGCCTTCCTCAATAGTCGTGCTCTACAGCACATATGTGTCGGTGATGCAGCTTCAGCCCTTGCGGTCACAGATCATTTTGACGGCGCGCTGGTTGATTATCATTTAGGCGGGTCCCAGACAGGCCTTGATGCGATTGCAGGCCTGCGCCAGCGCTTTCCGACTGCCCGCTATGCCTTGACCACCGCTGCTTCTGAAAGCGAATTCGCAGATCGTGCCAATGCTATGGGCGTCATGGTGTTTCGAAAGCCTGTTGATCCCGCTGCCCTTGATCATTGGCTTGCCCAGATTGAGGCTGGCTTGGAGACGGCCTAAGGCGGGGTTAGGCCCAGCGCCTTGGCGGCCAGCACGGCCTGGGTGCGGTTTTGCACGTCGAGTTTTTTCAAGATCGCCGTCATATGGGCTTTGACAGTGGCTTCGCTAAGTCCCAGATCATGGGCAATCTGCTTATTCAAACGACCCTGCATGACCCCCAGCATGACTTTAAGCTGGGTCGGCGTCAGGCTAGCAATCTGGGCAGCGACTGGGTCGAGCAGGGGATCACTGGGTGGGGACAGGCGTTTGCCAGCCAGCGCATCGCCAATGGCTGTTTCGATGACACTGAGATCTGAATCCTTGCCAATAAAGCCCACCGCCCCAAAGCGCAGGGCATTTTGCGCCGTGCCTGCCCCGGCCTCGCTTGAAACCACCAGAATCGGGACCTGAGGCTTTTGGGCGTGCAAGAGTGCCACCCCAGAAAATCCCTCCGCTCCCGGCATTTTCAGATCCAACAGGATCAGCGCCAAATCATCGGCGGCCTGGGCCTCGGCCAATGCTGAGGCCAGAGTCGCGCTTTCAACCAAGCGTGCGTCCCCGGCCACTTGCCCTGCCGCCATCGCCAAGGCTTGGCGGAACAGGGGGTGGTCGTCGGCGATCAGGATGGTCCGGCCCATGGGTCTAACGCGAGGCGATCAGGGCATCCACCACCGAAGGGTCCGCCAAGGTCGAGGTATCGCCCAAACTGGAGACATCCCCTTCAGCAATCTTGCGCAAGATACGCCGCATAATTTTGCCGCTTCGTGTCTTGGGAAGACCAGGGGCGAAATGAATGGCATCGGGTGTGGCAATTGGGCCAATTTCCTTACGCACCCATTGCACCAATTCCTTGCGCATGGCATCGCTTTCGGTGGCATCTGAATTCAAAGTCACATAAGCATAAATGCCTTGGCCCTTGATATCATGCGGGAAACCGACAACGGCGGCCTCTGCCACCGCAGCATGGGCGACCAAAGCGCTTTCCACTTCAGCTGTACCCATGCGGTGGCCGGACACATTGATCACATCATCAACCCGTCCTGTGATCCAATGATAGCCATCCTCATCGCGCCGACAGCCGTCGCCGGTAAAATAATAGCCGGGATAGGCTGAGAAATAGGTTTGGAAAAAGCGTTCATGATCACCCCAGACCGTGCGCATCTGGCCCGGCCAGCTGTCGGTGATGCACAAATTGCCATCTGTAGCCCCTTCCAGCACCTTGCCTTCGCTATCAAGCAACACGGTCTTGACCCCGAACATGGGCAAGGTGGCCGAGCCGGGTTTGAGGGCCATGGCACCGGGCAAGGGTGAAATCATCGCCCCACCCGTTTCGGTTTGCCACCAGGTATCAACAATCGGGCAGCGACCTTCGCCCACGACGTGATAATACCATTCCCAGGCTTCAGGATTGATCGGCTCGCCCACGCTGCCCAAAAGCCGCAGCGACTTGCGTGAGGTGCGCGTGACATACTCATTGCCTTCGCGCATCAAGGAGCGCAGTGCTGTGGGCGCGCCGTAGAATATATTGACCTCATACCGATCGACAATGTTCCAGAAGCGGCTGAAGTCGGGATAATTGGGGACGCCCTCGAACATCACAGTCGTCGCACCATTGGCCAGTGGCCCATAGACGACATAGGAATGGCCGGTGACCCAGCCGATATCGGCCGCACACCAGAATATTTCGCCATCCTGATAATTGAAGATGTAGGAGAAGGTCATGGCAACCCAGACCAAATAGCCGCCTGTGGTGTGCAAAACCCCTTTCGGCTTGCCCGTACTGCCCGAGGTGTAGAGGATAAAGAGGGGGTCCTCGGCATTCATCGGTTCTGGCGGGCAGATGTCAGACACATTGGCGACAACATCATGATACCAGTGGTCGCGGCCTGCCTGCATGGCAATCTCATTGCCGACATGGGCGATGACGAGCACATGTTTGACGGAGGGGCAGTGGGTCAAGGCTGCATCGACATTGGCCTTGAGGGGGACCGTCTTGCCCCCGCGCATGCCAGCATCGGCGGTAATCACAATGCTGGAGTCACAATCCTGAATCCGCCCTGCCAAGGCTTCGGGAGAAAAACCGCCAAACACAATGGTATGTATGGCCCCCAGTCGGGTACAGGCCAGCATGGTCATGGCAGCCTCAGGGATCATCGGCAGATAAAGCGTGATGCGATCACCCTTTTTCACACCCAAATCCTTCAAAGCATTGGCAAGGCGACAGGTTTCGCGGTGCAATTCCCGATAGGTGATTTTGCGCGATTGGCTGGGCTCATCGCCCTCCCAGATGATGGCAACTTGGTCAGCGCGTTCTGCCAGATGGCGATCGAGGCAGTTTTCTGAGACATTGAGAACGCCATCTTCGAACCATTTGATGCCGAAATCGGCCTCGTGGAAGCTGGTATTCTTCACTTTGGTAAAGGGTTTCATCCAGCTGATACGCGCGGCTTCCTGCGTCCAAAACGCATCAGGATCTTGGATTGAGGCCGCATAGGCTGCCCGATAGCCTTCTTCAGTGATCCGTGCCTTTTTCGCCCATTCGGCTGGGACTGGATAAACAGCTGCCATCGTCGTCTCCCTTATCAAGCCGGCTTGCGTCGGCCTTGTCTCGATTGGCCCAACCCTGCCCACCCGATTTCTGGTGACTTGGATCGCAGGGAGGTTGGGCCCGTGTTTGGGTTGTTTCTAGAGTCTTTTTTACACACCCGCACCCTAGACCAAAGTCTATCGGGCCTTCGACTAAAGTCTAGCTATCGCTGGCTGCTGTGACCTGAGACCTTAGCACCAATGGCACCGGACTCTCCGTCCCACGCGGGGGATGTCCACGAAGGCCTGTGCGAACATTTATCGAGGGAACGATCATGCGTTTGACCAAGCGGCGTCATTATTTGTTGTCGGGCATTGCCCTGTTTGCCTTTGCGGCGACCTCCGCTCATGCCGACACCCCCAAGGAACAAGAGCTTGAGGCCCGCATCGCGGCACTGGAGCGCATGTTCGGCTCAGTCCAAGCTGATCTGGCCGCCACCAAGGCAGAAAACGCCAAGCTGCGCGCCGATGCGGCCGAGGCCCAAGCCCAGGTTCAGGCGCGCACCGCTGAGCTGGCCGCCTCCGTCGCAGCCATCAAGGTGACACCGGCAGCCTCGACTGCCCCAGCACCAGTTATTGCCCCTGCCGATGGCTTCAAAGTGGGGGCCACCACAGTCAAGCTGGGTGGCTTTTTAAAGACAACGGTGGATTTCACCCGCTGGAATGATGGGGATGTTGCAACCGGCAATCTGGGTCGCGACTTCTATCTGCCCCAATCCACCCCAATCGGGGGGACGCGCGAAAGTGTGGACAATGACTTCAATGCCAAACAGACCCGCCTGTGGCTGACCACAGAGACCGCGGTCGCTGGTCATACGCTTAAAGGCTATGTCGAAGGCGACTTCCAAACCTCGCCTGGCCCGCAAGGCAATGAGCGCACCACCAATGGCTATAATTTCGCGCTGCGCCGGGCCTATTTGCAATATGACAGGCTGACGGTCGGCGAAGACTGGACCACCTTCCAGAATATCGCGACCCTGCCTGAATCAACCGATTTCATCGGCCCAACAGAAGGCATTGTGTTTGCCCGCCAGCCGCTGATCCGATATTCTTATCCGGTCAGCAAGACCACGACTTTGCATCTTGCGCTGGAAAATCCTGAAACGGCCAGCGCCAATTTGGGCTCGCCCACATTGATCGAAAATGATGATGATTCTGTGCCTGATGTGGTGGTGCGGCTCAATCACAGCTTTGCCCAAGGTGAAGTCTCGGTGGCCGGGATCGTGCGGCAATTGTCGGTCGACAATGGCGCGATTGGCGACACCGCCACCGGCTATGGGATCAGTGTTGCCGGCAAGATCAATCTCGATCAAGCCAAGCGCTATGAATTCAAGTTTATGGCCACAACCGGGACCGGCATCGGTCGCTATGTCGGTCTGAACTTTGCCCCCGATGCGGTGTATGTGCCCGCCACCGCACAGCTGCAAGATGTCGATATCGCTGGGGGCTATGCTGCCTTCAAAGTGAATTGGACCCCGCAGTTGCGCTCCTCGCTCATCGGCAGCATCCAGAGCGTCGATTATGCCAAGGGCCTCACACCCGCCAGTCTTGCGACATTCAACAAGCAAGCCTGGAGCGTGTCCGCCAATCTTTTCTACACCCCGGTCAAAGGCTTGGATTTGGGTGCAGAATATCGCCACGGCGTGCGTGAAGTTGTCAGCGGGGCCGATGGCTCGCTCGACAGGCTCGAATTCCTGGCAAAATACAGCTTCTAAAAGGAAAACGGAGGGAGAAAGACATGGCTACGGTAAAACCGATGCCCGTCACAGCTGGAGGCCACGCCGCGGCCTCAGCCAAGGGGCAGAATGAGAAATTGGTGATTGCGGCGTCCTCGCTCGGTACCGTGTTTGAATGGTACGACTTTTACCTCTATGGCCTATTGGCCACCTATATCTCAGCCCAATTCTTCTCAGGCGTGAATGAGACAACCGGTTTCATCTTTGCCTTGGGTGCCTTTGCTGCTGGCTTTGCCGTGCGGCCGTTCGGGGCGCTGGTCTTTGGTCGGATCGGCGACATGGTTGGTCGCAAGAACACCTTCCTTGTCACCATGGGCCTGATGGGGCTGGCCACATTCGGGGTCGGCCTGTTGCCATCCTATGCCACAATCGGTGTGATGGCCCCCATCATTCTGATTGGTCTGCGCCTTCTGCAAGGCCTGGCCATGGGTGGTGAATATGGTGGGGCTGCCACCTATGTGGCCGAGCACGCGCCGGAAGGTAAGCGTGGGCTTTATACCAGCTGGATCCAGACAACCGCGACTTTGGGGTTGTTTGCCGCTTTGCTGATCGTCATTGGCACCCGCACACTTCTGGGTGAAGAGGTGTTCAAGGCCTGGGGCTGGCGCGTGCCATTCCTCGTGTCGATGATCCTGTTGGCCGTATCCATGTGGATCCGCCTTCAGCTCAACGAAAGCCCAGTTTATCAAAAGATGAAGGACGAGGGTAAGACGTCCAAAGCACCCCTGACCGAAGCCTTTGCCAAATGGGGCAATTTGAAGTGGGTCGTCATCGTCCTGTTCGGTGCGGTCGCTGGTCAAGCCGTGGTTTGGTACACTGGCCAATTCTATGCTCTGTTCTTCCTTGAGAAGATGCTCAAAGTCGACGGTGCCACGACCAATATCTTGATCGCTGTGGCCTTGATGATCGGTACACCTGGCTTTGTGTTCTTTGGTTGGCTGAGTGACAAGATTGGCCGCAAGCCTATCGTGTTGGCAGGCTGTGCTTTGGCAGCGCTGACCTATTTCCCCGCCTTCCATGCCCTTACCAAAGCAGCCAATCCTGCTTTGGCCCAAGCCCAAGCCAGCGCACCGGTGAGCGTGGTGGTCAATAATGCCGATTGCTCGGTCCAGTTCGACCCTGTTGGGAAGAATAAATTCGACACCAAGAGCTGCGACATCGCCAAATCCTATCTGGCCAAAAGCGGTGTCAGCTATACCAAGGTTGATGCACCCGTCGGCACCATTGCCGCCATCAAGATCGGTTCAGAGACCTTCGTCGCCCCTGATCCATCCACCGTGGCAGGTGCAGCAAAGAAGGCCGCCATCACCGCCTATCAGGACAGTGTGAAGGCTGCTTTGGCCAAGGCCGGCTATCCATCCAAGGCTGACCCCGCCGCGATGAACCGGCCTTTGGTGATTGGCATCCTGGTCTATCTGGTGCTGTTGGTCACAGCAGTCTATGGCCCGATTGCCGCCCTCTTGGTGGAAATCTTCCCAAGCCGGATCCGCTACACCTCAATGTCATTGCCCTACCATATTGGCAATGGCTGGTTTGGCGGCTTCCTGCCCACCACGGCCTTTGCCATGGTGGCAGCAACGGGGGACATTTATTACGGCCTCTGGTACCCCGTCTTGATTGCAGGGCTGACCGCCATTGTTGGGCTGTTGTTCCTGCCTGAAACCTTCAAGCGCCGCCTTGATGCCTAAGGGTTTTTGAAATCCAGATCATCCTGACCAAGACCGGCTGCCACAGGTGGCCGGTCTTTTTCTTTGTGGCTGGCAGACTTGTAGCGTTCTGGCCTCTGCGGTTTTGACAGGCGATGGGCCACACGATTGAAGATTATGATTGCCAGGCTCAGGCTCAGGCTTACGGTTTGGTGCCTCGCCCTGATCTGCGCATTGCCGCGTTGGTCCAAAAGGCCTTGGGAACAGCCCGTACAGTCCTGAATATTGCGGCAGAGACCGGCTCATATGGGTTGAATGGGCTTCATGTCGTCGTGATTGAGCCTTCAGCCACGCTACGCACTGAGCTAGGTTCGTTCAAAAGCGCTCAGCGCCGCTTTGGCAATTTCTTCGCCCCATTCCTGCACGAAATGGCCGCCATTGTGGATGACCAGCGGGGCTGGGCAGCCGCGAATGAGTTGGTACATATCTTCCATGACATCGAGCCCGAATACCGGATCGGCCGCACCCCAAGCCATAAAGCTTTTGCCGCGCCACTGCTCAGCCCAGAACGTTCGCGCAGCAAGTGAGACTTCCACCCCGTCCATGTGAGGTTCGGTCATCACACGTTTGGGAAACGCGCGGACTCCAGCCTTATAGGTTTGATCGGGGAAAGGGGCATCATAAGCGGCGATCTCATCGGGTGTGAGATGTGGGGCAGAACGCTTGATGAGTGCGCCAATGTCGAGATCAGGCCGTGCTCCGGCATATGTGCGCCAGGCGAGAAAGCCCGCGCTAGGGGGGTGACCCGTGGCCAAAGTGGTGTTCATGATCAACAGACGGTCGATGCGCTCCGCCATGCCTGCAGCAATTGGCAGGGTCAGGCCCAATAGCCCGCCCCAATCCTGAACCACGAGCGTGATCTGGCTTAGGTCCAGCCGCTCAATCAGCCGGATCAGGAATTGGCGATGAAAGTCAAAGCCATAAACCTCTTCATCCAGAGGTTTGTCTGAGCGGCCAAAGCCCAGCAGGTCTGGAGCCACAACGCGCGCGCCGCTGGACAGAAACACCGGGATCATATGGCGGTAAAGATAGCTCCAGGTGGGTTGACCATGTAGGCACAAATAGACATGGGCCGCATCTGCAGGGCCTTCATCAATCACAGCCGCGCGCAATCCGTCGTAGCCGGGCAAGTCGCTGATGTAATCGGGTTGATAGTCAAAGCCCGGCAAGCTGGCAAAGCGGGCATCGGGTGTTCGCAAGAAGTCCACAATCAGTTCCCCCCTGGCTGAATGGTCGTTGGGTGGTGGCTCATCGTTTCAACACACCGCTGCCCACAATACCCACGCCAAACATGACCGCCAGGATCGTATTGGGGATGAGATTGAGGGCAAATCCCGTCGCCACCGAACATATGCCATCAATGACATACCAGCCCGTCAACCCAAACATCATCGCCAGCCACAGCGGGCGGGCTTCGCGCCCGTGAGCCAGGGCAAACCTGATCACGCCGTGCAATGTGATGGCCCAACCAATGGTGATCGCCCCCATAAGGCCGAGGGCAAAACGCAGGACCGGATGAAACGCATCTGGACCTGCAGGACCCAGAATTGCCAGCAGCTGTTGGACAGGGCTGCTGGTGGGCTCAAAGGCACCAGCGCATAACAATGCGCCAAATCCAATGAGCGACAACGTAAAGGCATTAAAATAAAGCCGCCAGAATGGGTGCATGTGCGATCTCCAGAGATCACCTGCCAAAGGTCAGGGGTTTGCCGATCATGCGGTGTGACCTTGCACCCTGCAATTACCTCTGGCGTTATTGAATGGCCTACGAGGACATGCAAATGGGTCTGGCAGAGGAGATCCGATTATGCCGGGGGATACCCAGTTGCAGATGGCTGATCACGATGGCGGCTTTGCCCGTCTATTGCGCGACTGGCGTCAAAGGCGACGTCTGTCACAACTTGATTTGGCGCTGATGTCGGGCGTGTCACAGCGCCATGTTAGCTTTCTGGAATCCCGGCGTGCCAATCCAAGCCGCAATATGATCTTGCAATTGAGCGAGACCTTGGATGTCCCTTTGCGTGATCGTAACGCATGGCTGACGGCGGCAGGCTTTGCCCCCATTTATAAGACACGTACGCTGGATGATCCCCAAATGAGCCAGGTGATGGCGGCGATCCACATGATGCTGAAGGCGCATGAACCGTTTCCAGCCTTGGCCCTTGATCGGGCGTGGAATGTGCGTTTGTCCAATCAGGCCTTTGATCGGCTGACAGCCATGCTGGGTGAGGATATTTGGGCGCGGGTGGGCGATGGCACGCGTAACCTCATGCGCTTATTCTTCCATCCTGACGGCATTAAGCCCTATGTGACCAATTGGGCTGCGGTCGGCCCGCTGATCTGGCAGCGCGCCCAGCGCGAGGCCGAAGCCGTCGGCGAACCCGCGATGAAGGCGGTATTGGCGGAGTTGGCCCCCTATCAGGATAATCACATTCTGTGGTCAGCGGCAGAGACGGCTCTGGTTCCGGTGATGCCCTTTTCCATGGAAATGAATGGTCTTAAGATTTCCATGTTCGCTGTGGTTGCCACCTTTGGTACGGCTCAAGATATAACCGCTGATGAGCTGCGACTGGAGACCTTATTTCCCGCAGATGCGCAGACGGAGGCTTTATTTCGCGCTGCCGCTACCCCGCCAGATCCAAGTCGATAACCTCATAGGTAATTGCATGTCGGCAATCGCCGGGCCAGCCTGAAGATCTGATCACACATCTGCGCATCGGGCCCGTTTTTGGGTATAGGAGGGAAAAAGACCATGTCTGCCGACACGCCGCTGGCGATTGCCCAGAGCTTTCTGAAGGCCATGGAGCCGCTTGATTATGACACAGCACTCAAGCTTGTCGCCCCTGATTGCACCTATATCAATCCCCCACCCATCGGTGCCGTAACAGGACCGGCTGGCATTCGTGCGGTGCTTGAGCCGTTTTTTGCCCCGACGCTTGAAAATGAGTTTCGGATTTTGCGCGCAGCGGTGAGTGGAGATGTGGTGTGCCTTGAACGGCTCGACCGACACAAATTGGCGGACAAATGGGTGGAATTGCCCGTGACAGGCATATTCGAAATTCATGATGGTCTCATTACATATTGGCGAGACTATTTTGACGCGGCCACCATCTTGAACCAATGGCCGCGCGGGTGATGAAGGTCTCGCAGGCGGCCCAAAAGGCGTGGTTGAAAGTCACTGCCATCATTGTCGGCAGCTTCGGGCCGGTCTTCTTTCTGGGCACGATGGCGGCCACGCGTGAGCCTGCGCGTTGGACGCTGGATGTGTTGAGTTGGCCATTGGACGGGGCAACCCGGTTTTCAGATCCTGACACACAGTTCTTGGCAGCCCTGACAGGCGGCTTTCTGGCCGGCTGGGGGGTGATGATCTGGTGCTTGTCTACCTTTGTCCATGATCAGGCCCCTGAAGCGGTGCGCCGAACGGTTTTAATCAGCCTTCTGACGTGGTTCTGCTTTGATAGTGCGGGATCTATCGCTTCGGGAAATGGATCGAATGCGCTGATCAATATGATGGTCTTGATCTTGGCAGTCGGGCCGTTGTGGTGGCCTGCCACAGGCACCAAAGACCCCTCCGACACCTAGAGCCGTTCTGCCACAACCGACTTGCCAATCAGGGCCTCAATCTCCTCTGGGCTGAAACCTGCATCGGCAAGCACTGCGCGCGCATCTTGGCCGGGGGCTGGGACCGCTGGTTTGGTGGTCTCGTCCAGTCCAGGAAAGCGGATCGGACCTGATGGCGAAGCCTTAAAGCCACCGGCTCCATCGGCAATCTGTGTTATGCCACCTGCAGCCAGAAATTGCGGATCGGCGACCGTTTCAGCTGGACTTTGAACCGGGGCCCACACCAAATCATGGGCATCAAGGCTTTCGGCGATGTCTGCAAAGTCGCGAGAAGCAAACACCGCATCCATCAGCCCCACCAATTCAGCTCCATGTTCGCGCCGCGCTTTGGAGGTGGCAAAGCGGGGGTCGTTCTGGAGCCGCTCTAATCCAAGGGCGGCGCAAAAGCCCGGCCAATCGGCGGTGCCTTGTCGGGGTAGCAAGGTGAGCCAGCGTCCATCACGGCACTGGAAGAAATTGGCCAGCGGGTTGACCGCTTCAAGACGGGGGCGGGTGGAGGCCAATCGCCCAAACCGCATCTGGATCGACATGTCCGAGCCCAATGTATAGGTGCCCGCCCGCAGAAGCGAGGCATCAACGTGTTGACCCTTACCGGTCAGCGAGCGGCTGTGCAGGGCTGCAAGAATGCCCGCGACTGTGGCCAGCGAACAAATATGGTCGCCCACCCCTGTGCGGATCGGGAAGGGGTCAACGCCTTTGGGTGCGGTCAATCGTGCCCACCCCGAGCGGGACCAAAACGCGGCAACATCAAAACCAGCCCGGTCGACATCTGGGCCTTCCAGCCCATAGCCGGTGACATTGGCATAGATCAAAGCGGGATTGACTGCCGAAAGCGCAGCATAATCAAGGCCTGCTCGGGTAAGCCCGCCGGGACGCACATTGGTGATAAAGATGTCGGCATCGGCCACCAGCCTGCGCACCAAATCGCGCCCTTCATCGCCGCCCGTGTCGATGATGATGGATCGTTTGCCGCGATTATCGAGGTCAAAAACCGGGTTTTCGGCAATATCGGCCCCAATGGTGTCAAAGAAACGTCGGATTGGGTCGCCACCGGGGGGTTCGATCTTGATGACATCAGCGCCCCAGTCCGCCAACAAGCCGCCAGCCCCGGGGGCGGCAATATAGGTGGCATATTCAATGACTTTCAGACCCTTGAGCAGCATTCATCCCCCCGTTTTCTTCTTTTGGCCCGGGTCTTTATTCAAGAACAGGCGTTCTGTTAGACCCTTGAACACTTGACGCATTTACCTGTGTAAAGACCTCATTAACCCTAACACAGCACCTTAGCCCTCATGCGAATCACGGCAAGAGTGGCTGCAGGAGCATTGTCATGGGCGTTTCCACGCTGCGCGTAAACTTAAGTGAAGCAGACATTCGATCATTGATCAAAGGCGAGACCGACGAAGATCGGGCGCTGGCCTGTTATCGTCTTTGCCGTCGCATCGATACGGTTACATTGAGCGACGAAGAACGCGCCTATGCCGAGCAAATTCTGAAGATCGTGATTGCAGGGGCGGCCGAGCGTGTGCGTCGTGCGCTGGCGGTGACGCTGAAGGCCTCGCCTAATCTTCCCGCCGAAATTGCCACCAAACTTGCCCGTGACATTGATTCCATTGCTGTTCCAATTCTGGAAAGCTCGCCTGTCTTGAGTGATGAGGATCTGGTTGAGATTTTGGAGTCAGCTGAACCTGCCCGCCAATATGCGATTGCCCGGCGTGAAACGCTTTCTGAAGTGGTGACAACAGCCTTGTGCACCCACGGGGTGGATGGGGCCATTATCGAAGCCCTGCGCAATGATGGCGCGCAGTTCAATGATGTGGGTATGACACGTGCACTTGATCGCTTTCCAAGCGTGCGTGAATTGCAAGAAGCCATGGTGGATCGGCCGATCCTGCCGCTTTTGGTCTCTGAAAAACTTGCAGCTAGGCTTACCGGTGAATTGTTTGACCGTCTGGTCGAAAAACACGCGATGCCGCCACAAATGGCGATTGAGTTGGCAACCCAAACCCGCGAGCGGGCAGGGGTGGATTTGGTCGCCCAAGCCGGTCTACAGGCCGATATGAAGCGGTATGTGCAGCAATTGCACCTGAATGGTCGCTTGACGCCCAGCTTCGTGCTGCGGGCCTTGTGTCAGGGTGAAGTACGTCTGGTTGAACATGCCTTTGCCGAATTGGCTGGCATTGCCCACAATAAGGCATGGCTTCTCGTTCATGATGGCGGCACCATGGGACTACGCGCAATTTTTGAGCGCGCCAATATGCCGCCGAGCCTGTATCCTGCCTTCCGGGCAGCGATTGAAGTGCTGCATGAGACTGAGTTTGACGGCACCGCTGATGATCGCATGCGGTTCCGCAAGCGCATGATTGAACGTGTCCTGACCCGGTTCCAGTCCATCCCTGAAGATGATTTGAGCTATCTGCTTGAGAAGCTCGATTATGTGCGTGAGGAGACGGATGATCGCCGTCGTGCGGTCGGCTAGAGCCGTGCGCTGAGGGGCGGCTCGTGGCTTTTTAGGCGGAAGCGAGCGCCAACATGATCATGATACAGCAAAGGCCGCCCCGAAAGGGCGGCCTTCATGTTTGAAGCCTGAGCTATATAACTTGTAGGAGGCCGATTATTCGCCCGCAGCGTATCGGTTCACTTGGGTCTGCAGCTCGGTCAAGAGCGCGCGGCCGATTGGATGCTCACTGTCTTTGATGTTCTGGCGCACGGCGGCCACGATGGCACCGACGTGGGCATCAAGGATTTGGCGGGGGGCTTTGGCGCGCCCTTCTGGGCTGTCGATCAGTTTGCACAGCGACGCGGCAAATTGCGACACAATGGGAAAGCCATAAGTGGTGCCAAGGCCTTTAAGATCGTGGGCGCGGCGGTAGAATTCTTCCAGTTCATGTTCACCAGAGCCAGCCTGCTTCACCACGCTATAGGCTGCTTCCAGCTTGGTGAGTTCATCGTTCAGCCAGCCAGCAAACTGGTCAGACATGGAGGCGAGGGCTGCCTCAGCCCGTGCGATGGCCGCAGCGTCGAACCCGCCCAACCGGTTGCCCAATTTCGCCTTCAGGCGGTTGGGTGGTGAAATGAATTCAACTTGATCATCTTGGCTGGGCATTGGTTATTCTCCACGATGACGCATGTTACCAAATTGCCTTTAATAGAAGGTGAAGGGCGAATATCTGTTGGTTTAACAAGGCTAATGTGGCCGTATTCTTGCGATCTTTTTGAGTAATTTTTAGCCTTCTGGTGAGTTGGAAGTTTAGCGTGTGATCGTGGGAAGGTATAAGCCCGCGCCTGAAGATTGGCGCGCACATCTACAGGTCTTGGAGCGTCACACCATCAAGCCGAAAATAGGAGGCTTTGATGAACCTGACCAATCACCTATCGAGGCGGCCCGACCGCCAAATCAGGCAACCATAAAGACAGCGCCTGCTTGGTTGCTTCATTCTGGTGGCAAGGATTGAAGCGGTGGAGGCGACCCTATTGCGCGAATTGTTCAGCCAGCATGCGTTCATCGAGTGAGCGGTCGGGGTCAAACAGCATGACCATGCTGCGTGCGCGATCCTCTCGGATGCTGACGCTGGCGACATGGCGTACTTCTTGACTGTCGGCCGAGGCAGCCACAGGTCGCAAATCGGCATCAAGCACCTCAAACCGCACCTGACATTCCCGTCGTAACAGCGCCCCGCGCCAGCGCCGAGGCCGGAACACGCTGATCGGAGTCAGAGCCAACAGGCCACAGCCCAACGGCAGGATCGGCCCATGGGCTGATAGATTATAGGCCGTGCTGCCTGCTGGGGTTGCCAGCAACAGACCATCGCAAATGATTTCATTAAGGCGCTCGGCCTCATCAACAAAAATCCGCAGACGCGCGGTTTGATGTGTCTGCCGCAACAGCGAGACTTCATTGATCGCCACATGCTCATGCACGCTGCCGTCAACCTGTACGCTGGTCATGCGCAAAGGGTGGATAACAGAAGCCTTGGCCGCCGCGATCCGGTCAAGCAAATCGGTCTCACGGTAGTCATTCATCAAAAAGCCGATGGTGCCTTGATTGAGACCAAACACTGGCACCCCGTCATCCATATGGCGACGCAGGGTTTCCAGCATCAAACCATCCCCGCCCAAGGCGACAATCACATCCGCCTCGCTCTCTTTGACGGAGCCATAGAGGTGGCGCATCCGCATCAGGGCGTCGCGCGCCTCGGGCCGGGCACTGGCCACAAAAGCAATACGTTCAAAGCGACGACGCGGTGCTGTCATGGACCCCAACCCGGTTCAAACTAATCAGCATCCCCCTTAGAACAAAGCCGCCCTAAGTTGCCACCGATATTTTAGTTGGAC
This sequence comes from Candidatus Phycosocius bacilliformis, assembly GCF_003112735.1. Lineage (GTDB taxonomy): Bacteria > Pseudomonadota > Alphaproteobacteria > Caulobacterales > Aquidulcibacteraceae > Aquidulcibacter > Aquidulcibacter bacilliformis. The sequence goes on from NZ_BFBR01000002.1 coordinate 78,879, forward strand.
ATGCCTTTGGCAAATGCTGTGCGGGCCGCATTAGGCGAGCAGCGCATCCAGACCAGCGCGACGGTACGATCATCGCCAATGGTCCATGGAATCGCACGCGTCTCAAGGGTTTCATAAATCGTGCGCACGATCGAGGAATCGAAATTGGCTGCCCGTGCCGCCAGTGCGATGCTTTCAGTGTCAGCATTGGCAAGTTTGCGACTGACCCCGGCGGTTGGCAATTCCAGAATATAGGCAAGACCACGCACGAATTGATCGCGCTCGCCCCGCATCAGAGCGGCAACCAAAAAGCCCGGTGTCGGCTTGATATCGAGCTTGCGGGCCGAGGTGCGTACCTGGTCGACGACACGGTCAGGCAATGGGTGTTTAAAGGCGGTCTTAGCGGCCGAACTGGCTGCTTCGGCGCTGGTATCTGCAACGATGGTGACCAGCCTGTCAGCAATTTTTGGCGATACGCGACTGACGATGATATCGCGAGCTTCCGCCCCGGCCAGCGCGAAGGCAGCAGCAACCAAACTGGGCGGTAGGTCATGGCGCTGAACCAGCAAATTGAGCGATTCTGGCATGTCTGAGAGTGAGTTCATCGCCCGTTCAAAGTCAGCAGATGTGATCCGTGCTGTGACATTGGCAGCCAAAGTGGCCAGTACCTTTTTGTCATCGGTCTCAATCAGGCTGTGCGATACCCGCTCGCCGATGCAAGGCCGTTCAGCAATGGCCTGACGATGATCATAGCCACACGCTTGCACCACCTCGACCAAGATATCGTCATTGAGGATGGGGCAAAAACTCAGGATCGGCTGCGCAATGTCAAATGAATCAAGCGCTAGCTCGCGCACCAGATCGACCGGTGCCCAATCGGCCATGGCCAAGGTCGCCGACAATTTAAGCCGTACTTCCTGGCGGGCAAACTGATAGAGCTTGACCAATATGTCTGAGAACAGCGTGCGCTCCATTAATGAAGCGGCTTCACCATTATCAAGAAATTGTTCCGCCGTCGCTGCAACCAAGGCCTCGCGCGCCTCGCGAGAGTCATTTTCTGCCAATTTAATCAGCGGATGAGGGGCGTTTGTATGTGACATCGCCCCAAGGGTTAACGTTATCATCGTTACCAACCCGTAAACGACATGATTAAAAAGCTGCGGTTACGTTGGGTAACTTGATTATCGCTCACAATGGGGTAACGATCAGGGTTTATGGAGGAAAAGCCGGATGAATGCACATACAAACACGTCCAGCACCAACCCAGCCATGCAGACCGGAACGGCTTTGCCAGAGGGGTCAGCCCCGGCATTGACAGGTCTGATGGCCAGTGTCGCGCACCTCTATGGCGAACGGGTTGATGATGCTGAATGGCGCGCCCGCGTCGATTGCGCTGCCCTTTATCGTTTGATTGCGCTCTATGGCTGGGATGATATGATTTTCACCCATATTTCGCTGCGTTTGCCGGGGCCTGATCATCATTTTCTGATCAATCCCTACGGCTTTCTGTTTGACGAAATTACCGCGTCATCGCTGGTGAAAGTAGACCTCAATGGCAATGTGATTGAGCCGACACCTTACTTCATCAATCCCGCAGGCTTTACCATTCACTCAGCCATTCATGCGGCACGCGAAGATGCCATGTGCGTCATCCATTGTCACAGTGATGCGGGTGTTGCTGTGAGTGCCCAGAAGGGAGGCCTTCTGCCGGTGTCGCAAACCGCAATGGCCTGCACCCATGATTTGGCCTATCATGATTATGAAGGCGTGGCGCTGGATCTTGATGAGCGCGAGCGTTTGGTGGCCGACATTGGCACCAAGAACTTCATGTTGTTGCGTAACCATGGCACGCTGACAGTTGGGGAATCGGCTGCATCGGCGTTCATGCGCATGTTTTATCTGGAACGGGCCTGCAAAATGCAGGTTCTGGCGCAGGCAGGTGGCGAATTGCTGACCTGCGATGATGCCATGGAAGCTCGGGTTGGTCAGCAAACCAAACCCGCATTTATGCAGGCATTGGGTGGAATGTTGGCGTGGCCCGGCCTGCTTCGCAAGGTCGCACGCCAATCGCCCGGCTTCAACACCTAGGGCGGCTGGGGCGCTGTCTGCTGGCGACCTCAGGTGTCGCCCTCATACCCCTGCCCGTGGCGGCAGGGGCGTGGGTTCCTGAACGTGATCGCGGTGTCCTGATTGCCAATGCTGTGCAGGTCAGCGTGGATGACCGCGATCCCGGGCTGTCGGTCGAGTTTTATGGCGAATATGGTTTAGGCCATGGTTGGGCGGCCGTGCTGGCCCCCTCTGCCAGTCGAGGCGTCCGTGCAGCTGGTATCGACTGGGCCAGCGATGAAGTCTTGGTCGGCTTACGAAAGCAAATTTGGTCCGGTCCTGATCGGGCCATTTCCGTCCAGATTGGGGCCTTCTCTACCCCTTCAACCAGACTTGCTAACCGGCGCGATCAGGGTACTGAAGTAAGGCTCAGCTTTGGCCGCAATGTCACACGAAAAACATGGATTGATGGCGAGATTGCCACCCGCACCTGTGATGGGGGGCGGCAAGGCACCCGTTTTGATGCGGCTGCCGGGATTAAACTGGCGGCTGACCGTCAGGTGATCCTGAAAGCCTTTGGCGATGGTGATGGTTGCAGCAAGGAGATTCTGCGGGCCCAAATCAGCTATTTGCGGCCCATATCCAAGCGTTTGAGCCTTGAATTGGGTTGGCGCCAAACCTTGTCTTCACCTGACAACCGCGCAGAGCGGGGCTTTGTTGTCGGTGTCTGGCACGCGTTTTGATCGCGCTCTTATTGCCTTGTTCGGCTTATCCCGGCATGACTTCTAAGCGATCAGCTGGATCGTGAAGCCGTCACGTGCATCGACAAACTTGCCCGTGGACTTGCAAAGGTGCATGGGGTCTCGGCAAAGTCATGCTGAACGAGAAGCCGGACGTTGCGTGGTGAAAGCCTATATCCAAGCCAAATGCGAAAACGTGGAGAACCATGGCGTTGCGTGATTATCTGAAGCGGCATTTTTTCTTTGCTCTCGCCGGTGCTGCCTTTTTGTTGATGTTCGGCTTTGTCTTGCTGAAAGAGGTTGGCCTGTTTGGCAAGTCAAAGGGGGCAAGTGGTCCGCCTGCGGCTGCGGCGACCGGCAAAGGTGGGGCTGCCAAAGCGGGAGGCCGTCCAGCTGTGGTGGCTTTGAGCACTGCGGATGTGCGGGTTTTCTCTGACCGTGTTCAGGTTCCCGGCAATGCTTTGGCCAATGAATCCATTACAGTAACCTCCAAAGTTCAGGACGTGGTTGAAGAAGTCCGCTTTGAGAGCGGCCAGTATGTTAATCGCGGCGAGGTCTTGATTATTCTGGCGCGGACCGAACAATCGGCAGACTTGGGTGGTGCGCGCAGTGACGTGGCCGCTGCCTTTGATGATGCCAGTGCGGCGATGAACGAGATCAATGCAGCCAGTCGTGACCTTGAGGCCGCGCGTGCCGGTATTGTTGAGGCTGAAGCCAATCGCAATGAGGCCAAGCTCAATTATGATCGTGTGGCCGCTTTGGCCGAGCGCGGATTTGCCTCCAAGGCTCGGCTTGATTCGGCCAAAGCGCAGTTGCAGACCGCCGATTCAAGGCTCCAGGTGGCACGTGAACGTGCTGAAGGTGCAGGTCAAAGGCTTGAGACCCAGCGTGTGCGCGCCAATGCGCTGACGCGGCGGGCTCGCAGCGTCGACCAGCGAAGTAATTCCGCCCAATCTCGTTTGGCAGATCGCATTATCCGCGCGCCGTTTTCCGGGCGCATCGGCCTGCGCAATGTCAGTCCGGGGCAATTGGCGCGGCCAGGCGATTCTTTGGCGACTCTCGATGATATTTCAGAGATCAAAGTCGATTTCGACGTGCCTGAAAATCGGCTGGCGTCCGTTCAGGTGGGAACCGAGGTTGTTATTCGCTCCAGCGCATATCCTGATGAAGTCTATAAGGCGACAGTCCGGTTTGTGGATACACGAGTGGATCCCCGATCGCGCACCATCCGGGCGCGCGCTTATATTCCCAACCCGGCAGGACGGTTGCGTCCTGGCATGCTGCTCAGCGTTGATCTCCTAACACCAGACCGTCAGATGCCAGCAGTCCCCGAAGTTGCGCTGTTGGAAGAAGGCAATGCGACGTACGTCTTCATAGCCAATGGCTCAGACAAGGATGGCATGACGGCCAAACGTGTCCCCATCAGTGTGGGGATGCGCAAAGATGGTTTTGCCGAGGTGCTGACCGGCCTGCCTGTCGGGGCAAAAGTTATCACGGAAGGTTTGGTTGGCTTGCGTGATGGTCAACCGATCAAGCCGCAAGGCGCCCCGTCCAGCAAGACACCGGATGGGAAGGCGGGGCCCGCGACGGCCCGGCCAGATGGGCGTGGTGGCTGATGTTTCTGGCCGATATCTCCGTTAAGCGTCCGGTGCTGGCCACAGTGGCTAGCCTGCTGTTGATTGCTTTTGGCCTGATTGCATTTCGCACCTTGCCTTTGCGCGAATTGCCTGCCGTGGATCCCCCGATTGTGTCGGTCACCACACAATATCGCGGTGCCTCATCTGATATTGTCGAAAGCCGCATAACCCAGATCATTGAGGATCAACTGACCGGAATTGAAGGCTTGGCCTCGATTCAGGCCTCAAGCCGCGACGGGCGCTCGTCGATTCGGGTTGAGTTCAAACTGTCGCGCAATCTCGATGAAGCGGCCAATGATGTGCGCGCAGCCGTCAGCCGTATCCAGAACCGCTTGCCCCCTGGGGTTGATCCCCCGCAAGTCGAAAAATCGGATGCGGATTCTGACCCGATCATGTTCCTCAATCTGGCGTCGGACACGCTGACGACGGCCCAATTGACCAGCTTTGCCGAGCGGACATTGGTGGACCGCTTAAGCGCGATTGACGGGGTCGCCACGGTCCGGGTGTTTGGTGGATTGCGCCAATCCATGCGTGTCTGGCTGGATACAGAGGCTCTGGCTGCTCGTGGGCTCACACCTGATGATGTTGATGCCGCTTTGCGGGCGCAGAATGTTGAGTTGCCCGCCGGGACCATCGAAGGCCAAGAGCGCGACTATACGATGCGGATTGCACGAGGCTATCGTACCGCAGAAGAGTTCCGTCGGATGCCGATTGGGCGCAGCGGCGATGGCAGGGTCACGCGGCTGGAAGATGTCGCCCGGGTCGCGGTTGAACCTGAAGATGACCGCCGGATCTTTCGGGGCAATGGCGTCAATCAAGTGGGGCTTGGCATCGTCCGACAATCCAATGCCAATGCGCTTGAGGTGGCCCGTGCCATTCGGGCCCAGAATGACCAGATCGCCAAGACCTTGCCCAAGGGAACAACCATCGTGGTGGCCTTTGACTCAACGGTCTTTATCGAGCGGGCAATTACTGGGGTCTGGCACACGATGGGCGAGGCCATCATTCTGGTGGTATTGGTGATTTTTCTGTTTCTGGGATCCTTCCGGGCAGCGCTCTTGCCGGCTGCGACCATTCCAGTGTGCTTGATTGCGACCTTTGGCGTGCTGGGCCTTTTTGGCTTCTCGATCAATCTGATCACGCTGCTCGCCTTGGTGTTGGCGATTGGTCTGGTGGTGGACGATTCTATCGTGGTGCTGGAAAACATTCAGCGTCGTATAGATTTGGGCGAGCCTGCCTTGATTGCCGCCCAACGTGGCACCAATCAGGTGGCGTTTGCCGTGATCGCTACGACTGCGGTTCTGGTGTCGGTCTTTACGCCACTCTTGTTTACCGGCGGATTTGTAGGCCGATTATTTGTGGAATTGGCGGTCACCATCGCTTCGGCGGTGACGATTTCAGCCTTTGTCGCTTTGACCCTGACCCCGATGATGGGCTCGCTTCTGTTGCGGCCTGCCGATAAGGCCAACAAGCTGTCGGCCTTTATCGACTCCTCATTCGACAAGATACGTGCGTCTTATGCAGCCTCCGTCAAAGCCAGTCTTTCGGCACCGAAAACCGCTTTTGCTGTCATGGGTGTGGCCGTGTTGGCGGCGGGCTTTTTTGCAACCAAGCTGCCCAGCGAGCTCATCCCCTTGGAAGACCGTGGCAATATCACGGTCAATTTCAGCGGACCTGAGGGTGCAGGCTTTGCCTATACCCGCCAGATTGTGGCCAAGACCGAACCTGTATTTGCCACCTATGTCGCGAGCGGTGAAGCAACCCGCACATTGGTCATCGCCCCTAATTTTCAGGATCAAGGCACCAATCGTATGAACCGGGGCATTGGCCGTATCTTCCTGTCCGAATGGGGCACGCGGCGGGATGGCAATGAGATTGTCGACGAGCTCAATAGGAAATTGTCGGCCATTCCAGGTGCCCAATTTCGGGCCTCGATGCAAAACGCATTCTCAGGTGGGCGCGGGCCTGGTTCGGATGGGGTGTCCATCGTCTTAGGTGGCAGTGATTATCAGGAATTGGCAGCTGTGGCGGAGAAAATCGTCGCCAAGGGCCGGTCGAATGAGGGTTTTGCCCGCATCCGCATGAATTACGAACCCATTTCGCCCAAGATTGAGATTATCATCGATCGGGAGCGGGCTGCGGCCTTGGGCGTGTCAGTTCAGGCAATCGGGCGGACTTTGGAGGCAACAACCGGGCTGCGCCGGGTCGGCACTTATCCGGCTGACGGGGAAGAATATGACGTCATTTTGCAAGTGGACCGGCGCGAGCGGCAGAATGTGGAAGCCTTAGGCCGGATTTATGTGCGATCCGACCGATCTGGCGAGTTGGTGCCCTTGTCCAATCTCGTCACCACCCGCAATCTTGGCGGGGTCGATGATTTGCCGCGTGTGAACAAGCTGCGCGCCGTGACGGTCACCGCCAATCTCAATAAGGGCTATACGATTGGTGAAGCGGTCAAATGGTTGGAGACAGAGGCTGCCGCCGCCATGAAGCCAGACATGAAAATCGATTACACAGGCCAGTCTCAGCAGTTCAAAGAAGCTGGCTCTGCCATCGGCTTTGCTTTTGCTTTGGCAATCCTGATCGTGTTTTTGACTTTGTCGGCACAATTTGAAAGTTTCGTTCACCCCGTCACCATCATGATCACCGTGCCGCTGGCGATTGCTGGTGGTTTGTTCGGGCTTTATGCGGCGGGCTTTACCCTCAATATTTATTCCCAGATCGGTTTGATCATTCTGGTCGCTTTGGCGGCCAAGAATGGCATTTTGATTGTGGAGTTTGCCAATCAGTTGCGCGATGAGGGACGTTCGATCAAACAGGCCATTGCTGAGGCTGCCGATCTGCGCTTGCGCCCGATTCTGATGACATCTGTTGCCACTGTGGCCGGGGCTTTGCCTTTAGCGCTCTCGCAAGGGGCGGGCAGTGAAGCGCGTGCCAATATCGGCGTGGTTGTTGTGTTTGGGGTGCTGTGTGCAACTGCCCTGACACTCTATGTCGTGCCGGTAATTTATATGTTGTTGGCCCGTTTCACCGGTAGCCCCGAGGCCCGTGCCAAAGCCATTGAGGCATTTGAAGAGGAAGAGGCAGAAACCGCTCAATCCGCACGTGTCGACTAGGGTTTCATGCTCATAAGCAATGCTGAATCACCGAGAATTGCGCGGCAGTCTGTTGCAAGCAATCGATACGCCACAGACAACCGCCGCGCCGCAACATTCAGGTACAGGGACTGGTGGGTGCGTGTCCCACGGGTTAGGATAGAGTTATGAACGCCATTTCCAAATCGGCCTCCATGCCGCTGACCCCGCGTGAACTTTCTGCCCTTGCCACGCTGGAAGAGCGCCTCTTATGGCTGTCTTCGTGGACGATCCATCACGCCAATCATGTGCGACCCAATCGTGACGGGCTCAAAGTAGGTGGGCATCAGGCCTCCTGCGCTTCGATGACCAGCCTGATGACGGCGCTCTATTTCCATGCGTTGCGACCTCAAGACCGGGTTGCGGTTAAACCTCACGCAAGCCCAGTATTCCATGCCGCCCAATATATGTTCGGTCGGCAGACCCGCGATCAGCTTGAGCGCTTCCGGGGATTGGGTGGGGCGCAGTCCTATCCCAGCCGCACCAAGGATAAGGATGATGTGGATTTTTCCACTGGCTCTGTCGGGTTGGGCGTGGCCGTCACCGCTTTTGCAGCACTTGTGCAGGATTATCTGGCCGCGCGCGGACGAATTGGTGCGGACCGCATGGGCCGGATGATTGCCCTTTTAGGGGATGCCGAACTCGACGAAGGCAATATTTATGAAGCCCTGATCGAAACCTACAAGCATGATTTGCGCAACATCTGGTGGATCGTTGATTATAATCGCCAGAGCTTGGATGCCACCACCTCAGAACGAATGTGGGACCGGTTTGACGATATCTTTGAGACGGTCGGCTGGGACGTTCTGACCCTGAAATATGGTAAGCGTCAGTTGGAGGCCTTTGCCCGCCCAGGTGGGCCTGCACTGCAGGCATGGATCGAATCCTGCCCGAACGATCTTTATGCAGCCTTGAGCTATCAAGGGGCATCGGCTTGGCGTGCGCGCTTGATGCAGGATTTACCGGCGGATGGTCAGGCATTGATTGCATCCTATGACGACATCGGCTTGTCCAATCTCATGACGCAATTGGGTGGCCATTGTCTGGAGACACTGCTTGAGGCGTTTGAGCAGGCAGCCCAGAATGATCGGCCAAAATTATTCATCGCCTACACAGTCAAAGGCTGGCGACTGCCATTTCAGGGCCATAAGGATAATCATTCTGGCCTGATGACGCCTACTCAAATTGAGTCGTTGCGCGATCAATTGGGGATCAAACCCGGGCAGGAGTGGGATGCATTTTCAGGTTTGTCTCAAGACATGGCTGAGGATGTTCGTGCACTAATTGCCAAAGCACCGTTTCAAGACCCGAGACCACGGCGGTTTGAACCAGCCTCCGTTGAGATTCCGGCCTCATTTGATGTTCCAAGTGGTCAGAGTCAGTCAACTCAGGCCGCTTTTGGAAAAATATTGGCCGATATTGCCAAGACCGAAAGCGATTTTGCTGCCCGCATTGTCACCACCTCACCAGATGTGACGGTGTCCACCAATTTGGGCGGGTTTGTGAACCGACGTGGCTTGTTCTCGCGCACCACGATGAAGGACGTCTTTAAAGATCTTAAAATCGCCAGTCCGCAAATCTGGACCGGGTCGGGGGGCGGCCAGCATATCGAACTTGGGATTGCGGAGAATAATCTCTTTCTAAATCTGGCCGCCTTTGGCTTGGCAGGGGAGCATTTTGGCGAGCGCCTGTTTCCAATCGGCACGCTTTATGATCCCTTCATCGCCCGTGGCCTCGATGCGCTTAATTATGCGCTTTACCAGAATGCCCGCTTTATCGTGGTTTCAACTCCTTCAGGGCTGACACTGGGACCAGAAGGAGGGGCTCACCAATCGATCAATACGCCACTCATCGGCATGGGTCAGCCAGGTCTCACCCATTGGGAACCCGCCTTTGCCGATGAATTGGCACTTCTGATGCGTCATGCCTTTGTTGATCTGCAGGCGCCAAATGGCGGATGCCATTATTTCCGCTTGTCGACCCGCTCGCTAGAACAGCCTGCGCGATCTCAAGCCGATTGGCAGAGCCACGCCTTACAGGGAGCCTATTGGCTGGTACCGCCAGGACCTGGGTCGGGACTGGCGATTGCTTATGCCGGTGCGCTGGCACCAGAGGCCTTGGCAGGCTTTGAGGCCTTGCGCGAGGACTATCCCGATCTGGGTGTACTGGCTGTAACCTCGCCTGATTTATTGCATCGCGGGTGGACACAAGCCGGACGGGCGCGCTGGACTGGCGCAGCAGGCAAAACCAGCCACGTGGAGACATTATTGTCCGCTTTGAGCCCGCAAGCAGGCCTGATCACTTTGGTGGATGGATCGCCTGCCACCTTGTCTTGGTTGGGCTCGGTACGTGGACAGCGGGTGCGGGCGCTGGGTGTGGAAGAATTTGGCCAGACTGGGGACTTGCCAGACCTCTATCGCACCTATCGGCTCGACAGTGAAGCGATCCTCGATGCCGCAGCGGACTTGGTGCTTTAGGGGGATTACGACTGGGTAATACCCCTAAAGGAGGGATATTTTCAGGTATTGGCACCTTCACAAGCCATCTCACAAGCCATCAATGAGCGGCTTTAGCCGATTGTCATTTAGCCGATCCAAGTCCTCAATCCATTGGGAGCGAGACAATTGGTCGGCATAGGACGATAAAGCAGGGTTCAGCGCCTTTTCTTGGGCCGACAATGCGCGACGCACCGCCTCGAAACCCGCTTCGGCCTGACCCTTATAGACATAGTCGTTCAAGAAGGCCGCGACCGGAGCGAAGCTTTCGGGCCTATCAGGATCGAGCACGACCGAAGCCATTGCAGTACGTCGCGCCAAGGCAGCTTGGGCAAGCTCTTGAGCCAAATCCCCGCGTGGACCTGAGGCGTGATTTTCGGTTGCCGCGTCAATTTCCAATTGGGCTTGGGTGAAGACCTCACGCAAAAGATAAGGTGGGGGGCTTTCAGGAGTGGTGGCTTTCATCGCCTCTTGGTAGAGACCGAAGCGACCATCCTTCAAAATCAGCACAACTTGTGCAAGCGGTTGGCCTTGTTCGATATTTTGGCCATCTAGGGTTAAATCATCATAAGCCAGAAACGCTGAGGGATAGGGCCCTGTGCGATCCAATTTCACAAAGCGGGATGCGCCACTGCCGCCCAGATTGAGGCGACCCAAAAGTTTTCCGGTCGGCCCATCGAACACAAGCCGGGTCAAGCAACAATGCGAGCCGCCAGACCAGCCATCCACCACAATATCGGCATGGTGCGTGCCAGAGGCATTGATGTTGTTTGACGACATGTCAAACTGCTGAACAGGGAGGTTGGGGTCGGCTGGCAAAGCAGGCAGACGGCCTCGACCGCGCCAGACCGCCAATTCTTCTTCAAAAGGGCTGATGGACAAAGCAAAGACACGCACATCTCCCAACTCAGCCACAAGGCGGCCTTCAAAGGCTGGTTTGGGAACCAAAATGGTGACCACTGTGCCGATGCAGCCGGCAATAATGGCGATTATGGCGATGTTGAATGCCTTGTTTTTCCAGCCTGGACCCCGCAATGGGAAGGCGGGCAAGGACGGCTCACCGCTCTGGTTTGAAGGGGGTTGTGCCTTAGGTGCCATCACGGCAGTGTCCTAGCATCAAATGGCCGCAATTGCATGCAGGAAGTTTGGACCTAATCGGTGCTGGATGCTAGAGTGCGAATTCCAGTTTGGGTCCGAATCGTACCCCCCATAATCAGCTAACAGACGGGCTTCCCCTTGACCGATACACCAGATACTGACGGCCTTGATCCGAACGAACCTAACCACCCTGGCATGGGTCCGCAGGACGGGGTGGTCGACACCAAGGGCATCACCCCGGTCTCGATCGAGAATGAACTTAAATCCTCCTATCTCGACTATGCGATGAGCGTCATTGTCGCCCGGGCGCTGCCAGATGCGCGAGACGGCCTCAAGCCGGTGCATCGGCGCATTCTCTATGCGATGGGCGAAGGTGGCTACACGCCGGACAAAAAACATGTGAAGTCATCGCGTATTGTCGGCGACGTGATGGGTAAATATCACCCCCATGGCGATAGCGCGATCTATGATGCAATGGTGCGGATGGCGCAGGACTTTTCCATGGCCCTGCCGCTCATTGATGGCCAGGGTAATTTCGGCTCGATCGACGGTGATCCTCCCGCCGCCATGCGTTACACCGAAAGCAAGCTCGCCAAAGTCGCGATGGCGCTGCTTGATGATATTGATGAGTCGACCGTCAATTTTCAGGACAATTATGACGGGTCCGAGCGGGAGCCCGTGGTGCTGCCTGCCAAATATCCCAATCTATTGGTCAATGGGGCTGGCGGTATCGCTGTGGGGATGGCAACCAATATTCCCCCGCACAATCTGGGCGAAATTTGCGATGCCACTTTGGCAATTCTCGAAAATCCATCCATCTCGGATATGGAACTCCTTGATATTGTTCCTGGGCCTGACTTCCCGACCGGGGGCGAGATTGTCGGTCGGGCAGGGGCGCGCAATGGGCTTTTGACCGGGCGGGGCTCGGTCATTATGCGGGCCAAGACCTCGGTTGAGACCCTACGCGGCGAACGCGAAGCCATCATCATCTCGGAAATTCCCTATCAGGTGAATAAGTCCGCCATGATTGAGCGGATTGCCGAATTGGTGCGCGAAAAGCGCATCGAGGGGATTTCGGGGCTACGAGATGAGAGCGACCGTCGCGGCATGCGCGTCGTGGTCGAGCTTAAGCGCGATGCCTCAGCAGAAGTCGTGTTGAACCAGCTGTATCGCTATTCCCAGCTGCAAACCTCGTTTGGCGTCAACATGCTCGCCTTGGTTGGCGGACGGCCGGTGCAATTGTCGTTGCGCGGCCTGATTGAGACCTTCTTGAATTTCCGCGAAGAAGTTATTGCCCGACGCACGCGCCATCGCCTCAATAAGGCGCGCGAGCGTGGCCATGATTTGGTGGGTCTGGCCATTGCTGTGGCCAATATTGACGAAGTCGTCCGCCTGATCCGTGAGGCCCCCGATCCAGCAGCTGCCCGCCTAGCGCTGACCAGTCGGGATTGGCCAGCCCATGATCTGGCCCCGATCATTCAATTGATTGCCGATCCGCGCTCCGTCTTGACCGAGGCGGGTACCATTCGCATGAGTGAGGATCAGGCGCGCGCCATCCTCGACTTGCGCTTGCAGCGTCTGACAGGGCTTGGACGTGATGAATTGGCCAATGAGGTTCGCTCCTTGGCTGCACGTATTGCCGATTTGCTGGACATTTTGCGGTCCCGTGCGCGGGTAATCGACATTATCCGCACCGAGCTCACCCATGTGCGCGACACCTATGCCGTGCCGCGCCGGTCCAGCTTCATTGAAGCTGACCTTGATTTGGAAGATGAGGATTTCATCGAACGCGAAGACATGGTGGTGACGGTGTCGCACGCAGGCTATGTTAAGCGCACCTTGCTGTCGACTTATCGCACGCAAAACCGTGGCGGGCGAGGTCGGTCGGGCATGGAGACCAAGGATGAGGACTTTGTGGTCCGCTTGTTTGTCGCCTCGACCCACGCGCCCATTCTCTTCTTCTCGTCCAAAGGGCTGGTCTATCGGGAAAAAGTCTGGCGCTTGCCGCAAGGCGACCCCCGAACCAAGGGCCGCTCGATCGCCAATATCCTGCCGATCGACAAGGATGAAAAGATCACCACTGTCATGCCGCTGCCTGAGGATGAAGACAGCTGGGGCAATCTGGAACTGATGTTTGCCACACGTAAAGGCAATGTGCGGCGCAATTCGCTGGCTGACTTCCAGCGTGTGGCGCGCGGTGGCAAGATTGCCATGAAGTTTGATGACGCCGATGACCAGATCGTCGATGTGGCCATTTGTTCACCTCAAGATGATGTGTTGCTCACCACCAAAATGGGGCAATGCATCCGCTTCCAAGCCACCGATGTGCGCGTGTTTAAGGGCCGGGATTCCACCGGCGTGCGCGGCATTAGTTTGGGTGAGGGCGATGAAGTCATCGCCATGTCCATCCTGCGCCACGTCGAGGTGACGGCTGAGGAACGCACCACCTATATCAAACAATCCCGCTCAGTTCGCGGTGAGGAGGTTGATGCCTCAGCCAATGTTGAACCGATTGAGGAATTGGCCGAGGGCGATGCCGGACCCGCTCAATTGTCGCCCGAACGCTATGCAGAATTGTCTGCGCGAGAGCAATTTGTCCTTGCGGTAGCCGAAGAAGGTTTGGGCAAGCGGGCATCATCTTATGAGTATCGGGTTACCAATCGAGCTGGCAAAGGCATTGTCGCCCATGACTTATCGCGTCGCGGCGGCAAGCTGGTTGCCGCTTTCCCCGTCGAGGAAACTGACGAAATCATGATGGTGACAGATGGTGGCCAATTGATTCGGACCCGTGTAGATCAGATCCGACGGGCTGGTCGTTCCACACAGGGTGTAATGATTATCCGCGTCTCAGAAGGCGAGCGGGTCGTCTCAGTTGAGCGTTTGGCCGATGTGGGAGGCGAGGAGCCTGAAGCAGACGCTGGTGCCAGCGAGATGGGGCCTGACAGCGCCAATAACTGACGGGGCAGTCCTGCACCGCGTGGGAGAAAGAGGATGCGTGTTGGTCTTTACCCTGGCACGTTCGACCCGATCACATTAGGTCATCTGGATGTGGTTGGCCGGGCAATTAAGTTGTTCGACAAATTGGTTATTGGCGTGGCGATCAATCGCGACAAAGGCCCATTGTTCACGTTGGAAGAACGTGTGGCAATGGTAGTCAAGGACACCGCCCAATTTGCGCACTATGGCGAGATCGAAGTCCGCCCGATGGAGGGGCTTCTTATCAGCTTTGCCGAACAGGTTGGTGCCTCGTGTATTGTTCGCGGTCTGCGGGCAGTCTCGGATTTTGAATATGAATTCCAGATGGTGGGGATGAACCAGAAGCTGAACCCGGAAATCGAGACCGTGTTTTATATGGCCGATGTCCAGCATCAAGCCATTGCCTCGCGCCTGGTCAAAGAAATTGCCCGTCTTGGCGGCGACGTGACACCTTTTGTCAGCGCCAATGTTGTCCAAGCTTTGAAGGAGAAGTTTCCGTGAGACACACCCGTTTTGGCCCGGTTTTTGAAGGGCTGACTGGCATTGGTCGGATAAATTTGGGTCGGCGAGCTCTGGCGCTTGGGTGCTTTGGTGCCGTGATTTTGGGCGCAACTGCCCTACAAGCACAATCGTCGGCTCCAGCGCTTAAAGTGGTTCCCATGGGGGAGAACCCGCAACCGAAAAAAGCGCCAGCTAAGAAGGCAGCGCCAGCGGCGAAGGCCCCAGCGCCGAAAGCGCCTGCGCCTAAGGCCGCTCCTGCCGCGGTAACGCCGGCTCCCAAAGCGGCACCGAAAGCGGCAACATCGGCTCCACCTCCGGCACGGCCCGCGCCAAAAGCTGCGGCACCAGCTTCAGCACCCGCCAACCCGGCGGCATCCGCTCAAGCCAAGCCGGCACCAAAGCCTGCCGGTGGCGTTGCGGATTGGACGACATCGCCAGCAAGCCAAGCCCCAGTCAGCACCCCCACCGTGCCATCACGGGCAAGCTTTGCCCCTGAAGATTGGCGGGCTTTGAATCCTGAAAACACCTTGGTGTATGATACGACCAAGGGGCGCATCATCGTGGAATTGGCCCCAGAAATGGCACCAGGTCATGTCGCGCGCGTGAAGATGTTGACCCGCCAAGGCTTTTATAATGGCCTGTCATTCCACCGTGTCGTGAGTGACTTCATGGCCCAAGGCGGGGACCCTAAGGGCGATGGGACAGGTGGTTCAGATCAACCTGACCTGAAGGCTGAGTTCAATTTCCGGCGCGGTTCCGGCACGAATTTTGTCCGTGCGGTTGACCGGGGCGGGGCCAGCATTGGCTGGATCGGTACGATACCTGTCACCACCCAGATTGATGCGTTGATGGAGCGGACGTCGGATAAGCGGGTTGCGGCATGGGGTAATCATTGCCCAGGCGTGGCCAGCATGGCCCGCAGCAGCGAGGAAGACTCGGCCAACAGCCAGTTTTTCTTAATGCGGGCAGCCTATCCCACACTTGATCGGCGCTATACGATCTGGGGGCGGGCGGTGATTGGCCTTGATGTGATCCGGTCTTTCAAAGTCGGTGAGCCAGTGGTGGACCCAGATCGTATGCTTCAAGTGCGCGTTTTGGCGGATATTCCAGAGGCTGACCGTCCGGTTATCATGGTTCAGCGCACCGATGGGCCCGCATTCCAAGCACGGCTCAAAGCCACGCTGGAACAACGTGGGGCCGCCTTTTCCAATTGTGACCTGACACCTGAAGCTCGGCTGGCCCGCTAAAGCCTAAGCCTGCGCTGCAGATCAATGGCTATGCCCCGGCAGTCGGAAGGTGTAGAGGGCTCGCCAACATGGAGAGCATGATGAGCTTGGATCCCGAAAATACCCTTCTTCTTGAACTCAACACTGGTTCAGTCACCATTGAATTGCGCCCCGATCTGGCCCCTGGCCACGTGGCGCGTATCAAGGAATTGGCGCGTGAAGGGTTTTATGACGGCATTATTTTTCACCGTGTGATTGACGGTTTCATGGCCCAAGGTGGGTGTCCGAATGGCTCGGGCATGGGTGGTTCTAAAAAGCCTGACCTGCGCGCAGAATTCAACGAAGAGCCTCATGTAGAGGGCGTGTGCTCGATGGCGCGGACGAATGCACCGCATTCGGCCAACAGCCAATTCTTCATCTGTCTGGATGATGCCACCTTTCTAGATCGCCAATACACCGTCTGGGGTAAGGTCGTTTCCGGGATGGAGGCTGTCCACGCTTTGCCTAAGGGGGAGCCTCCACGCCAGCCCGGCAAGATTATCTCAATGAAAGTCGCTGCTGACGTCGCATGACGACGGGTGGGATCGACCCGGCGGTCCAGCACAGGCTGGACCGGCTGGCGGCGATCGGACAGGCACTTGCGGCACATCCTGGTGGTCTGGCGCTTTTGGCACTTGGGTCTTTAGGCCCTGATGTGGCGCGCGCGGATGCCTATTCAGACCTTGACTTCTTCGCGATTGCCGAACCTTGGGCGGTGGCAGAATTACGGGATGATTTGGGTTGGCTTGCGGCTGTCTGCCCGATTGTATTTGGGTTTGCCAATACGCCAGATGGCTCGAAAATCCTGTTCGAGGACGGCTTGTTTGCCGAGTTTGCGGTATTTTGTCCTGAACAATTACCGCATATTCGGTTTGAACCCGGTCGCATCGTCTGGGCGCGCCCAGGACTGGATGTCGCCCAATTTACCCCGCTGCGACCAGCCGAGAAGACCGATCCTGATTGGGCCATCCTTGAAGCTCTGACCTGTCTGTTGATTGGTTTGGGCCGGTTTCGCCGCGGTGAAGTCCTCGCCGCACATCGGATGATCCAAGGTCACGCGCTGGATCTGACCTTGCTGGCGCGCCAGGCATTGGCACCATCACCCGATCAACCGGCTATGCCTGTTGAGGCATGGCAGCGCTTAGATCCGTTTAATCCTGCCCGTCGGATTGAGGCGGTGGCACCCGACCGGATATCTTGGTTGCGCGCGGCATGTGCGGGCTATGGGCAGTCCGATCATGCCGCTCAAGCCATTTTGACTGAATTGGGTCAACTTGGCCCCTTGCCGCCTGCGCTTGTGGCCGCAATTGAGGCGCTTCTGTAATCCTGTTTGGACCCACGCCATGCTGCTTTCGGAATTCGACTTTGACTTGCCTGAGGAATTGATCGCTTTGCGTCCAGCGGTCCCGCGTGACTCGGCCCGCCTTTTGGTGTCCCAGCCCGGTCAGATGATTGAGGATTCTGTGGTGTCGGCTTTGCCCGGTTTTCTGCGGGCAGGCGATGTTCTGATCTTCAACGACACGCGCACCATTGCCGCATCGCTGAAAGCCACGCGTGCGCCGCGTGGCCCGATCGGCGGACCGGTCCAGATTGATCTAAATCTGCACCAACGTGTGGACGAGGCCAGTTGGAAAGCGTTTGCCCGGCCGGCTAAACGGGTGGCAATCGGCGACGTCCTCGATCTTGCTCAGGACTTGCGCGCCGAGGTGATTGATCTGGGAGAGGGCGGGGAAGTGACGTTGCGCTTTTCTGTTGCCGGAGATGCGCTTGCTCAAGCCATTGGCAGGGTTGGGGCGATGCCCTTACCGCCCTATATCGCCCGCAAGCGCGACATTGATGACCAAGATGCCGAGGATTATCAAACCGTCTATGCTCGGGCGGAAGGCTCAGTCGCCACGCCAACCGCAGGTCTGCATTTTACACCCGACTTGCTGGCCGCCCTTGATGCCGCCGGCATTGAGCGGCACTGGGTCACCTTACATGTCGGCGCAGGCACGTTTTTGCCCGTCAAAGTCGACAAGATCGAAGACCATGTCATGCATTCTGAATATTATGAGGTCAGTCAGCAAACCGCGCAGGCCATCGCGAGGGCGAAGGCCGAGGGGCGACGTGTGATTGCTGTAGGGACAACAAGTTTACGCACGTTGGAGACCATCGGGCAGTCCGATGGGCGCATCAAGGCTGGCAGCGGCGACACCGCAATCTTCATCACACCGGGTTATCGGTTCAAAGTGGTTGATGGCTTGATGACCAATTTTCATTTGCCCAAATCGACGCTTCTCATGCTTGTTGGGGCTTTAATCGGCATGGAGGGTTTGCGCAGCGTCTATCGTCATGCCATTGAGAGCCGCTACCGCTTCTATTCTTATGGGGACGCGAGCCTTCTGTGGAAGGCCGATCCTTTCTGAGCCCACATCTGTCATGCGCTTTACATTCACCTGCCACGCCACCGACGGCCATGCCCGGACCGGTGTGCTGTCGACCCCGCGCGGAGACATCCGGACCCCTGCCTTTATGCCTGTGGGCACAGCTGCCACTGTGAAGGCGATGAGCATCGACCAAGTCAAATCGACTGGTGCGGACATTTTGTTGGGAAACACCTACCATTTGATGCTGCGGCCTGGGGGCGAGCGGCTGGCCCGCTTGGGCGGGCTGCATCATTTCATGGGTTGGGATAAGCCGATCTTGACCGATTCAGGGGGATTTCAGGTCTGGTCGCTGGCCGGCTTGCGAAAAATGACTGAAGCCGGTGTTGAGTTCCGGAGCCATATCGACGGGTCTCGACACATGTTGACTCCCGAACGCTCGATTGAATTGCAAGCCGATTTGATTGGCTCGGACATCATCATGCAATTGGATGAATGCACCACCTTTGGCTCCAGCCATGAGGAAGCCCTTGTCAGTCTGGAATTGTCTGCTCGTTGGGGGGAGCGTTCCAAGGTCGCCTTCGGCGGGACCCGCGCGACACAAGCACTCTTTGGGATTGTTCAAGGCTCTGTGTTCCCCGATTTGAGGAAGCGGTCGGCCGACGCCCTCAAATCGATCGGCTTTGATGGATATGCGATTGGGGGATTGGCGGTTGGAGAGGGCCACCAGCTCATGTGTCAAACCCTTGATGTCACCGTGCCTGAACTACCTATGGATCGGCCGCGCTATTTGATGGGCGTGGGAAAGCCGATTGACCTCGTTGAAGCGGTCCACCGCGGCGTGGATATGTTTGACTGCGTCCTGCCCACACGCGCAGGACGGCATGGTCAGGCGTGGACTTGGGATGGGCCGATCAACATTCGCAATGCACGTTTTGCCGAAGATCCAGATCCGATTGATCCAACCAGTACCTGCCCGGCGAGCAGTCGGCCATCAAAAGCCTATTTACACCATTTGTTCAAGGCCGAAGAGATCCTCGGCCAGACACTATTGTCGTGGCATAATCTGGGCTTCTATCAGGACCTTATGGCGGCCATGCGAGCGGCCATTGCCAAAGGACAGTTTCAGGACCTTCGGGCTCGATTGCGCCAGCGTTGGGGGTTTGCCCCGCTCGACTAGCGCGTTAACAGCTTTTGGATTGGGCAAGGCCGCGCAGAAAGGCGCGGCGAACCATGCCGCGCTGTTCTGCTTCTTCATAGCGCCGTTCCGCTTTGGAGGCACCGGTTAGCATGCGAACAAGGCCGCGTTGCGGCACCAGCATAGAACCGACTCCGCGAACGGCTTCGCTGGCACCATCCTTGGCCGCATCTGTTCCCCGTTCAGTTACACTGCGATCATCATGGCCGGGGGCAGGGGCCACGTCCGCCGGAAGCACAGCATTTAATTGCTGCAGTTCGTAATTTATCCACGCGCATGAGGTGTCGGCCGGCATCGCATAGGGGTCAGATATTCGCGCCAGCGCCGGCGGGATTTTGCGCCGAACCATGCCGACATCACGCAAGGGTTGGACTGCCACATCCGAGGCCGTTGACCTCAAATCATCATTAGCTTGCCCCCGCACCGAACCTTGTTTGTCAGCTTGGCTATGGGTTGATGAGCTGGCGCAGCCAGTAATTGCCAAAACAGCCGTGAACATGATCCACGCCAGCTTTGTGGAGCGGCGTCCAAGAGATGGGGTGCATTGTGTGCGAGGTGGCGAGGTGATCATGGTTCTAAGTCCACTCAAGTTCGTCAAGGTTACGGTCGCCCCTTGGTGTGACTTGCCTTGTCTTGGCAGGATCGGTCAAGTCTTGAAGACATGGCCTGTCAAATAGGAACCCACACACTTTCGCGGCGAGGGCAGGTTAGAGGTCCGGCAGTCTTGATCGCTGAGCGCTCCGCGATTGAATCATTGAGGGGCATTGACTGTGCGCAGGTGTGTGCGTATCAGCGCCGCTCCAAACCGGACCGCGGAATCGCGGCATTCCCAGATTGGGAGCCTGTAGCTCAGCCGGTAGAGCAACTGACTTTTAATCAGTAGGTCCCGGGTTCGAACCCCGGCGGGCTCACCATCCTTCCGTATCATGATGGTCCAAGATTTCGTGTTGATCGGGCGTCTTTGCAGATCCGTGCTAGAACATTGACTTGGCTCGCAACCCGGCAACCCAGAACAGCATTGCGTCCTTGCTGCAACACTGTGGCGATTTACACGCAAAATTGCAGAACTGATCATGACTAACTGTTTAGCAAGTGGTTGACCTCTCGATTTCATCGTTTAATACGACTCAGGAGCGTCCAACCGGACGTTACGATATATGAGGGAAATAGACCCATGAAGAGAAATTGGCTTTGCGCCTCTGCGGTGCTCGCATTGGCAGCAGCGCCTGCCATCGCATCGGCTGATGGTTGGTATGGCAGCGCAGGCACTGGCTATAGCATCGGTGGCAGCGTTGATATTGATGCGCCTGTGAATCCGTCGGGCGTCGGCCAGTCTCCATACATGATTGGCAAGCCTGCCAAGGGTGATGGTGGCTGGGGCGGCAATATCGCTCTTGGCTATGGCTTCGATAATGGCTTCCGGGTTGAAGCCGCCCTCGCAAAAGGCAACGCTGGCTTTAAGAACAGCGGCAATGGTTCGACCGTCGGCAACATCGGCGTGTGGACCGCGATGGTCAATGGCCTGTATGACTTCAACCGTGATGGCAACATCAACCCATTCGTGGGTGCCGGTGTCGGTTTGGCCCGCGTTGATCTGCTTGCTGGTTCGTTCGATCAAGCCAATGCGTCGAGCCCATTGCTGGCTCTGAGCCGCGCCTCGTCTGTGTCGATCAATGACAGCGACACCGGGTTTGCTTGGCAGCTGATCGCAGGTTTGGGCTTGAAGCTCAGCGATCGTTTGAATGCTGACATCACCTACACTTATGTGAACGTGGCAGATCTGTCCTTCGCCGGCACGGGCCGGGTTCGTTCGAACAGTTTTGGTGGTTCAACCACGTCTCCTCTGACCTTGGGTGCAGGGTCGGGTACCAGCGGTCTGCCAGGGATTGGCGGGTTGGGTCTGGGTCTGCGTTATTCTTTCGCAGCTCCGCCAGCTCCACCTCCACCACCTCCTCCTCCGCCACCCCCACCACCCGTGTGTGATGGCCGGTCGCTCGTGGTGTATTTCGAGCACAACAAGTCGTTCCTGACCGCAGAAGCGACCAGCGTGTTGGATAACGCGGTGTCGGAATTGTCGTCTCAGAGCTGCAACTACCGCACCGCTCTGATCCAAGGCCACACCGACTTGTCGGGTAGCCCACAGTACAATATCGAACTGTCGCAAAAGCGCGTGGTTGCGGTCCGTGAGGCACTTGTGGCCCGTGGCGTCCCAGGCGATCTGATGACTGGTGAGGCCTTCGGCGAATCCAAGCCAGCCAAGCCAACTGCAGATGGCGTCAAGGAACCCTTGAACCGTCGTGCAGAGGTGACCTTCACCTTCCAATAAGGTGTTTGGTTCGATCTAGAATGGCGAAGGCCCGGCAGCAGTGCCGGGCCTTTTTCGTGCGTGGTATCGCAATTGGTCGGAAAACTCGACTTGCAGCCCAAGGGTTTCGGATCAAGGGTTTCGGCTCAAGGGTTGCGGGCAGCCTTGCCGGTCTGACCGAGCAGCGAGGTTGAGGTTTACGCGCTGGAGGGCAGGTGACTGCCAGCCCGATAGCTATGATCGCCACGTTGAAGAATGTCATCAGACTCCAGAATGTCTCCGGGTGCATGACTTGGGGCGGCTTCTAGAGCGTGATAAATCGGCGCAAAGTCTTGTGCCGTTGCGTCAAACAGGTCTTGGAAATCAGAAATTTCGAAATAGGTTTCCTGAAAATCATCAATCCGATAACGGGTTTGCATAACCCTGCGCAATTCAAAACGCAGCCGATTGGGTGAGGGTGATTGCAAACAATAGCTGCTCTCAGCCGGTGACGACAAAATGCCGGCACCATAGATTCGCGGACCGTCAGCTGTGCTGATCAGACCAAATTCAACTGTATACCAATAGAGCCTGGCCAAGGCATCAAGGCTGTTGAAGCTCAATGCCCGCAGGCCGCCCTTGCCATAGGCCTGCATATAATCGGCAAACACCGGATTGGTTAGCAGGGGGACGTGGCCGAACACATCATGGAACACATCTGGGGCTTCGATATAGTCGAACTCAGCTTCTGACCGAATGAAATTGCCGGCTGGAAAACGCCGATTGGCCAAATGCTCGAAAAACACAATGTCAGGAATGAGACCGGGCACAGCCACGATGGTCCAGCCTGATATGGCTTCAAGCTGCCTATTCAAGTGCCTAAAGTCGGGAATGCCCTCACCATGCAAATCCAAAGCCTCCAGCCCTGCCAAGAAGGCGTCACATGCCCGGCCGGGCAGGATTTGCATCTGCCGTTCGTGCAGGCGGGTCCAACGAGCGTGCTCCTCGGCCTGATAGACGGCCCAATTCTGGTCAATGGTCCAGTCCGCAGCCGCCTGTGGCGGGGGTTTGGCATGCATGTCCTGCGTGTTCATGTGCTGACCCCGCCTTGAATTTTGGCTCTAGTTCAGTTTCAGGCCTGGTTTGCGTACATAGGCCCGACCGTCGAAATCGGTGAAAAGTTCAGCAACCGTCGGGTGTTCCACAGGTTCGCCCGAGGTGTCCGGCAGAAGATTTTGCTCTGACACATAGGCAACATAATGGGTTTCGTCGTTTTCAGCCAAGAGATGATAAAATGGCTGATCCTTGCGCGGACGCAGATTTTCCGGGATGGCTTGCCACCATTCTTCTGTATTGGCGAATTGGGGATCGACATCGTAAATGACGCCACGGAATGGAAAGAGCCGATGGCGCACGATCTCTCCAATCTTAAACTTCGCAGTCTGGTTCAGCATGAGAGGACGCTCCTTTCCTGATTCCAAGAGTTATGCATGAAGGCGGCGAGGTGCAAGCAGGTGCTGGCATGCATCCGCAGAGATTGCCCTTATCCAACTTAATGTTACGATGGAAACAACACAGCGCCTAATCGAGGCGCATGCAGAGGTTTGACATGGCCGGCGGCCTAAATTCGCCGGGGCGGGGGGGCGTTAGGCGTCCAGCCCAAGGCGGCCAAACGTCACAGGATGCAGCCGCTTGTTATGCAGCGCTGGATCTTGGGACCAATAATTGTCGGTTGCTGGTTGCCCAACGGGCCCCCGGGGGCTTTCGTGTGGTCGATTCATTCTCGCGGATTGTCCGCTTAGGCGAGGGGCTGTCGGCCACAGGTATGTTGTCGGATAAAGCCATGCAGCGGACGTTTTCTGCTGTTATGGCCTGTTCGGAGAAACTGGCACGGCACCGACCCGCCCGCCTGCGCTGTGTGGCAACCCAGGCTTGCCGGGCCGCGCGCAATGGACCCGCCTTTTTGAAGGAAATCACAGCCAAGACCGGCATCCGTTTCGAAGTGATCAGCCCTGACGAGGAAGCCCGTTTGGCTGTCATAGGATGTGCGGATCTATTTGATCCAACTGGGATTGGGGCGCTGGTGGTCGATATTGGCGGGGGCTCCACAGAATTATCCTGGGCGATCAATCGAGGCCGTGACCAGCGACCCAAGCTCGAACATTGGTTTTCTGCCCCGATCGGGGTTGTCACCTTGGCCGACCAGTTTCCCGAGCATGAGGATACACGCCTTTGGTATCGGGCGATGAAGCAATGCGCCGCCGATCATGTCGCAGGCTTTCGGGCCCCCGACAGTTTGCGAGAGCATTTGCTGAGCGGTAAGGCTCATATCGTCGGGACGTCCGGTGCCGTCACCAGTTTGGCCGGCGTGCATTTGAAGCTGCCGCGCTATTCGCGCCATTTGGTTGATGGCTTATGGATCAGTGAGAGCGAGACACGCGCAGCGATTGAGCTTTTAGCAGCGCGTGACCGGGCTGGACGGGCTGCAGAACCCTGTATCGGACCCGATCGGGCTGACCTGGTGCTGGCAGGTGCTGCCATTCTCGAGGCAATCTTGGATCGCTGGCCCAGTCTGCGCTTACGTGTCGCTGATCGCGGCCTGCGTGAAGGTTTGATCCTCACGATGTTACAACCAGCCCGCCGTCGGCGCAGGCGCAAGAGGACGCGAGCATGAGTTGTGACAAGATCAGAGGTCGGCGCGGCAGCAAGCCACCGCCACCACCGCCAGGTGAGCGCCGCCGCCGCGTGGTGTTCGATGTCGGCCAAGCCGATGCTCGGGCAACACCCACGCGGGTTAAAACCAGTCGCAAGCGGACCCCCCAATCTGCCCGCTGGCTCGAACGGCATTTGAATGATCCATATGTGCATCAAGCCAAGCTGGATGGGTGGCGTGCGCGGTCGGCGTATAAGCTCATCGAGTTGGATGAGAAGTTCGGCCTAATCCCTCGGCAGGGTCGGGTTATTGACCTTGGCGCTGCCCCCGGTGGCTGGACCCAAGTCGTGGCTCAACGCGGCACAACGGCATTGGTGGGCATTGATTTGTTGGCGATGGATCCGATTGAGGGTGCCATTCTTGTTCAAGGCGATTTTCTGGCTGAAGGAATGGAGAATGAGCTTTTGGCTTTGCTGGGCGGGCCACCTGACCTTGTGATGAGCGATATGGCGGCAAATACGGTTGGCCATAAACAGACCGACCATTTGCGTACTGCGGCCTTATCGGAAGCTGCTGCCCGCTTTGCCATGCGGGTGCTGGCACCGGGTGGAGCCTTTGTCGCCAAAATGTTCCAAGGCGGTACCGAGACAGATATTCTGGCCGAACTCAAACAGAAGTTTCGCCAAGTCCGTCACGCCAAACCACCCTCGAGCCGGGCTGAGAGCGTGGAACTTTTCATGGTGGCCACTGGCTTTAAGGGCTAGATGGGCTGCCTTACCTGAAGTGCCTGACCGGTGTGTGCAACAAAACAACACAAAACTTTTGACTGTCTTGCCAAAATCGCCACCCGCGCCATAAGGCAAGCACGTTTCGAGGAAGAGCCATGACCAATCGTATCTGGGACAAATCACGACTGCCAAGCCGCCATGTCACGCTGGGACCCGCCCGAGCACCCCATCGGTCCTATTATTACGCCATGGGGCTTGGCACACGCGATATTGAAGCCCCATTTGTTGGCGTGGCATCGTGTTGGAACGAAAGCGCACCATGTAACACGGCACTGATGCGACAGGGCCATGCCGTGGCCGCAGGGGTCAAGGAGGCAGGTGCCACCCCACGTGAGTTTTGTACCATCACTGTCACGGACGGGATCGCCATGGGCCACGAGGGCATGCGCTCGTCTTTGGTATCGCGCGAGGTGATCGCCGACTCGGTTGAGCTGTCGATGCGGGGACATTCTTATGATGCGCTGGTCGGTGTGGCTGGCTGTGACAAGAGCCTGCCTGGCATGATGATGGCGATGTTGCGGCTCAATGTGCCCAGCGTATTTCTCTATGGCGGCTCAATCCTGCCGGGCAAGCACAAGGGCCGTGACATCACGGTGCAGGAAGTGTTCGAGGCGGTCGGTGCCCATGCGGCAGGCCGGATGGATTTTGAGGAATTGTGTGAGATTGAACGCCATGCTTGCCCCAGTGACGGGGCGTGTGGCGGCCAGTTTACGGCCAACACCATGGCCTGTGTCGCAGAAGCGATTGGTCTCAGCTTGCCTTTGTCCTCGTCTTTGCCCGCACCCTATCTCGACCGGGATCAATATGGGGTGGCGTCTGGCCATGCAGTGGTGGACTTGATTGTCCGCAATCTGCGCCCGCGCGACATTTGCACCCGGGCGGCCTTCGTCAATGCCGCGGTTGTGGTTGCTGCAACCGGGGGATCAACCAATGCGGCGCTTCATTTGCCTGCAATGGCCCATGAGGCGGGTATTGAATTCACCCTGAAAGATGTCGCAGACGCGTTCCGTTTGACGCCCTGGATCGCCGATTTGAAGCCCGGTGGCCAATATGTGGCCAAAGACATGGGTGAAGCAGGCGGCATGCCGATGCTGTTGCGCGCTTTGCTTGATGAAAATCTGATTGATGGCAATTGCCTGACAGTCACCGGCAAGACTTTGGGCGAAAACATTGAGGAAGTGACGTGGAACCCGGACCAGAAGGTCATCCGGCCAGTGAAAGCACCCTTGACTGAGAATGGGGGTGTTGTGGGCTTGTGGGGGTCGATGGCTCCAGAAGGTGCGATGCTGAAAATTGCCGGTCTGGCCAATCTGACGTTCCGCGGGCCGGCCCGTGTGTTTGATGGCGAGGAGGCCTGCTTTGAGGCGGTTTCCAAGGAAGCCTTTGAGGCTGGGGAAGTTCTGGTGATCCGCTATGAAGGTCCGCGCGGTGGGCCAGGCATGCGGGAGATGTTGTCAACCACGGCAGCTCTTTATGGTCTGGGCCGGGGCGGGGACGTTGCCCTGATCACTGACGGGCGCTTCTCGGGTGCAACCCGGGGCATGTGTATCGGTCATGTGGGGCCCGAAGCTGCAGTCGGTGGGCCGATTGCTCTGGTTGAAAATGGCGACATTATCGCCATCGACGCACAAGCCGGGACCATTGATCTTGAAGTGCCGGAAGAGGTGCTAGCCAAGCGGCGGGCTGCTTGGAAGCCACGCAAGACCAATTATAATTCGGGCGCGATTGCCAAATATGCCAAATTGGTCGGTCCGGCCTATCTGGGGGCGGTCACCCACGAAGGTGCTGCGGCTGAAACCCATCAATATGCCGATATTTGAGGCCTAGCTGCGCGGTCTGACAGCCTCGGTACCTTGACGGGCCAGGCTGTCGGCTCGCTCGTTCATCGGGTCACCGGCGTGGCCCTTTACCCAGCGCCAGTCGACCTTATGCTGTCGGCTGGCCGCGTCCAATCGCTGCCAGAGGTCTGCATTGAGGACAGGCTTACCGTCAGCTTTGCGCCAGTTGCGTGCTTTCCAGCCGTGAATCCAGCCCGTGATGCCTTGGCGCACATATTGGCTATCGGTATATAGCACTACCGGGCAGGGCCGCTTCAGGGATTCCAAAGCCATAATGGCAGCCATCAGCTCCATCCTGTTATTGGTGGTTTGTGCTTCCCCGCCGAATATCTCTTTTTCCACACCGTTGAACACCAGAATCGCTCCCCAGCCGCCGGGACCGGGATTGCCTGAGCACGCCCCGTCAGTATGGATTGTTACGTGGGAATCCTGTGCCATGATGTCCTTCCTGCCCTGTGTTTAGGAAGCTTCTGGGCATTCTCAAAGCCCTGTGACTGCGTGATCGCAGAAAGTCCTTGCAATCACATATAAAGATATGTTTATATCTTCATGTGAGGATTGGGCATGGAAACCATCGTTGACATTGTGCGCGCCATTGGCGAGCCGACACGGTTACGCATTCTGGTGCTACTCGCGCGGGGCGAGATGGCGGCCGGGGAAATGTCCACGGTTCTAAACCAGAGCCAGCCGCGTGTATCGCGCCATTTGAAGCTTTTGGCAGAGGCCGGGCTGCTGGAGCGTCGTCCTGAAGGGGCTTGGGTGTTTTTTCGGTTAAAGACCGATGGGCCTGCTGGTCGCATCATCCAAGCAATCTTGGCCGAAGTTCGTGGTGATGATCAGATTCTTCAACGTGATCTTGAACGCCTCGGTTCTGTTCAGGCCCAACGAGAGGCTGTCGCGCAGGCTTATTTTGAATCCGCGGCCGATGAGTGGCATGCCCTGCGCCGCCTGCACCAGCCCGAAGCCCTTGTTGAAGCCCGCCTCAAAGCTGCTGTCCAGGGGCAGCATTTTGATCTGCATATGGATTTGGGATCTGGCACGGGGCGGATGATTGAACTGTTCGCCCCGCAAGTCCGCCGGGCAGAAGGGGTGGATTCCAGCCGCAAAATGCTGGCTTTGGCCCGTGCGCGATTAGATGATTCAGGAAGTGGCCAGGCATCTGTGCGTCAAGCTGATATTCTGGGACTGCCTTACGAAGATGGTTGCGCTGACCTCGTGACCATTCACCAAGTGCTGCATTATCTGCCAGAACCCCAAGCTGCGATCAAAGAGGCGGCCAGAGTTTTGAAAGCCGGTGGCACGTTGTTGATTGCCGACTTTGCCCCGCATGGGTTTGAGGAATTGCGCGAGCTGCACGCCCACCGTCGCTTGGGTTTTGAAGATGGAGAGGTGGCGGGCTGGTGTGAGGCCCAAGGCCTCACGGTCACATCAATCGAGCATATTGCCCCTGAAGCTGGCCAAGCTGGGCTGACGGTGACTTTGTGGCACGCCCATGCACCTGCCCACCGATCGGTTGCGCCCACTGAAAAGGCTTTTGAAGTTAAGGTAAATCCATGACCCAACCGATTATTTCATTTGAGTTTTTCCCGCCGAAGTCTGAGGCAATGGAGGCGCGCCTCTGGGATGCAGTGTCGCGCCTGTCGCCCTTACAACCCGACTTTGTGTCGGTGACTTATGGCGCGGGGGGCTCAACCCGCGAACGCACGCACCGCACCGTGAAGCGGATCATTGATGAAACCAATCTCAAGCCCGCAGCCCATCTGACCTGCGTGGCGGCCTCGCGCAGCGAAGTTGATGAGGTGCTGCAATCCTATTGGGATGCTGGGGTTCGCCACATCGTTGCGTTGCGCGGGGACCCGCCAACAGGTGTGGGTACAGAGTTTGTTGCCCATCCAGACGGCTATATCAATGCCACCGAAGTGACCGCCGCTGCCCGCCGAATTGGTGATTTTGACGTGTCGGTCAGCTTCTATCCAGAAAAACACCCAGAAAGCCCCAGTCTGGCCCATGACATTGATGTGCTGAAAGCAAAGATCGATGCAGGCGCCACCCGCGCGATCAGCCAATTTTTTTGCGAGCCTGGCGTCTATTTGCGCTTCCGCGATGCAGCGGCCAAGGCTGGCGTCACCATCCCGCTTTTGCCGGGCATCATGGCGGTCGGCAATGTCGCAGGCTATATGCGGATGGCCCATTCTACCGGAACCTCTGTGCCGGCTTGGTTTGCAGAAGCCTTTGACGGACTTGATCAAAACCCTGAAGTCCGCGACATGGTGGCCGCCTCGGTCGCTGCCGATCTGTGTCTCAAACTTCAAGCCGAAGGCGTGGACCGTTTCCATTTCTACACGC
This sequence comes from Candidatus Phycosocius bacilliformis, assembly GCF_003112735.1. Lineage (GTDB taxonomy): Bacteria > Pseudomonadota > Alphaproteobacteria > Caulobacterales > Aquidulcibacteraceae > Aquidulcibacter > Aquidulcibacter bacilliformis. Next base: position 108,223 of record NZ_BFBR01000002.1, read on the forward strand.
TCAACCGGGCTGAGCTGGCCCTGGCGACGTGCCGTCGCTTGGGGCTCAAAACCCCGATCATTGAAAGGGATGTGGCATGACCACACACATGACACGCCAAGATCGCTTGGCCCGGATCGAAGCTTTGGCTGAACAGCGCATCCTTATTCTGGATGGGGCGATGGGCACCATGATCCAGACGTTTAAGCTGGAAGAAGATGATTATCGCGGGACGCGCTTTGCCGACCACGGCCATCCTCTCAAGGGCAATAATGATTTGTTGGTGCTGACCCGGCCAGACATCATCTACGGCATCCACGAGGCCTTTCTGCAGGCTGGGGCCGACTTGATCTCGACCAATAGCTTCAATGCGACCACGATCAGCCAGGCTGATTATGCCATGGAACCCTTGGCCTATGAGCTCAATCTGGAAGCCGCTAAACTCGCCCGCAAGGCCTGTCTTGCTTATGAGACCCCTGAGGCTCCCAAGGCAGTTGTTGGGTCGATTGGACCTACCAATAAGACGCTCTCGCTGTCGCCAGATGTGAATGATCCAAGTTTCCGGGCAGCCTCCTTTGATGAAATGGTGACAGCCTATCAGGAACAAACGCGCGGCCTGCTCGATGGCGGGGTCGATTTCCTCATGGTGGAAACTATTTTTGACACGTTGGTGGCTAAAGCGGCTCTCTATGCCATTGCCGAGGTGCTTGAAGAACGCGGTGAGACCGTTCCGGTCATGATTTCAGGCACGATTACGGACCGCTCGGGCCGGACTTTGTCGGGCCAGACAGTTGAAGCCTTCTGGAACGCTGTTCGCCATGTGAACCCTTGGTCGATTGGGTTGAATTGCGCGCTCGGCCCCAATGAAATGCGGCCCTTCCTGGCCGAATTATCGCGTGTGGCGACCTGTCGGGTCTCCGTCTATCCCAATGCCGGTCTGCCCAATGCCTTTGGTGGCTATGACGAGACGCCCGATGACATGTGCCATACCATGACGCCATGGGCCGAAGAGGGGCTGGTCAATGTGATGGGGGGGTGCTGTGGCACCACACCTGATCACATACGTCACATCGCCCACGCCGCCAGCCATGGTAAGCCGCGGGTCGCGCCTGTGGTTGAAACTGCCTTGCGCCTGTCTGGCCTTGAACCCTTTACCGCTGCAGCTTGATCGGGACTCCCTTGACCAATCCATTTTCTAATTTCGTCATTGTCGGCGAGCGTACCAATGTCACCGGCTCGGCGAAGTTTCGCAAACTCATCGAGAATGACGATTATACCGCCGCCTTGGCGATTGCCCTGCAGCAGGTCGAAAGCGGGGCCAATGTGCTCGACATCAATATGGATGCAGCCCTGATTGATGGCGTCAAAGCCATGACGACCTTCCTCAATTTGATCTCGGTTGAACCCGACATCGCGCGCGTCCCGCTGATGATCGACAGTTCAAAATGGGAGATCATCGAAGCGGGCCTGAAATGTACCCAAGGCAAGCCCATCGTCAATTCGATCTCGATGAAGGAAGGCGAAGCTCAATTCCTTGCCCAAGCCAAGAAAATTCGCCGTTATGGTGCAGCCACTGTGGTGATGGCTTTTGATGAATTGGGCCAAGCTGACACCGTAGACCGCAAAGTCGATATTTGTACACGTGCTTACAATCTATTGCGCGACAAGCTCGATTTCCCACCCGAAGACATCATTTTCGACCCCAATATCTTTGCGGTGGCTACCGGCATTGAAGAACACAATGATTATGGTGTTGCCTTTATCGAGGCCACCCGCATCATTCGCGAAACATTGCCACATGCCCATGTGTCAGGCGGGGTGTCGAATGTGTCCTTCTCGTTCCGTGGCAATGAGCCGGTGCGCGAGGCCATGCATGCCGTCTTCCTCTATCATGCCATCAAGGCGGGCATGAATATGGGCATCGTCAATGCCGGGCAATTGGCGGTTTATGACAGCATTGATCCTGAATTGCGCGAGCGGTGCGAGGATGTCATTCTCAACCGGCGTGCTGACGCCACCGAGCGCCTGCTCGAGACGGCCGAACAGCATCGTGGCAAAGGGACCGAGAAGGCGGCCACCAAGGACATGTCTTGGCGGCAGGCCCCGGTTCGCGACCGGCTGGCCCATTCCTTGGTCCACGGCATCACAGAGTTCATCGTCGAAGATACCGAAGCGGCCCGTCTGGAAGCTGACCGCCCGCTTCATGTCATCGAAGGCCCGCTGATGGACGGCATGAACATCGTGGGCGATTTGTTTGGTTCGGGAAAAATGTTCCTGCCTCAGGTGGTCAAGTCCGCCCGTGTGATGAAGCAGGCCGTGGCCCATTTGCTGCCGTTCATGGAAGAAGAAAAGCAGCGTTTAGGCACGCAGGATCAGGCCGACGGCAAAGTTTTGATGGCCACGGTGAAGGGCGATGTGCACGATATTGGCAAGAATATTGTCGGCGTTGTGCTGCAATGTAACGGCTTTGATGTGGTTGATCTGGGCGTCATGGTCAGCTGCGAGAAAATCCTGGAGGCCGCGCGCGAACACAAGGTGGACATTATCGGTCTGTCTGGTCTGATTACACCCTCGCTGGATGAAATGGCTTGGGTGGCCAGCGAAATGCAGCGCCAAGGCTTTGGTGACATGCCGCTCTTGATTGGTGGGGCCACCACCTCGCGGACACATACGGCGGTGAAAATTGCCCCCAATTATCAGGGCCCAGTCCTTTATGTGACCGATGCCAGCCGGGCAGTCCCGGTGGTGCAACGCCTTCTGGGCGAAGAAAAAGGCGATCTCATCGCCGAAAATCGCGCCGATCAGGAACGTGCGCGTCAGGCTCATCTGGCCGGTCAAGACAAGCGCCCCCGGGCAACATTGGCCGCCGCGCGGGCCAATGCAGCTAAGCTCGACTTTACCACCCCACCGCCTAAGCCCAGCTTCATCGGTACGCGTGTGTTTGATGATTACCCGCTTGAAGACCTTGTGCCGGTGATCGACTGGACGCCGTTTTTTGCCACGTGGGAGCTGCATGGGAAGTTTCCTGCCATTCTTGAAGATGAGATCGTCGGGGAGGCCGCCCGCCCGCTTTATGCCGATGCACGCGCCATGCTGGAAAAAATGGTGGCGGAAAAATGGGTCACCGCAAAAGGCGTGATTGGTTTCTGGCCAGCCAATCGGGTGGGCGATGATATTGCGATCTGGGAAGATGAAGGCCGTAGCCATCGTGCCGGGACTTTCCACACGCTGCGCCAACAGATGATCAAATCAGAAGGCAGCCCCAATCTGGCGCTTGCTGACTTTGTGGCTCCAGAAGGAACACCAGACTGGATTGGCGGTTTTGCCGTCACCGCTGGCCATGGCGAACGCGAACGTACGATGGCCTTCAAAGCTGCCAATGATGATTATTCGGCGATCCTGTTCCAAGCCCTGTGCGACCGTTTGGCGGAGGCCTTTGCTGAGCGCATGCATGAATTGGTGCGCAAGACACATTGGGGCTTTGCCCCGGATGAGCAATTGGCCGTGGACGATCTCATTGGCGAGAAATATCGCGGTATTCGGCCTGCTCCCGGCTATCCCGCCCAACCAGACCATACTGAAAAACGCGAACTTTTCAGATTGTTGGATGCAGAAGCTAAGGTTGGCATGCAGCTAACTGAAAGCCTTGCCATGCTGCCGGGATCATCGGTATCGGGGCTTTATTTCTCCCACCAACAGGCGGAATATTTTGGCGTTGGCCGGATTGATCGCGATCAGGTCAGTGAATATGCCCTGCGCAAAGGCATGGACATGCGTGAGGCTGAACGCTGGCTTGCCCCCATTTTGGCTTATGATCCGACCGTGGCTGCCAAAGTGGTGGTTGAGGCCTAAGCCCGCGCGCGCCAAGCCCGTGCAAGAGCAAAAAAGCCCTCAGGAGAAATGGTTTCAGGCCGGGCTGTGGGATCGATACCGGCGTCGGCCAGTAAAGCTTCAGCATCGCCAAGTCCCTTTAGGCTGGCACGCAGCATCTTGCGTCGCTGGCCAAAGGCGTGGGCGGTGACATGTTCCAAACCCGGCAAATCTTCAAACGGCTTGCCATGGTCTTCCAGCACGACAATGGCGCTTTCGACTTTGGGGGGAGGCACAAAGGCCAAACGCGGCACGTGCAGCGCCAAACGGGCGTCACAACGCGCTGCGGCCAGCACAGCCAATCGGCCATAATGGGGGCTACCGGGCCGCGCACAAATCCGCTCGGCCACTTCGGTTTGAAACATCAGGCACATTGGCCCGCGCCAGCTTCCTGCCTTCAGCCATTTCACCAACAGCGGGGTGCCGACATTATAGGGCAGGTTGGAAATCAGTCGCACCGGCTGCTTGATACCAAGCTCTGCCAATAGCGTGACCTCATCCAGGGCCAAAGCGTCTGCTTCTCGTACAATCAACCGATCGGCCTCATCGGCGAAAAAGCTGCGGAGATGAGCAACAAAGCGGGGGTCTTTTTCAACGGCAATCACCCGCGCGGCTGGGCTTGCCAAAAGCGCATGGGTCAGACCGCCAGGGCCGGGGCCCACTTCCAAAATCGTGTCGCCGGGTTGAATGCCCGCCAGCCGAGCGATTTTGGCAGTCAGATTGAGGTCGAGAAGAAAATGTTGGCCCAGACTCTTGCGGGCAAACAAATTGTCTGCCTCCAAAGCCTGACGTAAATCCCCCCTCATGATGGCCGCCCTAGGCGGTGATCGGCCATGGCATGAGCGGCCTTGATCGCGGCAATCATGGAATCGGGCCGCGCGAGACCTTTGCCAGCAATGTCAAAACCGGTGCCGTGATCAGGGGAAGTACGGATAATAGGTAGGCCTAAGGTCGCATTGACGCCCCCCCAAAAATCGAGGGCCTTGAGAGGGATTAGGGCTTGGTCGTGGTACATGCAGATGACGGCATCAAAACGTGCGCGCGCTTCGCCATGAAACAGGCTATCTGCGGGCAGGGGGCCGCGCACCTGCAGGCCCGCCGACATCAATTCAGCCACGGCCGGGGCGATGATGCGGCCCTCCTCATCGCCAAAGGCTCCGTCCTCACCAGCATGGGGGTTTAGGGCAGCAATTGCCAGCCGGGGCTGGGCAATGCCGAAATCACGCACCAGTGCCTCGGCCGTCACACGCGCGGCCTGCACAATTGCCGGGCTTGTCAGCCGTCCAGGGACTTCAGCCAAAGCACAATGTATCGTGACAGGCACAACGCGAAGCCCCTCAACCGACAACATCATCACGGGCCCTCGGTGGCCCAGAAAGGGGGCGTCTTGCAACAGACTGCCCAAATACTCAGTATGGCCAGGATGGCTAAAGCCCGCAGCCATTAGAACCGACTTGGCAATCGGGGCGGTGACCAAGGCCTTGGCATCCCCACTTAAGACAAGATCAACCCCGCGCTCAATTGAGGTCAGAATGGCAGAGGCATGGGCTGGATTGGGATTGCCTGGATGGACCCCCGGCGCCGCGATTTCGGCCAACACGGGCAAAGCCTTAGGAAACGCCGTGGATGCCTCATCCAGGTGTGCAATGCGAACAATTGGGATGTCTGAATAAAGGCCGGGGTCACCCACCACGCCAAAGGTCAAACCCGTTTCTCTCAGGGCCTGCCAAGCCTTGCTGGTGACCTCCGGGCCAATCCCTGCCGGGTCCCCCATCGACACCACAACAGGGCGGCGCACATCTGGGCGTTGAGCCGTTTGGTTCAAGGCTGGATGATCGCGGCTTCGCGGCGGATATCGCGGAGATAGCGCCGGGCGATCAGTGACAATTCCTGATCATAGAGCCGGTCTTCCAATTGCTCGAGTGTCGGAATGTCCGAACCGGTGTTCTCCCGGTCGCACAGGACCATGACATGCACACCCGCGTCTGAACGGAAGATGGCGCTGGCCTGACCATTGGACAGGCCGAGAGCCTGGGTACGGAAGGGCTCACCGAGATCGGCATCTTCGATCTCACCATAATCAATGACGTCAAGACCTCCGCGCTGGGCCGCGCGCGACACACCATCACAGCCATTGCGCAAGGCGTCGCGACTGGTGCGCGCGGCTTGTTCAGCCCGACGCCAGGTCGCCTCATCCGATCCGGCTGGGACTTTGCGGGTCATCTCACGCAGCTTGAGCTTAGCCTTGGGTGGGCTGGGGTCTCGCTTTTCGCGGACCGAAACAATCATCACGCCGCCAGGCACCACAATTGGTTCGCTGATCGTGCCTGCAGCCATTTGTTCGACGACACCGGCCACTTCGGTCTTGAGCTCACCCAATGTGATCCAGCCCATGTCCCCGCCGGTCGAGGCCGATGGGGCAAAAGAATATTGCTGCGCGACCAGCTGAAAGGGTGCCCCGGCGCGCAATTGCTGCACCAATGTTTTGGCACCCTCAAGCGTTTGTGGTGCGCTTTGGACATTTTCGTCTTCAAGAAAAATCTCAGAAATGAGATATTGAGGCTTGTTTGTATTTGCTAAAATACGATCCAATGCAGCCTTAACTTGATCGCGATTGATCCGGACGCGTGAGCCAAAGCGGCCGCTGACAATCCGCTGCCACACGATTTCGGCGCGTGTCTTGTCGCGGTAACTTTGCGCAGACACACCAATATCTGCCAGATCGCGGAAGAAGTTTTCCAATGTCGAGCCATTTTGGCGGGCCTGATTGGTGAGAATGCGGTCGACTTCCCGATCCGGCACATCCAGCTTGAATTTGGCCGCTTCCTGCAATTGCAGACGCTCATCAATCAGATTGTTTAGCGCAGCCGAGGTTGCCCGTTGCAGCAATTCCGGAGTGATTTGCTGTGCGCCTGACGTGGCGATGAGGAATTGTACCCGCTGGCGGACATCCAGACGCGTGATTGGCTGATCATTGACGATCGCCGCCACGCCCTCGCTCAACGGCCTTTCTTGGGCCATGACTTGGCGCGGTGCTAGGCTGATGGCACAAGACATGGCCAGCACCGCACCTAGGGCGACACGGCCCGCATATGCGCTGATAGTCCTTGGCTTCATTCACCTTCTCCGTCACGGCGCGCCCGGCGGGGGCTAGCTTCTGTATGTGTCTTAGCTGAAAAACCCTGCATGACCAACGGCCTCAACAGCGGCCTCTCCTTGCACAGCAAATTTGTCGATCTTTAGGCAGTCCAGCCTCAGTCAAAGGGTGTATCAGACAACTCGCCCAAAGTGCGGAAGGCAATCTGGAAACGAATGGATTGGGACGGTTCGATGAACCGATTACGTGTCCCCAGTTCTTCATAGAAGAGCCGGATGTCAGTACAATCATCCCCATAGATTAAGCCATAGGCCGACCGCAAATTGGTATCTGAGTTGAAATCCCGATAGAGCGAGCCAAACAGCTTGAAATTCTTGTTTAAGGTCAGGATGACAGTCCCTTGCAGCTCCTTATTGGCGCGGGTTGGTCCTGAGGCCGAATTGTCGAACTCATGATAGCGCAGATTGGTTTCGGTCCGCCATAATTTCAACCGACCCAATGCTTCGGTATGGGTCACTTTGCCAGTTTTGCCATCAACCCGCAGCCGACCAGTTAGGCTGGCAATATCACCTTGGCGTAGTTCGAAATCGCCCACCCAATCAGACTGCTTGCGATCAAGATTAGAGGCGCGGCTGAAGCTTGAGCTGTCATCGGTCCGCAGGCGACGGCCGATGAAAGCATTCGCGCGAAACGGCGTTTGCGTGGTGACGCCCGGTGGTATGAGGTCAATGCCCGCACGAACCCCAATCGTGATACGATTGCCGGGCTCCCACAAATCCATTCCTGCAGCCCCAGCCGGCCGGAAAACGCTGGTCGCGTCAAGTTCAAAGCCCAGAGCATCTTCCACTCGGATACGGCTTTGCTGATCGTCCTTGCTGGCTGCGGTCAGCGAGACACGCGGTTCAAGGGTCAAGTTGACGCGATTGCCGGGTCGATAAAGCGGCCAGCGCACATCCACTGATGCCAGCCCCACACCTCTTCCGAACGAATCGGCTGGCAAAGGCGTGGCTGATACAGCCCCTATGTTATTGCCCGCGCTATAGTCGAAATAATCGCCGCGCAGCATCGCCATGGGTTCAACGATGACCCCACCCGGCAACAGCCGACTGCCTTTCCAGGTGGCACCCAAATTGCCCCGAACCGAATCAAGCCGACCTTCCGTTCGCATCAAGGAGACGGCAGACCCTGAAATGTCGAGTTGACCATTCATAGGCCCGACCTGCACGCGATAGGTACTCTCAATCAAGGGGGCAACGCGTGGGACATTTTTGCGCCTTTCGCCGGGGACGAGGTCTTGGAAAACCGCTGCCAAAGAACGCACATAGAAATTGTCAGACTGGCCTTGCACATAGAGCTGCGACATCAGGCGGGAGGCCTGCGGCCGAACCAGCCCTGCCAGCAAATTGTCCTGAGCGATGCGATAGCGTGACAAATAAAGGTCATCGCTTGCCGATTCGGCGGTGAAGCCCCAATTCCAAGTTTTGGTGATGTCGAATTCGCCATTGGCAAATACATGCCCGCGCCAATCCAAGTCGCCAAACTTTTGCCCGCGCTTGCCAAAGAATTTTTCCCGGGTCACCGAACCGCCGATAGCCACATCACCTGAGAAAAACTTGCGTCGATAATCAACCTGCAAAACCGGATTGATATATTGGCTGATCAAAGGCGTCAGGGTGACATCGGAGGAGGCGTCAATCACCTGCAGATAGGGCAACTCAATGTAATAGCCGTTGCGAGAGGATTCTCCAGGCTTTGGCTGAAGGAAGCCTGACCGGCGTGATGCAGTTGGATCGCCGTGAGCGAAATAGGGAATGTAAAGGACTGGGACACCCTTAACTTCAAACACGACATCATTATAGACGATCGACTCGGCCCGCTCGTTCTGCATCGCGCGCCGCGCCCGAATGATCCAAGAGGGGCGTGACTTGCCGTCTTTGCAAACTTGGCAGGCCGTATAGACCGCCTGCGACAGGAACTTTCGATCACCTTCACGGGTCACAACGGCATTGGCTGCCAGTGTCGCACCCTCGGACAAGCGAGCAGCAAAATTGCTGGCCACACCTGTGGATAACTCATCATCCAAGGTCAGCTCCTCAGCATAAGTCGTTGTGCCATCCGCATTGAGCACAACAACATTGCCGATCGCCTTCACGATGCGGGTGTTTTGATTATACTGGATTTGGTCGGCTTTCACAGTCCGACCATTGTTGCGCGCCACCACATTGCCACGGGCAATCAAAACGCCCGCCTCATCGCCTTGCAGGATCGTTTCGGCCTCCAGAAGCACGGGATCTCTCGGCGACGTCGCGCTTGTATTGGCCGAAGATGACGATGTTCTGGCTGTTTGGACGACTTCTGAGCCGGCACTTTGCGAGACGGCTTCATCTTTCAAAATCCAATCCGGCTTCTCGCGACCATGGGCCATAGCTGGGACCAGCAAGGTTCCCAGTGAGAGGGCCAGAAGCCGATGGCGCAGGTTCCCTGACATCAAGTGTCCTTGGCAAGACGGGCGGGCGGGGATGGATTTCATGGTGTAAAGTGCGACTCAACGCCCGTCTAGTGTGGCATGTGGTAGGCGGCTTGCCGCTGGAGCGGCAAACCAGATGATTCCATGGCAATTTTACGGTCAAGCCGGACCCTATGTCCCGCTCTAGCCATCCTCGCGATACGAAACTGTGGCGAGGGCAACAAACAAAGCCGCTAATGGCGGGCACCATGCAGCAATCCAGCTCGGGGCATAGCCTGCTGTGGCAAGCGCGCCGGAGATATCATTCACAAAAAAGACAACCAGACCGGCCACAATTGCTGCTGCCGCCATGATGGCACGCTGACCAAAGCGTTCACCACTCAAGGAGAGCACTGCTGCAATCATCGCCATGGACAAAAGTGCGATTGGCATGGCCAGTTTGCGATGAAATTGCAGCCAGTAGCGCTGGGGTGAGCCTCCGGCCGCTTCTGCTGCCCAAGCGGCGGCTGGCAAATCCCATATTGGCATTGCCCGAGCGGTTGCGTCCTTATTCTTCTGTGTATCTTCAACCCGCTCCTTCACAATTGGGAAGCGCAGGCTTGTGAATGGCACAGAAGGACTGCCCACCATCGAGCGGGTGCCATTGGTCAAAATCCAAGCCGATTCTGTGCGTCTTGCGGTTTGAGCATCAAAGCGTCCGAGAAAGCGGGAATCGGTGTTTGAAAACGCCAGCAAGGTCACGCCGGAATAATTGCCGTTTTGGCCAGCCTCTGCCGAGATGGTGAATTGCTGGCTTTCGCCGCGATCTTTGATCCACATCAGTGTCCGATCGCCCGACCCTGTCTTGGTGGTCGCCACCGCGGTCAGCGCCGCCAGTTGGTTTTCATAGGCCAGATTCAGGCGTGAGGCCATTGGTCCAAGAATGAAAATGGCAAACAAGCCAATCAGGGCTGCCAGCGCAGCCACGGGGCTTAAAAAGCGCCAGGTTGAGACGCCAGAGGCCTTCATGGCCACAATTTCAGAGCTTCGCGCCAAACGCATAAAGGTCACAATGGAACCCGCCAACACGGCAAACGGCAAAGCCAGTTCTAAGATCCCGGGGGTCCGCATCAAGGTGAAGCGCAAGGCCGTCATCGTGGTGGCATGCGGCTGGCCCGACACATTGCGCAATTGCTCAATGATGTCGACGAGAATGATGGACAGACAGACCCCGCCAGCGGCCGCTAAAATGCCCACAAGCGTCAGTCGAAAAATATAAAAATCCAGACGACTAATGCGCATGCTTGAGACGCGCTCCCATCGCTTTCGAAGGCTTAATCGGCTTGCGTTCAATCCAAACTGGAATCTTTTGGCGCACGCCACGCGTTGTGGCCCACAGGACGATGAGCGGAATGGCATAAAGCAGAATCGCCAATCCGGGTTGATCCGCCACAGTTGGGATCAGGCCTGTGAAGCTCAACAGCATAAGCACAAGCCCGCCAAAAGCTGTTGCGATCCGCGCGCCATAGCCCTGGCGGGAGAAAGATCCACCCAAAACCGCAAAAATCGCCAGCGCAACAGCCGAAAGACAGATTAATGGAGCAGCAAGGCGTCGGTGCGCTTCTGCCAAAAGATCACCCACATGGTCTCTGTCCCAATAGTCGGTGAGGTCGGGCTTAAGCAGGCTGGGCAAAAATCGGTCGGAGGGCTTGTAAAATAGCTCAAGCGTGGTGTCAGCAAAACCCCGTAATTCCATGACATAATTGGAAAATCCAACAATATCTATTTTTCCGTCTTCCAGTCGACGTTGAACCGACCCATCGCGCAGAACCATAACGGGGCCCGTGTCGAGTTTGGCAATCGTACCACGCTGTGCGACATAGATGATCGGAATCGTGGAGGACTTGGTGTCTGAGATAATCAGCCCATTCAATGTCCCGTCGCGATCAATCCGCCGGGCAAACACCATCAAGCCGTCGACATTGGAGCGAAACTCTCCCTCGCGGACCATCGAACTGGCAAAATCGGCCCGAATGTCAAACAAGCGCTCGCGCATTTCGCGCAAAGCAATGGGCTGAATGAAGAGATTGACGAAGAGGGCTGCCACAGCACCTAAAGCTGCAAGGCGAAAGGCAGGCTCACATACCTGCCACAGGCTCCAGCCCGCGCCATAGGCCACGATCACTTCATTATCTTGATGCAGGCGGACATAGGTCCAAGCCACAGCAGCAAAGAGACCCACGGGCATAACAACCGCCATGATTTGGGGCGTGGCCAAAAGCGAGATCCCCAAGAATGTCGCCGCACTTTGGCCACGCTCGAAGAGCAAGTCCAATTGTGACAAGCTTTGAGTCAATAAGGCAACCAACGTCAACCCGACCATGATCAGGGCAAAGACGGGAAGCAATTGGCCAAAGTAATAGCGTTGAAGCTTGTTCATGGGTCCGTTAGCTGCGTTGGGAGGAGAGGGATTCACAGCTTGCCAGTTGCACCTAACACCGTGGCGCGCAATTTAGAAGCCATCTTGTCGTTGCCCGGTTCAGCCGGGGTCAGTCCGAATGACACACACGTGGCCTGAGCCTCATTTTTGGGAGCCCGCTTTATGAAGATCGAATTCACCTCTTTTACCGAGTCCAAGGCTGTTATCGCTTTCGTGGGTCAAACCGACGGCACGGTGGCTTTCTCGGTGCCTGCCCAAAAGCTCGACCGCGCCTGTAAGGGCCGTTTGGCTAAGGCGGCCGCGGCTGCCAAGTTTAATGGTGCGGCCGGAAAGGTGCTGTCGGTTCATGCCCCTAACGATAAGCTGGATGTTGTTGTCCTTGTTGGGGTTGGCGAACTGGCAAAAGTCGATGGTGCGGTCCTGGAGCGGGCAGCCGCTTCTGGTGTGAAGTCGCTTCTGACCTCGGGTGTTGAAACCGCCAGTGTTGCACTCGCAGGCTGGAAAAAACTTGCCACTGCCGTCAATGCGGCTCGCGTTGGCTTTGGGGCCTGCCTGGCTGCTTATCGCTTCGACACGTATCGTACCCAATTGAAGCCGGAACAAAAGCCCAGCCTGACAACCCTTGAAGTTGATGTTGCCGAAGGGGCAGAGGCGTGGGCCGCCCACCAAGCTGTGGTCGATGGGGTAAGTTTGGCGCGTGATTTGGTCAATGAGCCTGCCAATATTCTCCACCCTGAGGCCTTTGCCAAACGCCTGAAAGAATTGACGGCTCTGGGTGTTGAGGTTGAGATTTTGGGTGAGGCCCAAATGGCAGCCTTGGGCATGCATTCCTTGTTGGGGGTTGGCCAAGGTTCGGTGCGCGAAAGCCAGCTTGTGGTGATGAAATGGAATGGTGGCGGCGACGAGGCCCCACTGGCCCTTGTTGGCAAAGGTGTTTGTTTTGATACGGGCGGCATCTCCTTGAAGCCCTCGGGCGGTATGGAAGAGATGAAGGGCGATATGGGCGGGGCAGCGGCGGTCGCTGGTGCCATGCGCGCGATTGCCGGACGCAAGGCCAAAGCCAATGTGGTTGGTTTGGTCGGGCTGGTAGAGAACATGCCAGATGGTCAGGCCCAGCGGCCCGGCGACATTGTCACCTCGATGAGTGGACAGACGATCGAAATCCTCAATACCGATGCCGAGGGCCGTTTGGTTTTGTGCGATGTGATGACCTATGCGCAGGAAAAGCATAAGCCGAAGGCGATGATCGATTTGGCTACATTGACGGGTGCAATCATCATTTCTTTAGGTCATGAGTTTGCCGGTCTCTTCTCAAATTCGGATGCGCTGTCGGCCAAAATCACACAAGCTGGCACATTGGCTGAAGAGCCCGTTTGGCGTTTCCCTCTGACACCGGCCTACAATAAGCTGATGGACAGCAGCGTGGCTGACATGAAGAATGTCCAGCGCTCTGGCGGCGGGGCAGGTGCCGGATCGATCACAGCTGCCCAATTCCTGCAACGCTTCGTGCAGGACGGCGTTGAATGGGCGCATATTGATATCGCAGGCACGGCTTGGAAGCCCGGCAATGACGATCCGCGTGAGCCATCTTGGGGCACAGGCTACGGCGTCCGCCTGCTCAATCGGTTGGTCGCTGACGCCTTTGAAAGCTAAGCTATATGGGGCAGGCAGGCTCGGAAATCTGGTTTTATCATCTTGAAGTCGCCAGTGTGGACGAGACCCTGCCTCCCTTGGTCGAAAAATGCCTGGAGCGGGGCTGGCGGGCGCAAATCCGTTCGCCCAGCCCAGAGCGATTGCGCCACTTGGATGGTCATTTATGGAGTTGGAAGCCGGCCAGCTGGCTACCTCACCACGGCCCGGACGACCCAGAGGGAGCAAAATCGCCGATCCAACTCATCAGCGCCGAGGGAACATTGGCCAATCAACAGATTGGATCAGAGGCCCTCTTCCTGCTCGATGGGGCGCATTGGGGTGAGTTAACCGGCGTCGTCCGCATCTTTGTGCTGTTCGATGGGCGCGAGGAAGAACACGTGACCCACGCCCGACAGCAATGGCGGATGGCGAAGGAGGCGGGCCTTTCGCCCGCCTATTGGCGGCAAACAGAGGATGGAAGATGGGCAAAGACTGGTTGATCGCTTTCCTCCTAATTGCGGCTAATCCGGCACCGCCGGCTTCAACACCCCAAGACAAAGCACCCAGCAGCCCGGCGGGAGTCCCCCAACTTGGCGAAGATAAGGCCGTTATCTCGAGCACAACACCGCCCGTCCAAGCGCCAGTGCGCTGTGATGCGCGTCAATATCGTGGGCTGGTTGGCCGGACCTTAAGCGATGTTCTGACCCAAAAATTGCCTGCCGGGACAAGGATTGTCCGGGTTGGCGATCCGCAGCTGGAGCCTTTGGGCCCAGGCCGCCTTGTGATCGAAATCAATCGCAGCACAAGAGTTGGCAGAATCTATTGCTCATAAAGCTTTCAACTCGGCGCGGGGACTGCTAGACGCCCGCCTTCAACTTTCATCAGGGGTTGGTGCGACGTGCGCGAACCCTTCACTTATCTCAGGAGGCCATCATGGCGCTCGAACGTACCTTTTCGATTTTGAAACCCGATGCCACACGTCGCAACCTGACCGGCGCCGTCAATGCCATGATCGAGGCTGCTGGCCTGCGTATCGTTGCACAAAAGCGCATCCACATGACTCGCGCTCAAGCCGAAACCTTTTACGGCGTCCACAAAGAGCGGCCGTTCTTTGGTGAATTGGTCGACTTCATGACCTCAGCCCCGGTTGTGGTGCAAGTGTTGGAGGGCGACAATGCAATCCAAGTCTACCGTGATGTGATGGGTGCGACCAATCCTGCCAATGCTGCAGATGGCACCATTCGTAAGGTTCATGCTGTGTCGGTTGGTGAAAACACCGTGCATGGTTCAGATGCGCCCGAAACCGCTGCACAGGAAATCGCCCAGTTCTTCTCGGGTAATGAAATCGTCGGCTAAACCAAACGCCGATCTGATTTTGACACTGGCGGTCGCGCGATGCGGCCGCCATTTTTGTTGAAGACTGACGCCTAAATGCCCATCAGGGCAATACCACCGGGTTTGCCGTCCAGATAAGTCCGGCCATTCACGAGCCGGGCCCTACCCGAAGCCACCGCCTCGACGCAGACCGGATAGAGCCGATGCTCTTGGACCAGGACGCGGGCGGCCAGATCGTCGGGGCTGTCGCCCGGCAGGACTGGCACGCAGGCCTGCCCGATAATGGCTCCTTCATCGACCCCGGCCGTTACCCAATGTACCGTACATCCATGGAGGGTAACTCCGGCTTCCAACGCCCGAGCATGTGTATGAAGCCCTGGGAAATTCGGCAGAAGCGATGGGTGTATATTGATCATGCGGCCTTCATAGCGGGCAACAAATTCTGCGCCCATGATCCGCA
This sequence comes from Candidatus Phycosocius bacilliformis, assembly GCF_003112735.1. Classification (GTDB taxonomy): domain Bacteria; phylum Pseudomonadota; class Alphaproteobacteria; order Caulobacterales; family Aquidulcibacteraceae; genus Aquidulcibacter; species Aquidulcibacter bacilliformis. Next base: position 123,482 of record NZ_BFBR01000002.1, read on the forward strand.
TGAAACCTGCAAGGACAATTAGGTCGGGAGTGATCTGATCTATGAGTGCGGCAAGTGCAGTGTCAAAATCTGCGCGGACCTGAAAGGCCTTATGATCCAAACAGGCTGAGGCGATACCAGCATGCTCAGCCCGTTTCAAACCAAAGGCATCTGGGCGATTGGCAATGACATGGACAATTTCATACGCGCAGTTTGGTTGGCGCGCGGCATCAATCAAGGTCTGCAGATTGCTGCCGCCACCTGAAATTAGGACCAGCACACGTGCCCGCCTCATGCTGCGCGCACTTCCCCGATCACGACCGGTTCTTCACCCATCTCAAGCCAAAGCTGCAGCAGGTCAGGAACCTGTTCTGGCGAGACACATGCTACCAGGCCAATGCCGCAATTGAAGGTGCGCGCCATTTCATCGGCGGCAATACCACCTTGTTCTTGCAGCCACTGAAACACTGGTGGCGGTGTCCAAGCCTGCCAATCGAGTACTGGGACCAAATGGTCAGGCAGCATGCGGGGAATATTGTCCGTGAGACCTCCACCGGTAATGTGGGCAAAGCCCTTCACGAGCCCGGCCTTGATTGCAGGCAACGCAAGCCGTGGATAAAGTCTGGTTGGTGTCAATAGGGCCGCACCCAAGCTTTGCCCCGGGCTGAATGGGCAAGGCGCATCCCAGGCCAGGCCCGTTAGAGCCACCACTTTCCGGATCAATGAATAGCCATTGGAGTGCGGACCCGAGGAGGGTAGGGCCACCAAAACATCGCCGGGGCGGATCGCCGATAATTTCGGCAGGACGTCTGCCCGCTCAACCGCACCCACAGTAAAGCCTGCCAAATCATATTTGCCATCGGGATACATGCCGGGCATTTCGGCAGTTTCTCCGCCAATCAAAGCACAGCCAGCTTCCTTGCACGCACTTGCAATCCCGCTGATGACGGCGGTGGCCACATCCAGGTCGAGCTTGCCGCATGCAAAATAGTCAAGAAAGAACAGAGGTTCCGCACCTTGGGCCAGTACGTCATTGACGCACATCGCCACGAGGTCTTGGCCAATAAAGTCGTGCAATCCCGCGGCCAAGGCAATTTCAAGCTTGGTTCCGACCCCATCCGTGCCAGAGACCAGAATGGGATCAGTCATTCCCAAGGCTTTGATGTCGAATAGCCCGCCAAAACCACCAAGAGCCGCATCTGCACCCCGTCGTGCCGTCGCCTTTGCTAAGGGCGCGATGGCCTTAACAAGTGCCTCGCCCGCATCAATATCCACTCCCGCATCCTTGTAGGTTAGGCCATTGGCCGCGGAGGTGCCCTTTGGGGCAGACGAATGGGACGGGGTGGGGGGCTGTTCGCGCATGCAAGCGGTATGATCGGCTACAGGCTTTACCGCAAGAGTGTGTTTCACGTTGCCCTGCATTCGCGCTATAGGAGAAGCATGACACGAAGAGACAGAATGGGCCGGATCGGCCAAATTGTGAGGGTTGGCCTTGTGGGTGCCTTGGTGGCGGTCAGCGCGCCCGCGTGGGCCCAAACCGGCATGACTGACAGCAGCCTAAGCCAAGTCAGCCTGGGTGCATCAGCGGTCTATCGTGGTATGGACGAGTGGGCACGCATGCGGACTGCCTTGAGCCGCTTACAAGGTGTTTCGGTTTCCATCACGGCGATTTCAGTCGATGGTGCTTTGATCCAATTTCGCTTCTCAGGCACGTTTGAAAACTTGCAAGCCGTGCTCAAGACGGGTGGCCTTGATCTTAAGATGGAAGCCAATGGGGCAGTTGTGCGCCTGGCGTCGTCTTAGACTTCCCGCGTGTAACCCTGTCAGATCATCCGTTCATGACCCCGACCCAAGCCCAGCTTGATTTTGGCATCCCTGTTTACACAGCTGAATCTTTTTTGAATTCAGATGAAACCGCCCATGCGCGCGCCGCGTTGCAGCACTGGCGCACCTGGCCTGGTGGGGTATTGTGCCTGCATGGAGAGGCAGGCTCTGGTAAATCTCATCTGGGGGCGATTTGGGCGGGCGAGGCAGGCGCGGTCAGCCTGCGCGGACCTGACTTGTCATTGGCCTTCGTGGAATCACCCAAACCAGATGATCGGCTGACAGCTTTGATTGATGATGCTGACCAAGCCGACGAGACGGCCTTGTTTGCCCTTCTGACGCGGTTGGAGCGAGACGGCGGCGCAGTTTTATTACTGGCCCGGCAGGCACCCAGCCTTTGGCCTTATCATCTGGCAGATTTGCGCTCACGCTTGCGCGCGGTGCCGCACGAATGTTTGCGTCCTCCAGAAGTCCCGCTGCTGGCGCAATTGATTGTCCGCCATGCGGCCGCGCAGGGCTATCGGCTTGATGCGGCCTCGAGCACCTATCTGGCCGAACGTATCCCTCGCACTTTTGAAGCCGCCAAGGCTGTGACAGATCGGCTGCAGACAGTCGCAACTTATTCACTAAAATCGCCTATGGCTTTAGCTCAACGGGCCCTTCGCGCATATTATCCCGATGCGTGGCACGAGGCCGATGAACCTGATACCGGGGATTTGTTTGAGGCCTAGGCACCCACGTCATGACCAAGATTTCTGATCCTGTCGATTCGACCACGCCCTCAGTACAGGGTTTGCCGATTACCCATGATCGGCTGGTAACGCGCAAAGCCCCTGTGCGGCGCCCTAAGGCGCGGGTGGCCGGCAATTTGGTTCCAGATCCGCAACGTTACCTCAATCGAGAATTGTCGTGGCTGGCCTTCAATGCCCGTGTGCTCGATGAATCTGAAAATCTCAACCATCCGATCATGGAGCGCCTGCGCTTCTTGTCGATTTGCGGCAGCAATCTCGACGAGTTTTACATGGTACGCGTCTCGGGTCTGCGTGAGCAGGTGCGCGATGGCATTAAGACGCCCTCACAGGATGGTCTGACCCCGACCCAACAATTGGAACGTATCAACAAAGTGGCCTCGGTTCTGATGGATCGCCAGCAAGCCTGTTGGCAGGCGATACATGCGGAATTGCGTGAAGTTGGCTTCGCCGTAGTATCTGCCGAGGAAGCTGGCGAGATTGATCGTGATACGCTGCGCGATGATTTTCTCACCCAATTATTTCCGGTCTTGACGCCACTGGCGATTGACCCGGCTCACCCGTTTCCCTTCATTCCCAATCTCGGCTTCACCGTTGCCTTTCGTTTGCGGCGGGAGACAGACGGGCGGTTGATGACCGCTTTGGTTCCAGTACCGATGCATGCCGCCCGCTTCATGCCCTTACCGGTCCTCGATGGGGTGAGGCGATTTGTGCCCGTTGAGACTGCGATCCGGATGTTCGCCGATACGCTGTTTCCCGGCTATGAGGTGATCGGGTCGGGGGCGTTTCGCATCATCCGCGACAGCGATGTCGAATTACAAGAAGAGGCTGAAGACCTTGTCCGCCAAGCAGAGGCCGCCCTGCGGGAGCGGCGTAAGGGGGATGTGGTCCGCCTGAAGATTGAGGCCAGTACGCCGCCCGATTTGCAAGCCTTCATCATTGAACAATTGCGCGCCGCACCGAATGAAGTAGTGCGGGTGAATGGGATATTGGGCATTGCTCAATTGAGCCAGATCATTCCTGACGACCGGGCAGAACTCAAATTCAAGCCCTATGTTGCCCGCTTCCCCGAACGGATTCGCGATTTTGGCGGAGATTGCTTTGCCGCCATTCGTGCCAAAGATATCTTGGTTCACCACCCGTTTGAGAGCTTCGATGTCGTGGTGCAGTTTCTCCGGCAAGCTGCCAGTGACCCAAATGTACTGGCGATCAAGCAGACCCTGTATCGCACCTCGACAGATTCACCGATCGTGGCTGCCCTGATTGCGGCTGCTGAACAGGGCAAGTCGGTGACGGCTTTGGTGGAGATTAAGGCCCGTTTTGATGAAGAAGCCAATTTGAAATGGGCGCGCGATCTGGAGCGGGCTGGGGTCCATGTTGTTTATGGCTTTGTGCATCTGAAGACACATGCCAAAGTCTCTCTTGTCGTGCGCCGTGAAGGCAACAGCTTGCGCACCTACGCCCATTTTGGCACCGGCAATTATCACCCTGTCACCGCGCGTATTTACACCGACTTGTCTCTTTTTACCGCAGACCCGGCCTTTGGTCGTGATGCCGGCCGTTTGTTCAATTTTGTAACTGGCTATGCCACGCCGGCCCAAATGGAAAAGCTGTCGGTTTCGCCTGTCAATTTGAAGACGGTGCTCTTGGGTCTGATTGATAAGGAAATCAATGCGGCTTTGGCCGGTAAGCCCTGCGGGGTTTGGGCGAAGATGAACTCGCTGGTTGATCCGGTCGTGATTGAAAAGCTCTATGAGGCCAGCCAAGCAGGGGTCCCCATCGATCTTGTCGTTCGCGGCATCTGCTGTCTGCGCCCTGGCGTTCCGGGAATGTCAGACAATATTCGGGTGAAGTCGATTGTTGGTCGTTTCCTTGAGCATTCCCGCATCGTCTGTTTTGCGAATGGCGCGGCTTTACCCAGTCCGTCGGCACGGGTTTATTTTTCGTCCGCCGACTGGATGCCGCGCAACCTTGATCGGCGGGTGGAAACCTTGGTGCCGATTGAAAACCCGACCGTGCATCAGCAAATCCTTGATCAAATCATGGTCGCCAATCTTGCCGATGAAGCTCAAAGTTGGCAGATGCAGTCCGACGGCACTTATCGGCGGGTACAATCTGCGTCTGGTGCCGCACCATTCAATGTCCATACCTGGTTTATGGAAAACCCCAGCCTCTCAGGCCGGGGGCGGGCAGCCAGTCTGACACGACCCCAGGCACCCAGGGTCAAGCCCACGCGCAAGTCTGCTCGCGCTGCCAAGGCCTAACATGCCCAATCGTTTTGTCTTCAACCCGCTGCGCGATCAGGCTGTGATCGACATTGGATCGAACTCGGTGCGTCTGGTGATTTACCGCGTCGAAGGGCGGGCAAACGCGCCGGTGCTCAATGAAAAGGTGCTGGCGGGTTTAGGCCGTGGCATGCCCGAGACAGGTCGTCTTAATGCCGATGGTGTCCGTCGGGCCCTTGAAGCCTTGCGCCGTTTCCGGCTCCTGGTCGATGCCATTGGCGTTCAAACCATTCATGCCGTGGCCACAGCAGCCGTGCGTGATGCCAGTGATGGGCCTGACTTCATCAATCAGATCCGCAGCGAAGCAGGCTTTGATGTGCGCATCATTTCTGGGGCAGAGGAGGGACGCCTGTCTGCCCTGGGCGTTTTGGCAGGTGCACCGGGGGCAGGGGGTGTCGCCGGTGATTTGGGCGGGTCCAGTCTTGAATTGGTCACGCTCAGCCCCGAAGGACCGGGCAAAGCTGAAAGTTGGCAATTGGGCCCTTTGGCGATGGGGGTTGGCGATGTGTTCGACACCCGCGACGTGCGCCAGCGCATCGATAACATCTTGACCCGGTCGGATGTGTTGGCTGCTGGCAAGGGAACCGAGTTGCATGCTGTTGGCGGTGCGTGGCGGGCCATTGCCAAAATCGATATGATCACCCGCCATTATCCGCTGCAGGTCTTGCATAATTATGCGATGAGCCGGGCCGAGGCCCTGACGATTTGTGACTTTGTCGCGGGCCAATCTAAGCGTTCGCTTGAACGAATTGACGGATCAATTGGCAAGCGGGCCGACACTTTGCCCTATGCAGCAACCTTAATGCGCGCCCTTCTTGACCACGGTCAGTTCGACAGCGTGGTCATTTCGTCCCATGGCCTACGTGAAGGCATTTTGTTCGAAGCACTCAGCCCAGAAGAACGTGCGCAGGATCCCTTGGTGGCTGGCGCGATTGCCATGCTCGGATCTGATCCACGGATGCGGGAGTTTGGCGAAGCCTTGTTCTGGTGGGTGATGCCCGTGTTTGAGGATTTGCCACGACTGTTCCCGGCCCGCCGTGGTGAAGTATTGCGTGCTGCAGCCTGTATGCTGGCCGACATCGGGGCCACATTGCACCCTGACGACCGTGCACGCATTGCTTTCGAGATCGTGCTTCGGGCGCCTTATCCGGCTGCGTCCCATATCGAGCGGGTGTTTCTGGCCAGAGTGTGCGCGCGCCGATATGGCGCCAAACTCGATGAAATTGAGCCCAATCTGGTCAAGCGTCTGTTGGACGAAGAGCGCCTTGTACGGGCAGACGCACTGGGTGCAGCAATTCGACTGGGCGCAGACCTTTCAGGCCGATCGGCCAAAATCCTAACCCAAACCCGGCTCAATCATCGCGACGGCAAACTGACCTTGTCTACCAACCCTGCCATGAAGGGCCTATTTGCCGAACAGGCCCTCAAACGGCTTGATCAATTGGGTCAGATTTTGAAGACCCCGGTGGCCACACTGGTCGAATAACCCATTGTGCGGTCTGATCAGTCAGGCTCGCCATCTTCGACGATGGTTTCACTGGCCACATCAAAAACGCGCACGCGCTTGCCCTTCATGACCAGACCAATCTCGCCGCGCTTAAGCTGCAGAGCCTTCTCGCCAAAGGCTTCGCGCCGCCAGCCCTTCATAGCGGGCACATCGGCATCGTCACTGGCCGCGATTGCTTCAAGGTCAGAAACAGTGGCGAGCAATTTTGACGCCACACCCAGACGTTCGGCTTCACACCGCAACAGCACTTTCAACAATTCCACCACTGGACCCAAGCCAGGTGGGCTTGGCGGCGACCGCTCTACCTTTGGCGCAAATTGGTTGGGATCATCCAGAGCCTCATTGAGAGCTTCAAGCAATTGCACCCCGCCTTTGGAACGACCAAAGCCCTTGGGCAAAGCGCGCATCCGGTCCATGGCGTCGGCATCGCGGGGCCGTTGCTCGGCAATCTCGTAAATGGCGTCATCTTTAAGGATGCGCCCGCGGGGTACGTCGCGTTCTTGGGCAAACCACTCTCGCCACGTCGCGGCTGTAAAGAAGGCTGCCAAATAATCAGCCGAGAAACGCTTTGGCTTTAGACGCTTCCACGCATTCGCTGGCGTGGTGTCATAGGTAGCAGGATCCTCAAACGCCTTCATCTCCTCGCTAACCCACTCCATGCGGCCCTTTTGCTGCAATTGGGTCAGCATTTTCGGGTACAGGTCGCGCAAATGGGTCACATCGGCGAGTGCATAGGCCAGCTGGTTTTCCGACAAGGGCCTACGGCTCCAGTCAGTGAAGCGATGGGTTTTGTCGACAGGCCGATTGAGCATAGCCATGACCAAACCGTCATAGGCAATTTGCTCACCCAGTCCCAAGGCCATGGCTGCCGTTTGGGTATCAAATACCGGTGTCGGTAATCGCCCCTCCATCAGCCTGAAGAATATTTCCAAGTCTTGTCGCGGCGCATGAAACACTTTCATGACGTCTGGATTGGCCATCAAGGCAAAGAATGGATCAAGCGACAGGCCCTCAACAAAGGGATCGATCAGAATTTCCACATCACCTGCGGCAGCCTGGATCAAGCAAAGAAGTGGCCAATAAGTGGTTTCGCGCAGAAACTCGGTATCAACCGCGACATAAAGCTGCTGGGCGATCGCCGCGCACGCTTCAGCCAATTGTTGAGTCGTCTGTATAAGTCTCATAAAGAAGCTATGACGCGGAATGCAGGAAAGTGCGAGGGGGTAAACTCGCCGGTAAGTGGCTAAATGCACATTTTTTCGCTTGGCGGTCGATTTTGACTTATGGCGGCTTCTGCCCTCTTTTCTTGACCTTTTGGCCGCCAAAGGGTCTATCGCGCACTCAAACTCCCTTATTGAATCGGCCCCACACCATGTCAGCCTTTCGTACACATACTTGCGGTGCCCTGCGCGCCGAACATGTTGGTCAAACCGTCAAGATCGCCGGCTGGATTCACCGCCGTCGTGACCATGGCGGGGTCGCCTTCATCGACTTGCGCGACCATTATGGCATTACCCAAATTGTTTGCGGACCAACCAATCCCAGCTTTGACCGCTTAACCCGGTTGCGGGCTGAAAGCGTCATAGGCGTTGAGGGCGAGGTGATCGCGCGCGATCCTGCAACCATCAATCCAGAGCTTGCCACCGGCGAGATTGAATTGCGCGTCATCAGCATTGAGGTGCACTCTGAAGTCACCAATGAATTGCCAGTGCCGGTCTTTGGTGAGCCCGATTATCCCGAAGACATTCGCATGCGCTATCGTTTCCTCGATCTGCGCCGCGAGACGTTGCACAACACCATTATGCTGCGCTCTAAAATGGTGAACAGCTTCCGCCGTCGCATGATGGAGCAGGGCTTTACGGAATTTACAACACCAATCCTGACAGCATCCAGCCCTGAGGGCGCGCGCGACTTTTTGGTTCCCAGTCGCCTAAACCCCGGCAAATTCTACGCGCTGCCGCAAGCACCCCAACAGTTCAAGCAATTGATCATGGTAGCGGGCTTTGACCGTTATTTCCAAATTGCGCCTTGCTTCCGCGACGAAGACCCCCGTGCGGATCGCTCTCCCACCGACTTCTACCAGCTTGATGTTGAAATGAGCTTTGTCACTCAGGACGATGTGTTCAACACGATGGAGCCGGTGATTGCCGGGGTGTTTGAAGAATTTGGCCAAGGCAAAAAGGTTGATCGCAATTGGACGCGGATTTCGTATAAGGATTCTGCGCTGTGGTATGGCACCGACAAGCCTGATTTGCGCAACCCGATCAAAATGGCACTTGTGAGCGAGCATTTCAAAGGCTCTGGCTTTGCGATTTTCGCCAATCTGTTGGAACAGCCCGGGACGGAAGTGCGCGCCATTCCTGCCCCTGGTGGCGGCAGCCGCAAATTCTGCGACCGTATGAATGCCTTTGCCCAAAAGGAAGGCTTACCCGGCATGGGTTACATCTTCTGGCGGCAAGCCGAAGATGGCTCGGGCCTGGAGGCTGCAGGGCCTTTGGCCAAGAATATCGGGCCAGAACGCACGGAGGCCATCCGCCAGCAATTGGGCTTGCAATCAGGTGATGCCGCTTTCTTTTTGGGTGGCAAGCCACAGGCGTTTGAACGTATTGCGGGCAAAGCGCGCATGGTGATTGGCGATGAATTGGGGCTGACCGAAAAGGACCGCTTCGCATTTGCCTGGATCGTCGACTTCCCGATGTATGAGCGTGACGAAGAAACCGGTAAGATCGACTTCAGCCACAATCCGTTTTCGATGCCGCAGGGCGGGCTTGAGGCTTTGCAGGGCGATCCGTTGAGCGTCTATGCCTATCAATATGATTTGGCCTGCAATGGCTATGAGCTGGTCTCAGGGGGTATTCGCAATCATAAGCCCGAGATCATGTTCAAAGCGTTTGAATTGGCAGGCTATCCGGCCTCAGAAGTCGAGGCCCGCTTTGGTGGCATGGTCAATGCCTTCCGTTATGGCGCGCCACCGCACGGGGGCTGTGCGGCGGGGATTGAGCGGATGGTGATGCTGCTGGCTGGCACCGCCAATATCCGCGATGTCATCATGTTCCCGATGAACCAGAATGCGCAAGACCTGATGATGGGGGCCCCCAGCCTACCCACCCCGCAGCAATTGCGCGAATTGGGCCTGCGCGTGGTCCATGATGACAAAAAGGCCAATAGCTAAATCAGCCTAAGGCCTCTCTCCCGGTCTATAGGTCTAGGTTGAGGACGCAGCTTCACAAACCATACATGGGTCAGACGCGGGCAGGCCCAACTTTTGTTGGGACCTGCCATGTCGGGCATTATGGGTTAGACGCGCAAATCCCGGTCTGCCAGAAGCGCGTCAACGCCTGGCGCGCGACCTCTGAAAGCGACATAATTGGCCAATGGGTCGGCTTGGCCACCGCTGGCGAAGATATAGCGTTTCAGCTTGGCTGACGTGGCCTTGTCATAGACATTGCCGGCCTCAACAAAGGCTTGGAAGGCATCGCACTCCAGCACAGCCGCCCAGATGTAGCTATAATAGCCCGCGGCATAACCACCTTCGAACGTGTGCTTGAAATAGCCGGGGCGATAGCGCACGACGATTTCAGGTATGGCCCCAATCCCGCCCAAGATGTCGTTTTCCCAAGCATCGACATCTTTGGGCGCTGGGCCTTCAATCATATGCATCTTCATGTCCATGATGGCAGCCATCATAAACTCGCTGGTGGCCCAGCCCTGATTGAAATTGCGCGCGGCGATGATTTTGTCGACCAGAGCCCTTGGAATGATCTCACCAGTCGCGTGATGCTTGGCAAAGCGGGTCAGGATTTCAGGTGTGGTCACCCAATGCTCCATGAGCTGGCTGGGGAATTCGACAAAGTCACGTTTGACATTTGTGCCCGACTGGCTGGGATAAGTGACGTCCGATAACATACCGTGCAACGCATGGCCGAACTCGTGGAACAAGGTGGTGACGTCATCGAGGCTCAAGAGATTGGGCTGACCTGCCGGGGCCTTTGTGTAGTTGCACACATTGAACACCACAGGCTTGATGTCGCCGATCAGGCGTTGCTGATCGCGGAAACTACTCATCCAAGCGCCCGATTGCTTGGTTTGGCGGGCAAAGAAATCGCCATACCATAGCGCCATGGGCTTACCGGACGGATCGCTGACTTCATAGGTCACCACATCCGGGTGCCACGTCGGAACGCCAGTGATTTTCTTGAACGAAATGCCAAACAATTGGTTGGCATGCCAATGAATGGCCTCGATCATATTGCCCAGTTCGAAATAGGGCTTGGTCTCGGATTCATCGACATCATATTTGGCTTTGCGGACCTTTTCGGCATAATACCACCAGTCCCACGACTTGATTGGGCCATCCAGGCCATCGGCGGCGGCCAATTCCTGCAGCATGGCGCGCTCACGCTTGGCGGTAGCCAGAGATGCCGCCCATACGCCCAGCATCATATCCATGGCCGCCTCGGGGCTTTTGGCCATTTTATTGTCAAGCTGATAATGGGCAAAGCTCTTGAAGCCCAATAGGCGGGCCTTTTCATTGCGCAGATCGACAATTTCGGGGATCAAGGGTCGGTTGTCCGTTGGGCCGGGGGTACCTGATACCGCCATCCAGCCTTTTTGAACTGCTTCGCGCAAATCCCGGCGGGTCGACATGGTCAGGAACGGCTCGAAACTGGAGCGAGATAAGGTGACAACCCCTAGCGCATCGATCTTGCGTTCTTTGGCTTCGGCAGCGGCTGCCGCAATGAAACTGTCTGAAAGCCCCGCAAGATCTTCTTTCGTCTTTAAGGGAAGCGCAAAACTTGATTGTCCAGCCAGCACATTTTGGCCGAACTGCACCTGCAAATGGGTGAGGCGGGCATCAATATCTGCCAATCGCTTCTTTTGAGTAGGGTTTAGCAATGCCCCATTGCGGACAAAGCCGGCGTAAGTATCTTCCAGAAGCTGGGTCTGGGCTGGATTGAGGGATTGGCTTTCGCGACTGTCAAAGGCTGCTTTGACCCGGGCAAAGATTTTGGGATCCTGGCTGATGGTGCTGTCGTGCTGAGACAGGCTGGCCGACACTTTGCCTTCAATTTTCTGGAGGTCAGGCGTGCTCATCATCCCGGTCAAATTGTAAAAGACCGTGGTGGCCCGGGTCAGGCGCTGCCCCGATTTCTCCAACGGTACAATAACAGTCTCGAAGGTCGCAGGGGTTTTGGCTGCCGAAATCGCCTGAATATCGGCGAGCTTTTCTGCCATGGCGACACGCAGCGCCGGTTCAAAATCACGGGTCTGGATCAGATTGAAGGGGGGAACACCCCACGGCGTATTCCATTCCGCCAAGAGGGGATTGGCACGGCCAGCAGCCTTCTTCTTGGCTTTGGCTGCCATGGCCTCCGGCGCTGCACTTAGAGTCAACATTGCCACACTCCCGGCCAGAAAATCGCAACGTTCCATATCTTCCTCACCTCGATATGCTCCGCACCCATGCATGCGGTCGAGGCAAGATTGGACGAGTTTCGTGGCTGATGCACGAGGAGATCTCAATCATGACTGCAATTTAATCACGAAAACGTGATCATTGCTTAGCCGCGCGCAAACACACGGAATTGGCCAGAGCGCGGGTCCTGGGCAACACAGCGTTGAGCGGAAGTTGGCAGTTTCAGGCACACAACAGGGCTGTCAGCCTGCCGGATGGCCTCATAGGTTTCGCGCGTGAATTCAGCTCGGGTCGGGCTTTCGCTGCCTTCAGGCCACGCAGGATAGGTTGACGCTTTGATCGCATTGGCGGGCAATAAGGTGGTCAAGCGGTCGCGGATTTGGTCTGAGCTGGCCGTTGCAGGAATACCAAAATCCCGCGCTGGGGCCTGCAGGGTATAGAGCGCGCGGCCCTCACCGGTTTCCAACATGATCCGGATACTGCCTGACGCGCAATCGGTTCCTGTTGCCATAATGGTGACGCGATCAACCTGTTTCCAAGACCGGATCGCGCTTGGCTGACTGACCTTGATGTCACAGTGTCCAGCTGGGTTGACCGCAGCCATGGCGGCGTCAGATTCAGTGCGTGGTGTCACGCCATTGACGAGCAGTCCCGGTGTTGGGATCACCACTTCATTCGGTCCGGTTGCTGGCGGCAGGGGGGCAGGAGGCGGGGCTGTCGCCGTCACACTTGGGTCAGTGGACATAACCGCATCGGGGTCCGCCAGCGGATTATCCAGCCCGGCCGGGCCCATGATTGCATTGGTGGGTGCCGTCGCAATTGTCTCGTGTGGCGAGAGAACAAATTTACCCACCACAATTCCAAGACCAAAGGCCGCCAACAAAGCCAGCGCAGCGCCCGAAGCCAGCATGATCCGCAAAGGTAAATCCCCGTCCAAACGTTTGCATGTCGCAAGCTTGGTTTTAGAGGGCGGTTGCGGCAGAAAATGGGCATGTTTGACGCGAAAATCGTCTCATCCGCAGGTCGCATGCCGTGATCCTGCCGCAAATCCTAACTCAGGAGTGGGCGCAGACCGTTTGGGATGTTTTGAATGGCACGCGTTGCTGCGCGATAACCCGTCTCCACGGCCGCATCAAAGGCCTTCCAATCACGCAATTGTATCCCTGCCATGTCAGGGACAATCAACAGGTCGGTCTTTTCACGTGATTTTGCAGGATCAAGCGATGCTGTTGCCGATCGCATCATCAATTCGGCAATTGGCGGAGCCGCATGCAGGCCATGGCGCGTGATCCAACTGAAGAAACTTTCAGGCTTGCGAAATTCCTCGGGGTTTAACGCACGCTGACGGGTAACATCCACCCCGATATTTGGCCCGCGGTGCAGGTCGATCATGGCGTTGATTGGAAAATTATCGAGCACTGCACCATCCACCAAAATGTCTTCCCCCGAGACCACGGGCGGCAGAATGCCCGGCAAGGCAATGGAGGCGCGTAATGCGTCGCGCAATCGACCAGATCTGTGCAGCTTTGGGCTGCCCAAAGTGAGATTGGTCGACAGACAGAAAAAAGACCGCGGCAAATCTTCAATCAGAACGTCACCAAAATTTGTCGCCAGCCGCTGGTCAACCTTGGCGCCTGACGTCATGGCCACCACCGGCAATACATAATCATTGAGCGGATTGTTGCGGACAAAACTGTCCCAGATGCGCCGCTCGATTTCGCCATCGTCCCAATCCAAGGCGACACAGGCGGCAATCACCCCTCCCATCGAGGTGCCGCCGACAAAATCAAACGAAATCCCCGCCTCGCGCAGCGCCCGGACAACGCCAATATGGGCATAAGCGCGTGCGCCACCGCCACCCAATACCAATCCGATTGATGTGCCGGTCAGAATGCGGGCCAACATCAAAACATCTTTTGGTTCGTCTTGGCGCCAATGGAACAGCCGTTGGGATTTGGTAGCTGCACTCCAGTCAGCAGCCGTGCTGCCTTTGGCGAGGACCGCTGCCCGATCTTGAGGGGCCACAAGAATTGTGTCGACCAATTGAAATTGCCGGGCTGGAGAAGCGGTGTCAGGCAACAGGCTTTCTGGTGGCGCCGTCTCTGCCCGGCCGAAAATCCATAATCGGTCAGCTTGACGTAGGCATAGTTTCAGCCATGCGCCATCACTCAGATCGGCTGCCAAAAGTACGATGTCGTTCCAAGCCTCAATCTCGTCAAACCAGCTTGCGGTCTGGCTGGCAGCTTCTGGTCCAACGACAATGGCACGCTTACCCAGTTTCGCCAGACCCTGCTTTAAGGTCTCAGCGCGCTTATGGATGTCCAATGTGGGCGAGGCGGCAATTAGGCTGAATACGCGGGGGTCAGCGCGGGGATTGCGCCGCCGGTTCTGGCGCGACCTGAACAGCATGGTCCGGGCCAGATTCTGCATCAATTGGGGGTGGCGTCGGATCAGCCTGTTGAAGGCTGTACGGTCAAGAGCCAAGAGTTCAGTATCGCGCAAGGCAAATACCGAGGCAGAGTGTGGTTCGCCGGCCACCAAGGCCATCTCACCCACCGGCTCTCCTTGGCGAATATGGCCAATGAATTCCTTGCTGCCATCGAGGCCACGACGAAACGCGCCCAGCGACCCAGAGCGAACAAACCATAGCGTGTCAGCCGGTTCACCTTCCTGAAACAGGGGCCAGCCGCCGGGCAAAGAATACCAGATTGCTGACTTTTCGACGTCCTTGAGCGCGGCCGCACCGGCATCACGCAAGAAAGGAAGACTGGCAAGGTCGAGCCCGGTCATCAGAAATTGCCACCCTGAAACATTATCCGTTCATGCTCCAAGGTGGCCTGATTCCCCGATTGGTCTGCGGTTTATTTGAACCGATAGCGCCCCTGCAGCGTGACCATCGGCCAGTAACGTGCTGCGTCAAGTTCGTCGACAACTTTAGCGCTTTCCAGAGCCAAATCTGCCTGAAACGCTGGGTTTGTCGCCAACAGGCCAGTCGAGGTATATTCCACTTTGGGCTTGCCCTGATAATAGACGCCGGCTTCCAGCGCTGTTTCGATTGGGCCAGCCATGAAGGCCACCCCAGCACCGAGGAAATAAGCCACATCGTCAAATTTGGCATGCGTATTGAGTGTGCCGACTTGGGCAGGCGTGTAAGAGGTATTGCCGATTGTCACATTGGTGGCAGGTGTGGCGGCGAGATCGAATTTGTTCTCATTGGCGAATATACCTGCGGTGACATAGAATGGGCTGCTGTCAAACCGATAATCGGCCTGCAACCCATATGAGCCCAGTTTTAAAGAACCATCATAGGCAATGCCGTCGATAGTGGTGTCATAGCCATAATCATAGGCTTGACCAATCCCACGTAGAACAACGTTTGGCGTGACGTCGACACCCACTTCACCGCCAAGGCCGCCGGTCCCGGCCCGCAGGCCCACCCAAGCCGGTTCAGCCGCTGTTGCAACAACAGGTGATAACGCAGCCATGAAGGCGGAGAGTGCGAAAAACTTTGTGTTGATTGTCATTTTTAAGACCCCACAAGAACACTGATCCAAGTGCCGCAATCTGGCCTGAGACCACCAAGAGAGAGC
Source organism: Candidatus Phycosocius bacilliformis (assembly GCF_003112735.1). Taxonomy (GTDB): domain Bacteria; phylum Pseudomonadota; class Alphaproteobacteria; order Caulobacterales; family Aquidulcibacteraceae; genus Aquidulcibacter; species Aquidulcibacter bacilliformis. The sequence continues at coordinate 138,832 of NZ_BFBR01000002.1, forward strand.
GGCGGCAAGTCTGAACTGAACCCGCCACTCTTCCATCATGGCAGAACCCTGTTAAACGAGTGTCAACGCCCGCTTGGCGGGAGACAAAGACGCAATCGCGGGGAGACCAGAGTGAGCCGTCTGACAAGTCGTATCGATACCAGCTCGCCAGCCTTTGAACGCAATCGGGAAAAAATGGCTGGCCTTGTCCAGCGCCTGCGCGGACAAACCAGTCGTGCGGCTTTGGGTGGCAGCGACGAGGCGCGCGCCCGCCATCAAAGCCGCGGGAAATTATTGCCACGTCAGCGGATCGATGGCTTGCTAGATCCTGGCAGCCCATTCTTGGAATTATCAGCCCTTGCCGCGCACGGTATGTATGGCGAAGATATTCCCGGCGCGGGTCTGATCACTGGGATTGGCCATGTGTGTGGTCGGCCGGTCATGGTTGTGTGCAATGACCCAACTGTCAAAGGTGGTACTTATTATCCGATGACGGTCAAAAAGCACGTCCGCGCCCAAGAAGTGGCCATGGAGAATAATTTGCCGTGCGTCTATCTGGTTGATTCAGGTGGTGCCAATTTGCCGCATCAGGCGGAAGTCTTTCCAGACAGGGATAATTTCGGGCGTATTTTCTATAATCAAGCCAATATGAGCGCGCGTGGAATCGCCCAGATCGCGGTTGTGATGGGGTCGTGTACTGCCGGTGGCGCCTATGTGCCCGCGATGAGCGACGAGACCATCATTGTGCGTAAACAAGGCACAATCTTTCTAGGAGGTCCGCCGCTGGTCAAGGCTGCCACGGGCGAGACAGTCAGTGCAGAGGATTTGGGCGGGGCAGATGTTCATGCCCGCAAGTCCGGGGTTGCAGACCATTATGCAGTGTCGGATGCCCATGCGCTGGAATTGGCGCGGCAATGTGTGGCGACCTTGGGTGAACCGGCCTCGACCTTATCCCGCCGGACATCACGGCCGCCGATCGAGGCGCTTGATGAGCTTTATGGTATCATCCCCGATGATGTGCGCACCCCCTATGATGTGCGCGAAGTCATTGCCCGTTTGGTTGACGGTTCTGAATTCCACGAATTCAAAAAGCTTTATGGGGAAACCTTGGTAACAGGCTTTGCCCATATCGATGGCTGGCCTGTAGCCATTATTGCCAATAATGGCGTTCTCTTTTCAGAAAGCGCCCAAAAAGGTGCCCATTTTATTGAATTGGCCTGCCAGCGCCGCATCCCGCTTTTATTCCTGCAGAATATCTCGGGCTTTATGGTTGGGCGCGACTATGAAGCCGGGGGGATCGCAAAAGACGGAGCTAAGATGGTCACGGCTGTGGCATGCGCCAATGTTCCGAAGCTAACAATTGTCATTGGCGGCTCGTATGGGGCTGGCAATTACGCCATGTGCGGCAGATCCTATTCTCCACGATTCTTGTGGCTGTGGCCCAATGCCCGCACCAGCGTAATGGGCGGGGAACAGGCTGCCAGCGTCCTTGCGACATTGCGCCGCGATGGCATTGAAGCCAAGGGTGGTACATGGAGTGAAGCCGACGAAGAGGCCTTCAAACAACCGATTCGCCAGAAGTACGAGGAAGAGGGCGATCCATATTATGCAACGGCGCGTCTTTGGGACGATGGCATTATCGACCCCCTCGAGACACGGCGGGTGGTTTCTCTTTCGTTGGCCAGTGTGGCGGGCGCACCCATTGAACCTCCCCGGTTTGGTGTGTTCCGCATGTAGGAGGCGGTTGATATGGCAGACGCGGAAAACGTGATGGGTGTAGAGGGCGATCATGTTGTGTTGAACATATCGCCAGATGGCGCAGCCATGGTGACGCTTAATCGGCCCGAGAAGAAAAATGCCTTTGATGAAATCACCATCGCTGCCTTGATGGATGTTTTTGAGACCATTCGGGTGTCAGACGGGATCCGTGTGGTTTTCATCAGAGGCGCAGGCACAACCTTTTGTGCGGGGGCTGACCTCGACTGGATGCAGCGTCAGGCCCGTCATGATTTTGATGATAATGAGGCCGATGCCCGTGCTTTGGCGCATATGCTGCAAGCGCTGCATGATTTACCCCAGCTCACGGTGGCACTCGTTCACGGCGGTGCGTTTGGCGGTGGCGCTGGTTTGGTTGCGGCGTGCGATTATGCCATTGCGGTGGCGGGAAGCCGGTTCTGCTTTACCGAAGTCAGGCTTGGTCTGACCCCTGCCACCATTTCCCCCTTCGTGATCGAGGCGATCGGGCCGCGGCAGGCGCGCGCTATGTTTGCCACGGCAATGCCGTTTGACGCAGCGCGGGCGTATGAAATGGGCCTCATTCAAGAAATCGCTGCAGATCTTGATGATCTTGCCAAGCGCGAGGAGCGGCTGGCGGATTTAGCATTTGCTGCCGCACCAGGTGCTGTCGCCGATGCCAAATTGCTGGTGAAAGATGTAGCCGGTAAGCCAGTGAATGCTGTGTTGGCAAACGAAACCGCACGACGCATTGCCACGCGCCGCGCCAGTCCTGAAGGTCAAGAGGGACTTGCCGCCTTCCTTGAAAAACGCGCACCAAATTGGGCAAAAGGGTCCTGATATGGCTTGACCGTCCGCCACCGCGCCGCCAAACATAACGAATATGTTACTGATGGATGTTGCGATGGATAGTGTGGCAGACCTCAATCTTGAAAATGCAGGCCCGTTGGTAACTGGGACGCCAAAGCGCGGGAAAAACCATCACAATACCCGTCTGATTGGGACGCCTTGCAAGAATTGCGACACGCCCTTGACCGGGGATTATTGTCACGCTTGCGGCCAGTCAGCGCATGTGCACCGCTCTTTCTTACATGTTCTCGAAGAGGTGGTGCATGGCATAACCCATTTCGATTCCAAGACTTGGCGGTCACTCCCCATGCTGGTGTTTCGGCCAGGCACAATGACGCGCAATTATGTTATGGGTCATCGCAGCCGCTATGTGCCGCCGTTCTCAATGTTCTTGGCGTCGGTGTTCTCGATGTTTCTGGTGTTCGCCTTGGTCGGCGGGCCAGGCTTTGTGAAGCAGAATAACAGCACCCCGACAGAACGCGTCGATGCAGCGCGGGAGCATAAAGCGGATGTGGCGACCGACCTCAAAGAGGGGCAAGCCGATTTAGCAACGTCCCAAGCCGCCCTTGCCGCTATCAAGGCCAAACCAAAAGCAGATCAAGACCCGGTTGATGTGAAGCTGGCCGAGGCAGAAGTTGCTTCACAGACAAAGGCCGTCCAAACGCTTCAAGCGCGTCTCAATCAGGCCGACGCCGACCTCACGCAAGCGGTCACCTCTGCCAAGGCACAAACACAGCCGATGGCCACAGATGCTGATGAAAAGGCGCAAGCAGCCAAGCGCGCCCAACAGCTCGCCGACCTGCGCAAGGAACGCGACAAAGCGGTTGCTGGGGGTGATCAAGTGGCAATTGCGGCCATTGATGCAGCCATCAAACTGGTGGAGTCGAATGCACCGGCAACCGCCCAGATCCAATCGGGCAATGTGACGGCGGCTGGAAATGATTTTCAGACTAATTTTGCCAATTTTCTCAAATCAGATGTTCAGATCGAGTCGCCTTGGCCGGAACTCAACGAAAAGCTGCGCCATAAACTTCAGAACCCTGAATTGTTTCTCTACAAGCTTCAAAACACTGTCTACAAGTTCTCCTTCCTGCTTATTCCCATTAGTCTGCCTTTCATATGGCTATTGTTGTTCTGGAAAAGAGACGTGACGCTTTATGATCACGCCGTTTTTGCGTTGTATTCTTTGTCCTTTATGTCCTTCCTGTTTCTGGCCTTGGCACTATCGTCGCATTGGATCAGTTGGTCCGATCATGGCGGATGGATTTTCGGCGCGGTGATCACCCATCTCTATTTCCACTTCAAAGGCGCCTATAATCTTGGCTGGATCGGGGCAGGGTGGCGAACAGCTGTTTTCGGCGCCATGTTTGCGCCGGTTGCTCTCGCTCTGTTTTTCGTGGCCATAATCGTCCTGGGGGCAGTGGGCTGACCACAAGGCTTGACCGGTGCACAGGCGTGACTGAAGTTGGCAGGGTGAGTCCCCGGCAATGATGCCGGGTGCAGGCCCTCAGTATGAGGGTCACACTGGAGGGCCTGTCAGGGGGCGGTGGCACCAAGCCATCGCGACCAAAGGCACCTCTTCTGACAAGAAAGCTGCGTTGCTTGGTCCTTGGTGGGACCAGAAGTGCACGAGAAACCAGGGTTAAGGGAACAGGGCGTGTTCAAAAGCTTGTTGATTGCCAATCGCGGCGAGATTGCTTGCCGTGTTATCCGCACTGCTCGCCGTCTGGGGATCAAGACTGTCGCGGTTTATTCCGACGCTGACCGGGCCGCTAAACATGTACGCGAGGCCGATCATGCTGTTCGGCTTGGCCCAGCACCGGCACGCGACTCTTATTTGCGTGGCGATCTGATCATCCAAGCGGCCCGTGAGACCGGGGCTGAAGCGATCCATCCAGGCTATGGTTTTCTTTCAGAAAATCCAGAATTTGCAGAAAGCTGTGCGCAAGCAGGAATCGCCTTTGTTGGGCCGCGGCCTGACGCCATTCGTGACATGGGGTTGAAGGATCGGGCGAAAGCGATTGCGGTCAGCGTTGGCGCACCTGTTTTGCCCGGCTATTGGGAAAGTGATCAGCAGCCTGAAGTTCTTGCCAAAGCGGCCGCAGCGATTGGATTTCCGCTGCTCATCAAGGCGGTCGCAGGCGGGGGCGGACGTGGCATTCGCATTGTCGAAGGCTTGGATCAATTCCACGCTGCCTTGGAATCAGCCCGGCGCGAGGCAGCAGCTTCTTTCGGCGACGACCGGGTTATGCTCGAAAAACTTGTGCTGCGCCCGCGCCATCTTGAAGTCCAAGTGTTTGGTGACCAGCATGGCAATCTTGTCCATCTGTTTGAGCGCGACTGTTCGATCCAACGTCGGCGGCAAAAGCTGATTGAAGAGGCCCCAGCGCCCGGCATGACAGAAGCGGTTCGTGAAAGTCTAACCCAAGCAGCGCTCAAAATCGCTAAAGCGGTCAATTATTCAAATGCAGGAACCGTGGAGTTTGTCGCAGACGGCACCGGACCCTTGCGACCAGACGGCTTTTGGTTCTTGGAAATGAATACGCGCCTTCAGGTTGAACATCCGGTCACAGAAGCCATTACCGGACTGGACTTGGTTGAATGGCAATTGCGGGTGGCAGCCGGTGAAGCCCTGCCATTGAGCCAAACTGAGATCACGCTCACTGGTGCTGCTATTGAGGCACGGATTGTGGCTGAGGACCCAGCCAAGGGCTTCTTACCATCTGCAGGCCGGATTACGGGGCTTACGCCCGACGTGCCGGCCGGGGCGGACAGCTCTATCCGCATCGACACGGGTTTTGATCTGGGAGACATTTTTCCAGATGCCTATGATTCCCTTGTGGAAAAAGCCATTGCATGGGGCCCTAATCGGGCGGCCGCTTTAAGTGGTCTACAAGCCCACTTGCACGGGCGTGTCGTGACAGGCATTGACACCAATATTGGCTATTTGGCGCGCCTGTGCGGTGTGGCAGGTTTTGTAAACGGGGCAGTCCATACAGGGTTGTTGGAAGACGAATCCATAAGCCTTCAGAAGCCGGACGGCCTGTCCGCGCGCCGGGTGGGATTGGCGGCCATTGGTGTTCAGGTCAGCCGCGAAATGGCCGCATCTGCGGCGCGCTCACCTTTCGGGACGGCTGATGGCTGGCGGCTGAATGCACAGCCCGAATTGTCTGTTCGTCTCCGCCTTGAGGAGCAGGAAGTCGAGGTGGTCCTTCACAGCGACGATGTTCAACTGGCGGCGGGCTTGAAGGGGGATCATGCGGTGGTTCCACGCCGATTGATCCATGTATTTGGTGGGCCCGATGTGTGGACCATCCTTATTGCTGAAAGCCCCCGCCCTGGAAGTTCCGGCGAGCATGATGTTGCGGCTACTCTGATGCTTGATGCGGCGGGTGTGTCATTGGTCGAGCAGGGGGAGGTCTGGCGGTACACTTTCCCCCGGCCAGAAGCCAGCGCCGACAATCTGGAGGCAGCCGATGAGATTAAGGCCCCTTTGCCGGGCAAAATCGCTATACTCCGCGCAGAACCGGGCCAGAAAGTCCAAGCAGGTGATGTGCTGGTTATCCTTGAAGCGATGAAAATGGAACATGCCTTGACGGCCAGCCGCGACGGGGTGATTGCCGAAACATTGGTTCATGAGGGTCGTCAAGTCAAAGCTGCTGACGTGCTGGTTCGGCTTGAACCACAGGACGGCGCTTCATGAATGCTGCTCTGATTACTGTGCTGATGGCCGCGATTGGAACGGCACTTTTAGCCTTTGTTGGCTTCAAGCTCGGCCTCAATGTAGAGCGGCGGCTCAAAGATTCCGATGAAGTGATCGCAGCGGTGTGTGCTTATGTCGGGACTGAGGCCAATTATCACATTGTGATGTCGAATAATCATCGTGCCGCTTTGGCCTATGGTGATGACCAGTCTGGTTATGTGGTGACGGTCCTGGGTGACAAGCGGCTGGTGCGCAGTTTGCACGACGCAAAAATCATGGTTGTGGCCCCAGATCGTCTCTATGTATCTTTTGCAGACTTGGGATTTGAGCCTGTACATATTCATGCTGAGAAGGCTGCCATCACGGCGGCACTTGCAGGTTTAGGGAGGCGTGAGGCGACATGAATCTGCCTGATCCTGTGACCTGGGCCATTCCGTTGTTTGGCGTGCTTGTCATCGCTGAAATGATCCGTGCGCGGCAAAGCAAGGATGTCACCTATGAAGCCAAGGATGCCGCGGCCAGCCTCACGATGGGATTTGGCAATACAGTCGCCAAACTGTTGACCGGCGGCATGGCTGTAGCCGCAACCACTTTTGTTTATCAGTATCGCCTGTTTGATATCGGTTATGCGGCCTGGGCATTAGTGGCCTGCTTTTTCCTTGAAGACCTATGTTATTATTGGTTTCATCGGATCAGCCACGAGCGACGCTGGTTTTGGGCCAGCCATGTGGTCCACCACACGTCACAGCACTATAATTTGTCGACTGCGCTGCGCCAGACATGGACAGGGACCATCGGCTTTACCTTTGTCTTCTGGCTCCCGATGGCATGGATCGGCTTTCCTCCGCCAATGATCGCATTCTTCTCGGGCCTCAGTTTGGTCTATCAGTTCTGGATCCATACCGAGGCAATTGACCGATTAGGGCCTTTAGAATGGGTGTTGAACACACCCAGCCACCACCGCGTGCACCATGCCACCAATCCGCGCTATCTTGATGCCAATTATGCCGGTGTCCTGATCATCTGGGACCGCCTGTTCGGGACGTTTGTGGGCGAAGACAAGGCCGATAAGCCAGTCTATGGTGTGGTGTCGAACCTGCACACGTTCAATCCCCTACGCATTGCCTTCCACGAATGGGTTGGGATGGCACGGGATGTGTGGACCGCTCGAGGCTGGCGCAACCGGCTCGGCTTTGTCTTCGGGCCGCCGGGTTGGACCCCTGATGGCTCACGCCCCACCAGTGCCAGCATCAAGGCTAAGTGGCAGGCCAAACAGGCCGCTGGCAGTGCGGCTGACTCCAAGCCCTGTACGTCGACACCCGACCACCTAGTTTAGCCATCATGGCGTTGCATGTAATCAAATTGTGCGTGGGGGCGGTCTCAATCCAGGATTTGGTGGATTGGCACGACCATCAGGCTTTCTCGCGTCTGGCACTTGGCTTAGACCCTCGTCCAGTTTGCGACACCCGCATGACGCCCAAACGGCGCAGCGAAATCCTCGATGGCGGCTCGCTCTATTGGGTCATCAAAGGACAGATTTTGGTCCGTCAGGAGATTGAAGATATTGTAACATTGGAGGAGGCGGATGGTCGCACGCGCTGCGAGATCGTGCTGAAACATCATCATATTCTGACTGCCCCACGCCGACGGGCCGCATTTCAAGGCTGGCGCTATTTGCAGGTTAAGGATGCCCCTCCTGACCTTAAGAACCTCGATGGTGGTGATGAATTGCCCGAGCCATTGCGCAAAGAATTGCTGGACCTTGGGGCTTGGTAGGTCAGTCGAGCCCACAATTATCGATCAGGCGGGTTTGACCCAGCCATGCGGCCACCAAAATGCGGGCAGGGTCACCAGCTTGCCACGGACTGAGGGTTTCTGCATGGCAGACCTCAAGATAATCAACCGCGCGAAAGCCAGCTGACAAGATACGCTTGATACCGGCCTCCATATGCATGGCGAGCTGTGCGGGCTCATCGCGCACCTTCAAAGCCAAATCATCCAATACCTGCTTTAACACAGGCGCGGCCGCCCGCTCAGCATCGGACAGATAGGCATTGCGCGAAGACAGGGCTAGGCCATCGACCTCACGTCTTGTGGGTGCGGCCACAATGTCGACCCCCAGATCAAGATCAATGACCATGCGCTTGATGACCTGCAATTGCTGCCAGTCTTTTTCGCCAAAAACGGCGACATCGGGCAGGGCCTGCAGGAAAAGTTTAGTGACGACAGTTGCAACCCCACCAAAAAAATGCGGGCGAAACGCACCTTCAAGTCGTTCGGCTACCCGTCCTGGTGTGATGCTTGTATCAAATCCGGCCGGATACATGACATGGGTGGTTGGTGCATAAAGGCCATCGCAGCCCGCCGTTGAGAGCGCGTCCCTATCGGCTGCCTCTTGGCGGGGGTAGCGGTCAAGATCTTCGTGCGGCGCAAATTGGGTCGGATTGACGAAAATCGACGCGATGACCCGGTCAGCTTTGCTCTGCGCAATCCTAATCAGATCAAGATGGCCAGCATGCAGCGCGCCCATGGTTGGAACAAGGGCAATCTTTTGCCCATCTTGACGCCAAGCAGTGACCTGTTGGCGCAGATCGGCTTTGGTGCGGAAGACGGGTAAAGGCGGCATTGTCCACTCCAAAACAAAGACTTGGGGCGTGTTGGTCACTCAAAATGGCGGAAAGACCCCCTCAGCGCCTTAAACCCCTCTTTACTACGTCACGCTAGGATTTTTGGCATGATGAAGAAGTTGCACTCTGGATTCGTGATATCGTCGGCCCTTTGTCTGGGCGCGATGGGATTATCCTTGCCCGCAACCCATGCCTTTGCACAATCTCCCGGCGCACTGGCAACCTCGCCCTATTTGCCACAGATCGGACCTGACAAAGCCGTGTCAGGGGCCCCAGTTACGGCGTCGATTGGTCCTAATCAACCATTACCCAAGGCGGTCGCGTTGCAAACTGATGCCGGGTCGCACCGTCTGCCCGTTCCGATTGTGGTGTTTCAGGGTCGGCCCGCATCGCCCATTACTCTGCCAGCAGCGGCTGACATAATCCCTCTTCACGCCATTCCATCACCGGCAGAGATAAGCCAGTTGCAGAACGCCTCGTCGGCACCTGTTCCTTTGCCATTGGCTCAAACTGTCACCGCGCCTCAAAAGGAAGCCTCACCAAAGCCCCCCTCGGCTTTTCGACGTATTTGGCGTGATACGCGCAAGAGTGTGGTCCATGATGTTCCAGAGGCGCTGGCCGATGCTTTGCCTTGGGTTGACCGTCCCCGAAAAGACGAACCACTCGACGATGTTTTGGCGCGCGTTTCATCTGATTTGGCGCGGGCATCTGCTCACGATCCAGAATGGGTAGGCCCTGCAGAAACTGAGTTGCGGCAATTGTCTAAGCGCCTGTCGACCCTGGCCGAGCCGACCCCTATCTCCATGACCCCTGAAACCGCGCGCCAGCCCGTCAGCGCGCCCGTTGAGGTAAGGCCTTTCCGGCCCCGACCAATCTGGCCGGGTGCTTCTGGTCGGCCAGAGCCGCAATCGCGCCCAGTAGCTGTTGCCACAGGCACAGAGGTTCAGCCGGGGCCGCAGGCGCAAGGTCGCCGGTTGCCGCCCCCAACGGACTGGGTTGAGGACGAGCCTGCCGCTGAGAAATCCCCTTCGCCACGCGTCGTGCCCAAGAGGCCGCGCCGTCCATCCCGCTAGCGGCACTTGTCCCCAAATGCGGGCTTAAAAGCTGCGTTCGCCAATTGGCAAGCTCTGCCAATCGGTTGAATAACTCGTCTTTGGGCAGTCCTTTCATTAGAAGGTGGGCGCCCAAAGCGATAGGTGGGGGACAATTTGGGGCACGTCATTGTTGTTGGAAATGAAAAAGGCGGTGCCGGTAAGTCGACCCTTTCGGTCCATATTGCGGTGGCCTGCGCCATTTCAGGCCTAAAGGTGGCGGCCCTCGATCTTGACAGACGTCAGCGTACTTTTGAACGCTATTTCGAGAACCGAGCGCGATGGTCGGCGACACATGAAACAGAACTTCCAACGCCAGACTTTTTTTATTTGAGCAAGGCCACGGCGGAGCGCCGGGTTGATGCCGAGGCGGAAGAAACCGAAGCGACGCGGACACTGATTGCGGCAATGCGCGACAGCCATGATATCGTGCTTGTCGATGCCCCGGGCGCGGATACACCTGCCTCGCGCGCAGCCCACGCCTGTGCCGACACATTGGTGAGCCCACTCAATGACAGTTTCATCGACTTTGATCTGCTTGCCGAAATTGATCCAGTCACTGGCGAGGTCGGCAAACCCAGCGTTTATGCCGAAATGGTGTGGGAGGCGCGCAAGCAGAAGGCTGCAAGCCGGGGAAAGCCGATTGATTGGGTGCTGATGCGCAACCGCCTGTCTCCGCTTGATGCCAAGAATAAGCGCCGTGTAGGTGATGCCTTGAGCGCCTTGGCTCAACGGATCGGTTTTCGGGTTGCACCGGGCCTGTCAGAACGCGTCATTTATCGTGAAATGTTCACCGCCGGCCTGACATTGTTGGACCTCACGGACGAAGGTGCAGCCGCCACTTTTACCTTGAGCCATGTCGCCGCTCGGCAAGAATTGCGCGATTTGATTCTGGCCCTCAAGCTGCCCCCATTGGGGGAAGCTGGGCAATTGGGATTTTAGGATCGGTTTAGGCGGTCACTCCAAGCCTTAAGGCATGGGCGCGCCGCGCGAGGCGACCAAGATCTGATACCATTCATCAGCGCTCAGTGAGACCTTGGCGACCTCGCGGGTCTCCAGAATGCGCGCAGGGTTTTGCGTCCCGACCAGCGCGATCGGTTGGCTGGGGTGACGGCCAACCCAGGCATAAGCAATTGAGGTACGCGACACGCCATGGCGTGCGGCCACCGCATCAAGGGCGGCGATCACTGCTTTGGTCCGACTATCCTCACCATTTTTTGCAAGTCTGCCACCCCCCAGTGGCGACCAGGCCAAAACCGACGCGCCAATCTCCATGGCCAGGTCGAGTGTACCATCGATCATGGCGTCAAGTGCGATTGGAGAAAACTCAGGTTGGAATGACACGATTGGATGGTCGAGATGGGCAGCCAGAGCGCGGGTCTGGGCGATTGTGTAATTTGAGACGCCGAAGGTGCGAATCTTGCCGCTTTCGATCAAATGATTGACTGCGCGCGCAATTTCTTCTGGATGCGTCAATAAATCAGGCCGGTGAATCTGCCACAGATCAAGGCTCTCAATCCGCATCCGCTTGAGGGAGGCCTCACACGCACCGACCAGATAATCATAGCTGGAATCATACGGGCGTGGCGGGATGATACCGCCCTTGCTGGCCAACACCATCTTGGCACGCAATTCTGGCGCTTGGGCAAACACCTCACCCAAGAGCGCTTCAGCATCACCAAAGCCTCCAGAGCCGTTAAAGCCATAAATGTCTGCAGTATCAAAAAAATTGATACCTGCCTCAAAGACCGAGTCGATCAATCGGCGCGCGCTGGCAACATCTTGGCCAGCAAACCGCCACATGCCCCACCCAAGACCGGTCACCATCAAGCCAGATTGGCCGAGCGGGCGGAGGGTTGTGGGTGATAAAATGGTCATGGTGGGCCCCTTTGGCAAACAAAAACAATGCAGAGATTGGGGGGCTTGTAGACCAACTTGCACGCGGCTCGCTAGCCGTGGCATGTCAGGTGCTGCAGATGGGGCAAATGGGGCTTGTGCCTCTTTCGGAAAGGCAGGTTCATGGCAGAAATTGGTGGTGGTCGGCCGCGGCAACATCGGTCCGTCAGGATAATTGCTGCAGGTGCTAGCCTTGTTCTCTTAGCGCTTGTCGCCTTTTGGCCCGCGCCAAAGCCCGTAAAGCATAACTATTTCGCCAGCCTTGCCCCGCAGAAAGCGGAAGTGATCGCCCACGGAGGCGGGCAAGGTAATGCGCCGCCTGACACTCTGGAAGCCTTGCAGCTAGCAGATGACATGGGTGCTGATGTCTTGGAGATTGACCTCCAACTCACACAGGATGGGGTCCTGGTTCTCCATCATGATGACACGCTTGATCGGATTACCGACATGAAAGGGCCGATTGCGTCCTATCGCTGGGCTGATTTGCAAAAAGCTGATTCAGGCTTTCACACCTCAATCAATGGCCAATCTTTCCGGGGCAAAGGGATCAAAATTGCCCGCCTCGAACAGGCGTTTGACCGCTTCCCCGGTCGGCGCTGGGTTATCGAAATCAAAAATGACAGCATTGTCGCAAGCCAAACGCTGTGTGAGCTGATTGAGCGTTATGATGCCCGGGCACGCGTCATTGTCGCCTCATTCCATGATTCAGCTATGACGGCGTTCCGCACGGCTTGCCCGCACGTTGCCACAGCCCTGTCCACTGGAGAGGTGCGTCTGTTCCTCATCGCATCGCATTTACGTCTATCGCGCTTTGTGACCTCACCGGGGGTCGCCTTACAGATACCCACGGCGGCGGCTGGCTTTGATCTAACCGATCGTCATTTTCTGGCTACCGCACGTGCGCGCGGCCTCAAAATCCAGTATTGGACCATCAATGATCCCAAGGAGATGCGCCGACTGGTTGATTTAGGTGCAGACGGGATCATGACCGACTATGTCCAGCGGTTTGACAAGGCTTGGGTGCGACCGTGAGGGTTAGGTAACAAGGATTTGATCACGATGGCCAAGATTGCGCTGATTACCCATCCAGCCTGTTTCGAGCATCGCCCGCCAGCAGGTCATCCAGAATCGCCTGAGCGCCTGGCCGCCGTCCTAACAGCGTTATCCGGGCTCGACGATCTCATCCGTCTCGATGCTCCATGCGCAGAAAAGGCTGACTTAGTCCGACTGCATCCAATAGATCATGTTGAGCGCTTGATGGCCCTTGAGCCAAAACAAACGGGTCAGAAGCAACAATTGGATCCTGACACCTATATGTCTGCGGGCTCGATTGAAGCAGCCCTACGCGCAGTTGGGGCGGTCAAAGCAGGGATAGATGGGCTCATGGCGGGGCAGTTTGAGCGCGCGTTTTGTGCCACACGCCCGCCTGGCCATCATGCTGAAGCGCGCAAGGCGATGGGCTTTTGTCTATGGAATTCAGCTGCGATTGGTGCGCTTTATGCCCGAGCACACTATGGCCTTGAGCGGGTTGCTGTTGTGGATTTTGACGTGCATCACGGCAATGGCAGCCAAGAGCTGGCTGAGCTGGATGCTGAGTTCTTTTGTGCCTCTATCCATCAAGGTGGCATCTATCCTGGCACAGGTCATGCAGCCGAAACCGGCCAAGGCAATCTGGTCAATGTGCCTATGCCGTCTGGTGCAGATGGATCTGCGTGGCGAGCGGCCTTTGCAGAAACAATTCTGCCGGCCTTGGCCGCCTATCGTCCCCAGATCATCATTGTATCAGCTGGGTTTGATGGCCATCGCCTGGACCCGCTTGCAGGCCTGAATCTTGAGGTAGATGATTATGTCTGGGCCACAGAGCGCCTCTTAGATGTCGCAGAAGGTAAGCTTGTTTCCACATTGGAGGGGGGGTACCACTTGCAGGCGTTGGCGGCCTGTGCTTTTGCCCATGTCAGGACATTGCAGACCTATAAAGCGCGCTCTGGGGGCGGATTAGCGGGTGTTTGAGACCAAATTGGAAGATCTTGGGTCGCAGGCTGATTCGCGCGTGGCAAACCACCGGGTCCCGCCACCTCTTGGCTCGAGCGATACACCCATGATCGTGATCGCGCGTCACGGTCGCCCGGCATTGGATCGGCATATCTGGATCAATGCCAATCAATATATTGATTGGTGGGCCCAATATGATGCCGGCGGGCTCGCCGAGGGCCAAATCGTGCCGAACGGGCTGATACAGGCACTGCAGGCGTGCAAAGTTATCGTCTCCTCAACGCTGCGTCGGGCGCTTGAAACAGCCGCCATGGCAGCCCCAGGGCGGGATGTGATTGTGGATCCGCTTTTTGTCGAGGCCCCATTGCCGCCACCAGATTTGCCCGACTTTATTCTGTTCAGACCCCGTTTCTGGGGAGTGGTGGCCCGGATCAGCTGGCATTTCGGCAATCACCGCGGCCAGGAAAGCCGCAAGGAAGCCGAAGTGCGTGCAGCCAAGGCCGCAGACTGGCTGATTGCGGAGGCCATGAAATCCGGCAGCGTGGGTTTGTGCGCCCACGGCTGGTTTAACCGGATGATGCGGCCTCATTTATTGGCCCGAGGCTGGGTTTGCGTCTATGACGGACGGGATTCGCACTGGTCGCATCGGGTCTATCGACCGCGCCCGAAATAGGGCAGGGGCTAGAGGAAATCCACTTGCATTGATGGGCTCGGACGTTGCACAGTCTGTCTGCCCACCAATGGCGGGACAATTGAGGGATGTGAATATGTCGGGTGCCGCAGATGCCAGTCAGACCAATCTTGCCGAGCTGAGCTTTGAGGCCGCCCTCGACGAACTCGAAAATCTCGTTGCCAAGCTTGAGTCGGGTCAGGCCAGTCTTGAGGAATCCATCAGCCTTTATGAGCGCGGTGCCCTCCTGAAGGCCCATTGCGAAGATCGGCTGAAGCGCGCTCAAATGCGGGTCGATCAGATTGTTGAAAGCCCTCAAGGCGTTGGCCTTGAGCCGGCCCGCCTCGGTTGAGGCATTCCAGCATGGACCTGCCGGTCGACCTCGACAAACGTCTGGAAGAAACCGCTGACCGGATCACTGTCGCGCTTGATACTTTGATCCCACGGGTTCAAGGTCCCGAAGCCCGCTTGATGAGCGCAATGCGCTATGCTGCGCTGGGTGGTGGCAAAAGGTTGCGCCCCTTCCTTGTATTGGAAACCGGACGCTTGTTTGGTGTGGATGAGCGTTGTTTGCTGCGCGTGGCAGCTGCCTTGGAATGTATCCATACCTATTCGTTGATCCATGATGATCTGCCGTGCATGGATGATGATGATATGCGCCGGGGTCGGCCAACCGTACACATCGCCTATGATGAGGCCACCGCCATTTTGGCTGGCGATGCCCTGCTGACAATCGCCTTTGAAATCCTTGCCGATCCCCAAACCCACGCAGACCCCAATATTCGTATCGCCTTGGTGGCTCGCTTGGCCGAAGCCTCGGGTGCGCGCGGCATGGTGGGTGGTCAAATGATGGACATGATTGCAGAAGAATTGGGCGATGACATTGCTGCGGTCACGCGGATGCAGCGGCTCAAGACCGGCATGTTAATCACCTATGCCGTCGAAGTGGGTGCCTTAATGGGGCGCGCCAGCGACGAAGCCCGCCACGCCCTGTCGGCCTATGCTCATGATTTGGGCTTGGCCTTTCAAATCACCGACGACATTCTTGATGCTGAAGGCAGCGAAGATGAGGTTGGTAAGGCTGTTGGCAAGGATGAGGGACGTGGCAAAGCCACATTTGTGAGCCTTTTAGGCCTTGAAGGCGCCAAACAGCGGGTTAGTTTATTGGCTGATCAAGCCCGCGCCCATTTGTCGATGTTTGGGGCACGCGCGCATTATCTGAACCTCATCATCGACACGATCATACAACGTCGTGCATAAGCCCCCGGCGTTGACTTCAGCTTGTTTGCTGGGGTCGCAGAATAAAGAATTATAACCATGCCACCGATCACCCCTGCGCTTGATAAGATCAGCTCTCCCAAAGACCTTAAAGGCCTAACACTTGGCGAATTGCGCCAAGTTGCCGACGAGTTGCGCAATGAGACGATTGATGCGGTCTCGGTCACTGGCGGGCATCTTGGGGCTGGCCTGGGTGTGGTCGAACTAACGGTGGCACTTCATCATGTGCTTGATACACCCAAAGATGTTTTGATCTGGGATGTTGGGCATCAGGCCTATCCACATAAGATTTTGACCGGACGGCGTGACCGCATTCGCACATTGCGTCAGGGGGGAGGCTTGTCTGGCTTCACCAAGCGCAGCGAAAGCATCTATGACCCGTTTGGCACTGCCCATGCCGCCACCTCGATTTCAGCCGCTTTGGGCTTTTGTGCGAGCCGCGATTTGCAAGGCGGTGACCACACGGTCGTTGCGGTGATTGGAGATGGCTCGATCACCGCCGGCATGGCCTATGAAGCGATGAATAAGGCAGCTGAAACCAGCAAGCGCCTCATCGTGGTGTTAAACGACAACGACATGTCGATTGCCCCGCCTGTGGGGGGCATGAGCCATTATCTTGCGCGCTTGGTGTCGGGGACGGGCTATCGCACCCTGCGCAAAGTTGGCAAACAGGCCGCGTCGGTCTTTCCAAAGCCGCTGCAAGAAGCCGCCCGTAAGGCCGAAGAATATGCCCGTGGCATGGCAACTGGCGGCACCTTTTTTGAGGAATTGGGCTTTTATTATGTCGGCCCCATTGATGGCCATGACTTGGAAGCTTTGGTTGGCGTTTTGGAAAATGCCAAGAAAATTGAAGATCGCCCGGTGCTGGTCCATGTCGTAACCCAAAAGGGAAAGGGCTATCTGCCCGCCGAAGCCGCCGACGACAAATATCATGGCGTGGTGAAGTTCAATGTGATTACCGGCGAACAGGCGAAGTCCAAGCCTAATGCGCCGAGCTATACCCGCGTCTTTGCCGATTCCCTTGTCAAACTGGCTGAGGCGGATGACAAGATTGTGGCGATCACCGCGGCCATGCCATCGGGCACAGGTCTTGATGTGTTTGGCAAAGCCTTTCCAGGCCGCACCTATGATGTGGGGATTGCTGAGCAGCATGCGGTGACCTTTGCGGCAGGTCTGGCAGCAGATGGCATGAAGCCCTTTGCTGCCATTTATTCCACCTTCCTGCAGCGCGGCTATGACCAAGTTGTCCATGATGTGGCGATACAATCCTTGCCCGTGCGCTTTGCAATGGACCGGGCAGGGCTTGTGGGCGCGGATGGTCAAACCCATGCTGGCAGTTTTGACATTGGCTTTATGGGGGCTTTACCCGGCATGGTGCTGATGGCGGCTGCCGATGAAGCTGAACTGGCTTTGATGACCGCCACGGCCGCAGCCATTGATGATCGACCCAGCGCCTTCCGCTATCCCCGCGGTGAAGGTGTTGGCGTTGAGATTCCCGTCATCCTCAACCCATTGGAGATTGGCAAGGGCCGCATCGTGCGGGAGGGTGGCAGCGTCGCCATTCTATCGTTCGGGACACGCTTGAGTGAGAGCCTGCTCGCTGCGGAGCAATTGGCCGCCATGGGCCTGCCCACCACGGTGGCTGACGCCCGATTTGCCAAGCCGCTTGACCATGATCTGATCCGCCAGCTTGCCCGTCATCATGAAGTCCTGATCACGATCGAAGAAGGCGCTGTTGGCGGCTTTGGGGCCTTTGTGCTGCACTTCCTCGCGTCTGACGGCCTGTTGGACCGGGGATTGAAGGTCCGGACCCTGACTCTGCCCGACATTTTCCAAGATCATGACAAGCCAGACTTACAATATCGTCTGGCAGGTCTGGATGCCGAGGGTATCGTCAATACAGTACTTCAGGCTTTGGGTCGGGATGCGCGACTGGATGGGACTGGGTTGCGGGCTTAGACCTTGATGAAGATATTCTTCCGGTAAAGCAGCCACATCAGGAACAACCACAGGGCAATGAAGCAGATCGCAAACATGAGCGACGCATTCATCGGGCTTGCCAAGGGGGCAAAGACGCCGTCGTAAATCGTGGTTTTGAGTGAGATGAGACTCCCATCTGCGGCTGTGCTGCCTGGGACCATGTTCAAAACGCGACCCAGCATGCCTGAGCCAACAAACAAGGCCAGCGCATTGACCCCGAATATCACAAACGGCTTGGTCCACCACAAATTGCCCTTGATATCGATCAACCAATAGCAGACGCCCAAAACGCACATCGCCATGCCAGCCATGAACACCGCATAGGAAGAGGTCCACAAGCCCTTGTTGATTGGGAAAATGCCGCCCCACATCCAGCCGAGTGTGAGCAGCACAAAACCCCACACCATCATCTCAGCCACTTTTGTCTCATTCGATTTGGGCGACTGGATCAATTGGCCCGTCAATACCCCAAATAGGCACGTTGCAATCGCGGGCAGGGTTGAAAGCAGGCCTTCGGGATCATAATGCGGTGAGCCTTTCCACATATGCGCGCCCAGAACCAGCCGATCGATCTGACCGGACAGGTTTCCTTCAGGGGTGAGATTACCAGCCCCACCCCACATCATCAGCGCCCAATAGCCAAAGAGCAAGCCCGTCGCTGCCAAGATCAAACCGCGTGGGCGAAGCCACAAGAACAAGACAGAGGCAAAAAAGAAGCAAAGTGCCAAGCGCTGGAGTACGCCCATGATGCGCATATCAGACAGATGGATCCAATCACCCTTCATCCAATTGTAAAACGGGAAGAGGGCCAGAAACAGGCCAAGGCCGAACAAGGCTGCCGTTCGTCGGGCCAATTGCACATAGACCGCCCATCCTGCTTGGCCTGCAGCGCGCCGTCGTTCCAGCGCAATCGGAATGGCAATGCCCATGATGAAGATGAAGAAGGGGAAGATGGTGTCGGTAAAGGTCCAACCGTGCCAAGCCGCGTGCTCCAAAGGCGGATAAATGGCACTCCACGTTCCCGGATTATTGACCAGCACCATGGCACCGATCGTGGCACCGCGGAAAACATCCAGCGAAACAAGGCGGTTGGCAGGCTGACTCATCGAGATTGGCTTTCTTCAATTGCGGGCTACTGGCGCTGTTGTTACCGATGTTCACGCCAGCTTGCACGGATTTTCTGCGCTGAAATCGTGAGTTTGTTGGCCCAAACCGCTCGATAAGATCACATTTCTGCGAGAGGCCGGTTCCCACCAATCAGATTAAGCTGACGTTTGCGTCAACGTTAGCCGCTAATGCGCGGAATCCGCTTGATCCCGGCGCGCTTCACACTATGATCTTTACGAACACAGGCAGCACCCGCCCAAAAAAGTGTGCGCCTAAAGGGAGCGTCCGATGAACCTTGCTTTTACCGACGAAGACATTGCTTTCCGCAACGAGATCCGCGCCTTCATCGAGGAAAATTATCCCGCACGTTTGCGCGGCTTTGCCGATCGTGATGACATGGGTAAAGAGGACTTCCTCGAATGGCACCGCATTTTGGGGGCTCGGGGTTGGTCGGCTCCGGCGTGGCCAACCCAATATGGCGGTCCCGGTTGGGGCCCCACGCAGCGCTATATCTTCGGTGAAGAACTTGCCCGCGCCCAGACTGTGCCCATCCTGCCGTTCGGCATCAATATGGTCGGCCCGGTGATTTATACATTCGGGACACAAGAGCAGAAGGACCGCTTCTTGCCACCCATCCTGAAGGGTGAGGAATGGTGGTGCCAAGGCTATTCAGAGCCCGGCTCTGGTTCGGACTTGGCAAGCCTCAAAACCAAGGCAGAGCGCGATGGCGACTATTACATCGTCAATGGTCAAAAGACCTGGACGACATTGGCCCAGCATGCCGATTGGGGCTTCTTCCTCGTGCGCACCAAGTTTGACGGCAAGCCACAAGAGGGCATTTCCTTCCTGCTGATCGACATGAAGACCCCCGGCATCACGGTCCGCCCCATCATCACCATTGATGGCGGCCATGAAGTCAATGAAGTGTGGCTTGAAAATGTCCGCGTGCCTGTCGCCAATCTGGTTGGCCAAGAGAACATGGGCTGGACGTGCGCGAAGTTCCTGTTGGCGCACGAGCGGTCGGGCATTGCTGGGGTTGCCCGCTCTAAAGTTGGGATCAAGCGCTTGAAGGAATTGGCACGCGCTGAGACCATGGAAGGGGCGAGCCTGATCGAGGATGCCGATTTCTCACGCAAGATTGCTGAGCTGGAAATCGATCTGACCACGTTGGAAATCACCGAATTGCGCACATTGGCGCGCGAGCAAGCAGGCAAGGGCCCTGGCCCTGAATCCTCTATCCTGAAGATCAAGGGGACCGAGATTCAGCAACGCTTGACGGAGCTGGCCATGGAAGCGGTTGGCAATTATGCCGCCCCCTATGTGCGCGGCTTCCGCGGCGATGGCGACAATATGGCCGTTGGCCCCGATTATGCGCACTGGACCTCGCCCAATTACTTCAACATGCGCAAGACCTCGATTTATGGCGGGTCAAACGAAATCCAGCGCAACATCATCGCCAAGATGGTATTGGGGCTTTAGGCATTTCCGCATGTTATCGACCAAAGGCCAGAGCAGACGCTCTGGCCTTTTTGTGTGGTGAGTTGCCTGCTCGCCGGGTGGGGTGTGTTCCATCAGGAATGCACCAATTCAGTCGCGGCGGCCTTGGGTTTGGCTTTTTTCCACTTGGAAAGCCTCCATAGAAGGCTTTGCCTACGCGAGGCTTCGAAGCAAGCGGCGAGCGGATTTAAGGCCTCCCAAGTCAAGAAATCATTCAAAATCGGCTTGACCATAGTGCATTCCAAGGTTGGAATGCACACTTTGGCGCGGAGCGCATTACTTTGAGTTTCTGACAGATGCCGGCACCATTCCCGCGTCGATTGCATTTTGTATTTGGCCCCTAATCGCCGGCCAAGAGCAGACATTGATTTTGGGTACAACCAAATTAGCCCAGACATAGTCAAATTCAGAATATACCGAACAACCGAAAGTCGGATCGGTTGAAAAACACCCAATTAAAGTGTGCGGATCGGGAATAACGAAAACCCACAGGCTCGTGTCTCCTTTTGGTGGCATGGCTAGAGTGCTTATCTCTCTTCCGAAACGGTCATGATCAACCACTTTAAACAAACGTTGCCCGCAGGAGTTTTTTCCGATTTCTTGCCCGTATGCCGAAAAGTCTAAATCATGCAGATTCTCAATCGGAACTATAGAGGAAGAAGTCCGCGGAACTTTTCTCCTTATCCAAAGACCCGAATTGAATAGCGCCGGTTGTGATTGGAGGCGAAAATCTCGAATGAAGAAAACGTTAGGTCCATTGTCTTTTGATAGCATAATAGTTTCTGGTTGATTGAAGACCTTAGGTGAATCTGGATTTCCAAAGTTGCTGTTGAGCCAATCTTGTTCGGTTTCTTTGGCTGCAATATTCGGCCGTTCAACATCTCCGCGACACGCATTCACAAAAATTAAAACAGCAATGGCTGCTAGCGCTCGGATTGCGTATCTATAGTCGAGAGGTCTGTTCACCGCTCCCTCCCAACTTCCGAAGTCGCTTTAGCAATAAGTGGCAACACAAAGTCAATAATCCGCCGATACATAGTGGTGATCTTAACATTTGCGGCCATGACCGGCGACAAAGCATAGCTTTTTCCAAATGCGACAGCCAAAGGCGGCAATTTCGCATTCCTAGTTTTATCAAGCAGCCACAAACTCTCCCCCCTTTCCATAAATATGTAAGCGACTTGAGAACTAAAATCCAAACGCTTGAAGGTGGCTCAATTCGTAATCAACTAAACGACCTAAAGCCCAGGCACGCTTAAAAGTGTTCTGTTCGAGGCTTTCACTCTAAGGTCGAGCTTCAGCGTGTCAAGCGGAAGTAATAAACAAGCTTGAGGAGCTCCAATGTTTTCACTCCATGTAGTCTGCCCGCTTCTTGGTACGCTTCGAAAACCTCGATTTGCCGGTTCATTCGCGGCGGCTTTGCTTTTTGTATCTGCCACTTACAAGGCCTTTGCCGCAGGCTGTGCCTGCGCAAGCTTTAAGGCAAGCGGCGAGCGGATTGAAGGCATCCCAAGTCAAGAAATCATTCAAAATCGGCTTGACCATAGTGCATTCCAAGGTTGGAATGCACCCTTCGGCGCGCAGCGTATCGCCAACCAAAACCGTGTCATCCCGGACGGCGAAGCCGATCCGGGATCTTTTGCTGCACGTGCGCAAGGGGGTCCCCGCTCTGCGCTGCGCTCCGGCGGGGATGACAGCGATTTTGGTTGAGGGTTTTTACCTGGACTTACTTTGGTGATCCAATTGTTCCACCAGACCGCCCACCAACAATCGACTTTGGCCTATGGGGCAGGCACAACCTGCGCCAAAACGGTTCTAGATAAAAGCCAACCAAAACCGTGTCATCCCGGACGGCGAAGCCGATCCGGGACCTCGTGACGCAAAGGCGCATGTGCGCAATGGGGTCCCCGCTCTTCGCTGCGCTCCGGCGGGGGATGACACGATTTGTTTGGAAAAAAGTTTCACCGAGGCAGTCCATAACCCGAAGCGCATTCGCCATTCCCCACGCAAAGGCGGATCGTCAGACGGTCTATAAGCCGGGTTTTGTCCAAGGGGGTGAACCCTCTGGGCGACCATTCATCTGGGACCCTGTTCGCACAGGGCCTCGTGCGACCTACCCGGACACGCCAACCCGCAAACCGGCCGTAACCGGGCAAGCCCGGCTACATGGTGTCCCTATTCGGTCTTGCTCCTGGTGGGGCTTGCCGTGCCTCCTTCCTTACGGTCCGAGCGGTGGGCTCTTACCCCACCGTTTCACCCTTACCCGTCTGATCGAAACCATTGGGGCGGTCTATTCTCTGTGGCGCTATCCCTAAGACCCGGCCTGACGACCCGATCCCGGCGGGCCTTACCCGCCACCATGCTTGCGTGGAGCCCGGACTTTCCTCCCTTGCGCCCTTTCAGGCCGTGCAAGAGCGGCCGCCTGACCGTCTGACCTGCTCACAATGGGCTAAGATCAGGCCGGGCGCAAGATCGCGGCCACGCGGCCCACCAGAGAGACAGTCTCAACATCGACGAAGCCATCGACTTTGCTGGGGCGGAACCGGCGCTGAAACGCCCGCAATACAGCCCGTGTCTCGGTATCCAAAATGCCGTTGACCGTCAGCCCATAGCCAATGGTGGCAAGCCCGGTTTGTACAGCCGCAATGCCCCGGTCCATCATGCCATCTTGGTCAAACAGATTGCGCTGGTCGCCATCTTCAAGCGCGGGTTCGGGCCAGATCGACAAGCCAGCATCGGCAAATCGTTTCCACGGAAACTTTTCACCCGGATCGGACTTGCGCATCGGGGCAAGGTCGGAATGACCGATAATGTGGTGGCGGTCGAGGCCATGGCGCGCCATGATCTGGGCCACCAAGCTCATCACAGCCTCGATCTGCACATCGGGATAATCGGGCAAACCAAAGTCATCTCCGCCATTGGCAATCTCAATCCCAACGGAGGCTGAATTGACATCTGTCTCCCCATCCCAAAAGCCGCGCCCGGCATGCCATGCCCGTTTGGATTCATCGACCAATTGGAACACGCGGCCGTCTTCATAGACGAGATAATGACTTGAAACCCGACTCATCGGCGCGGGAACCAATGTGGTGGGTGCTGGTGTTCCATCCGGCAGAAGCGGGTTGGTGGGAATGTCATTGACATAGGCGGTGCGCATGGGCGCGGGATCTGACAAGACGCGCAGAGCCGCATCAGCACTCTGCATCCCGGTATAATGAAGCACCACGAAGCGGATCGGCCGCTTGCGCTCATCAAAATTGGGGGAGGGGGATTGGATGATCTCAAGCGGCATGACAACACGTTTCCGGCTTTGATGACGGTGGCGGGCGGGATTGGGATTGCCAAGCATACGGCGCTTTACCCTGTTTTGGCCTGCGCAACCGCATCGTTGGGCAGGCTCTTGTTTTCACGCGCTGCGACCAGAAACACGCCTGCCAATGTCAGGCCGCCGCCGATCAGAAGTTTCAACGTAACAGGTTCATGCAGGAAAACCACCCCAGTTGCCACTGCAATCACCGGGGTCATGAGGGTCAACGGGGCAAGCAGAGTGATGTCGTATTTCTTGACCAATTGATAATAGGCTGAGTGGCCGAAAATCGACACCACCACGACCGAGAACACAATCCCCACCCAGACGTGCATGGGGGCATGAATCAAGGCGTGGATTTGCCCCTGTTCAAGGAAAGCAGACAGAGCAAACAAGGGAGCAAAAGACAAAAGACCCACCCAAGCCTGCAGGTTCAAAGCTGGAATGGGCTCAAGCCGTTTCATCAGGATCGAACCTGCCGCTCCGATGAAGGCGGAAGCCACCACATAGAGCAAGCCAAGCTCAAAACTGAACTTGCCTGGTTGATAAAGAATGGCGATCACGCCGGCAAAAGCGAGGCTCATCCCCAAGGTTCGCCGCCAGCGCACTTTCTCTTGCAAAAAAATGATCGACAAAATGGTAACGATCGGCAGACCGATCTGTCCAACAATTGCCACCGCGCTCGCTGGGGCAGCTTGCAGGCCTAGGAACAAAAGTGCGAAATGCACGCCGCCGATACACATAGCAATCGCAAACACCAATCCAAATTGGCGTGGGAATGGTCGCAGGAAGGGCGACAGCAATAGGGCCAAGCCCAAAAATCGTAATCCAGCCAGAAAAATCGGTGGCACATCGGCAACCAACCAGCGGGTCAACGGTAGGTTTAACCCCCAAGCAATGCAACAGGCCAAGAGGAGGAGGAAATCAGCAGGACGCATACCGGTCTCGTTTCATAATGGAGCCGTGCAGGTCAATCAGACAGAACACGCTTTGGCATAACCTTTGGCATCAACTTGGCATTGGAATCAGGTTCAGGCGTGAGAAGGTTCGTTGTTGACCGCCAAATGGCCTCAATCGGGTCAACAAGTCTCGCCACGCCTAACTTAAGGCACACTCATTTTGAGGCTGAGGTGAGTGCGCTGGCTTAGCGCCCAGTTGTATCCACGCTCCAGCCCCGACCGGTGCGACGGGCTTCAAGCGTGACAACGGCTCGCCGTGGCGGGGTACGAAAATTGGCCAAAACAGCCCCCGCAAAGCCAATGATCAAGCCTGCAAAGGCCAATGCCATCATCCCAAACCCAACCGCAGACACGATCAGCAATCCAGAAATAAGGGCGACTGTGCTGTGCAACATGGACCGGGCAGTGTCAGAAAGTGAGCGCATGGGCAAGAGATTGGCGCGTAATTGATTAACGTCAAGTGTTCGGGGGCAGAAAACCCGCTTGCGCCCTGTTTTTCCCCAAGCTGTGCCTCAGGTAACCCGCAACGTCGGCGCAGTGCGCACGATGATTAATGTGCTGCTGCAGGCGTGGCTTCGCCTTGCTGCCGGTTGTGACGGGCTTTATCGGCGCGGCTCGCCTTGATCTCTTCATAAGCTGCATTGATGGCCGCAGTCTTTTCATGGGCGGCCTTGATAAACTCAACCGGCGCACCGCGCGCAATAAAGCGGTCTGGGTGATTCTCAGACACACAGCGCATCCAGGCTTTACGAATATCCTCATCACTGGCCTGGATGGAGACTGAGAGAATTGTGTAGGGGTCAGGTGCCCGATCCGGAAAATAGGGCGCTGAAATGCGGGCAAACTCAGTTTCGGTAAAGCCGAAAAAGTCAGCCACTTTTTCCAGATAGCTCAACTCGCCAGAAGTAATCGCCCCATCAGCGGCGGCCACCGCAAACAGAACATCCAGCACATCTTCGAGCAAACATGGTTTTGTCCGGTAACGCTTACCAATCCGCCGCGCATAGCCTTCATAGCCATGCACTGTTTCCTGCGCCAATTTGAAAAGACGGTCGAACATAGGCCGTTCGTCTGGCGCAATTGGGAAAGCAGCGCGAAAGGCCGCGGCTTCATCCAGGGTGGATTTGCCGTCCGCGCGCGCCATTTTGGCCGCCAACGCCACAACAGCGGCGGCAAACTCTGTATCATGGGGATCCGGCGCACAGGGATCGACCGGATGATGCTCCGCGCCATAGTCCGCATTGGCATGATGAAATGCATGACCAGCCAGATCAAGGAGGCGTTTCCAAAGTGACATTGCTCATGCTTAGCACGGCGTCGAAGCAGCTGACGAGCCCTTGTGTCAAATTTTCCAGTGACGTTAACCATATGGTACTGGTCATACGTTTTTCTTTCGCTTACGACATGTAATCGTTTTTTGGGACGTCGCCATGGACAAGATCATAGACCTTGATTGGCTTTCGCAACAGGTAGGCTTACCGGTTAGTTTCTTAATTGGAATTCCCGTCTTTATGGCCGTTATTTTGACCTTAATGTCCATGACCTCAAGTCGGCAGGGGCAAAACTATAAATCTCTTGGGAATGACGGTGGCGTCAATATTGGTAATTGGCTGATCGGAATTTTGTTTTTGTTTTTACTTGGGTTTTTGGTCATTACCTATCTGCCGAAGAGTTAAACAAGTTAGGGTGGAAGTTTTATTGACGCCTTTGCCGTCAGTTTAACTGTCGAGGTAAGAGAGTCTTTTTTCTTCTGTGCGAAACAGGGTTTGCTTCCAAGGAGCGCCCATGTTTGCCGATTTGATTTTTCTGCTTCACCAGATTCCTTCAACCATACAGACATCGACGCTGGCGTTTCCGGCCAGCCTGATTGTTGGTCTGCATTATCTGGGCAAGCGACATCAGCCCAAGCCTGCAGTCTATTATGATGTGAGACGACAGGACCGCTTAGCGGCTCAAGAGACCGTCTCCCCCAACTTCTCGCGCTTCATGGCTTTTCTGGGCTTTTTGGTGGCTGGTATAAGCTTTGCCTATCTGGCCTGGCCTGACCAAGCACGCTTTTATGCCGAAACAGGCTTGCAAATGTTCCAGCAGGCGGCAGGCAACTTTGGGGCCTGACAAAAGCCTACTGCAGACGTGACTGGACGTGTGATTTTCGCACGATATAGCCATATCTAAAGAATAACGTGCGAATTTTGCGCGTTACTGGAGATGGGCTGATGGATGTCGTCTGGTTTCGCAATCGCATGAAGGAAGTGGGGGCAACCCAAGAAGACATTGGTGCGGCGATTGGCCGAGACCGCTCTGCTGCAAGTCGGCTCTTGTCAGGGGCGCTTGAATTCAAGGCGGCCCATGCCGCGCCTCTAGCCCAGGTTTTGCAAACAACAACAACTGAAATTCTGATGCGTGCAGGTGTGGCCCTTGATGTGGCAAGCCCTGCGCGAGCTGGTTTGCCCCATGCCCGGGTAGAGGCTGCCATTGAGGCGTTTGCCGCTGGTGAAATCATCGTTGTGACTGACGATGATGATCGGGAGAATGAAGGTGATCTGATCATGGCTGCCAGTTTGTGTACGCCGGAAAAGATGGCCTTTATTGTCCGCCACACCTCGGGCATTGTCTGTGCGCCGCTGACCCGCGAGATAGCCCGCAAACTGCGCCTCGATCCGATGGTCGCTAATAATGATGCACCGTTATCGACCGCCTTCACCGTCTCAGTTGACGTGCGCCACGGCACCACAACCGGCATTTCGGCCGAGGATCGCACCAATACGTGCCGTGCTTTGGCCAATCCAAACATTGGTGCGGCAGATTTTGTTCGTCCCGGCCATATATTTCCGCTGATTGCGCGCGATGGCGGGGTCTTGGTCCGCACCGGCCACACCGAAGCCACTGTCGATCTGTGCCGAATGGCAGGCCTGCCCGAAGTGGGTGTCATTTGTGAGATGATGAATGATGATGGCACCGTGATGCGTGGACCCCAAGTCGCGGCTTTTGCAGCGACCCATAACCTCAAACATGTCTCAATTGCCGAGATGATTGCCTATCGCCAATCGCGCGAGAAACTGGTGGAGCGCGTGTCGAGCTTTGTGGTGGAGACAGACGATGGGCCTGTTCAAGGTTATGCCTATGCAACACCATTTGATCCGGTCCATCATTTGGCCTTTGTGGTTGGCAAGATTGGGGCAGGCGACCATGTGCCCACGCGTTTGCACCGAGCCGATGTGGTCAAAGATGTTTTTGGCGGCGCCCCTGCAATCAAGGCTGCCATGGCAGCGTTTCGTGAAGAAGGCCGGGGGGTCTTGGTCTATCTGCGCGATGGCACGGTCGGGGTACCCTTCCAAAGCCATGGCGAAACCGAATCCGAAACCCGTCGCCTACAAACATGGCGTGAAGTCGGCGTCGGCGCTCAAATTCTGCGCGATCTCGGCGTGCATTCCATCAAGCTCTTGACCCGGACAACGCACAAATTTGCGGGCTTACGTGGCTTTGGGATCGAGATTGCCGAAGTCGACAGCCGCTAGCTTTGCTTGGCCCGCTCAAGATTAGCGTGGTGGTTTCTAGGCTTTCGATTGAGTCCGGCTTATCGCAGCCTTTGGTCCCGCATTGACGTGCTCAACCGATCTTGAGGCATGGATTCCGGCCGTCCTAGACGTCAGAAAACCGGTTGAGGCCCCACGGGCTCCAAGGTCACATTATTTCCCTGCAACCTGCTATCCTTCGCAGGGAAGGACAGCAGATCTTGCCTCTCAGGCCGCTGCAGTTTCAGGCTTTTCAACCGCGATACGTTGGGCATTGACATAATCAATCTTGCCAGTGCCCAAGAGTGGAATGTCCTCAACCTTCAAAATACGTTTGGGAAGTGCCAGTTCGGCTGCCCCATTGGCTTTATACCAAGCCAAGAGATCCGCCCGCTCTGCCTGGGCAAAATCGGTCAACAAGACGATCTGCTCGCCCTTTTTGGGGTCCTGCACAGCAACAGCGACATGGAGATTGTCTGGCCAGCAGCTGGTGGCGTAATTTTCAACGGCCGTTAGCGAGACCATTTCGCCGCCAATCTTGGCAAAGCGCTTCACCCGACCCTTGATGGTCAGGAACCCATCCTTGTCGATGGCCACCACATCGCCGGTATCATGCCAGCCACCGGGGAGGGGCTGGATTTCGCCTGGCGCATCCACACGCACATAGCCGCGCATGAGGTTCGGCCCCCGCACAAACAGACGGCCACCGCCATCAATGCCCGGTATGCTTTCAAGCCGCCATTCGATCCCGGGTACCAAACGTCCGCAAGTGCCGGGTCGGTTGTTATGATCGGGTGTATTCACCGCAATGATGGGGGACGCCTCGGTTGCCCCATAACCTTCCACGATGGGAACATTAAAGCGGTTCAGCATGGTTTGGCGGGTTTCTTCCTTCACCCGCTCAGCCCCGCAAACAATGAAGCGCAGGCTGTTGAGGTCACCTTCATCGGCTTGGCGCGCATATTGATTCACGAACGTATCGGTGCCGAACAAAATCGTTGCCTGTGTCTCGCGCACCATTTTCACGATGTTCTTGGCTTGCAGCGGTGACGGGAAAAGCACGCACTTCATGCCTTGCAGCAAGGGCAGGAAGGTCCCGCCCGTCAGGCCAAAGCAATGGAAGATTGGCAGAGGATTGAACACAATGTCCTCTGGATTGAGGTCAACATGGCCTGCGACCTGCTCGACATTGGCCACCAAATTGGCATGGCTCAGAGCCACACCCTTTGGAATACCCTCCGTGCCTGACGTAAACAGCATGACCGCAGTCGAATCCGGGTCAGTCTTCACGCGCGCTATGAATGGGGCTGTCGCATCCAAAAGGCCGCGAGCCTTATCCAGCCCCGTCAAGCTCTCACGAACATCTTCAAGATAGACGATTTTGTAATCCTTGGCCAAATCAGCGACGAGGCCAGTCAGATTGGCTTGATCGACAAAGCGCTTGGCGGTCAGGATGGTGCGGACTTGGGCAGCGTTGCACGCCGCACGAATGTTTTTAGTGCCCGCGGTGAAATTCAACATGGCTGGGGTGCGTCCAAAGGCCATGAGGCCGAACAGTGCTACCATCCCACCAGCAGAATTGGCGATCAAAACACCAACATTTTCCCCGGGCTCTGTTAAGCCTGCCAGCTTACGACCTAGGACAAATGAACCTAAAATCAATTTGTTATAGGTTAGAGGCGTGCGATCAGCATCCTCAAGTATTTCCTTGTTTCCGCCAAAGCGGCCACGCGCTTCAAGCAGGGCATCAAACACAGTGCGCCGAGTACGGGCAACATCATAGGGGCGAACAGGCATGTTGGGGTCCTAGGGTGCGTTTCCTCTTGAGCGGCCTTGCGGCATGTCTCCGCCCGCTTTAGGCCGTCCGATTTGGCGCGAAGCTAGCGTGCTCACACAAGATTGCAATTTGTTTCAGCAATGAGGTGCTGAACAAGACGTGTTCGGTCTGTGTCTGGATTGTGAAGTTGTCGTTTGCAGACAAAGGCTCAGCATGCCACAAAGCCGTTATGAAAAATGTGCGTTTGTTAGTCCGCGTCGCTGTCGCTTTCGCTTTTGCCTGCCTGTTCAGTCAGAGTGTGGCGGCCCAGCCTATTCAACAGACAAAGGGTGATTTCCAAGACAAGTTCCGCCAGCTTGATCCTGAAGATGCACCCACGCCGAATGATTATCGCACCGCATCGGGTGCGCCTGGTCATAAATACTGGCAGCAGAAGGTCGACTACAAGATTGCGGTTACGCTTAACGAACCCACACGCACGCTCAGCGGTGGAGCAGATGTCACCTACACCAACAATTCGCCAGATACGCTGACCTATCTGTGGTTCATGCTGGACCAGAATGACGTAAAAAAGAACTCGATCGCCGAGCTGACGCGCACGATTGAGGATAATGGGCGGGTGAGTTTCGATTCGGTCCGTCGGATGCAGGCGATCCGCGACACAGCCGTTTCAGGCTTCAGCGTGACAGCGGTTAAGGCGGTCAATGGCTCTGCTTTGGTGCATGATGTGGTCGATAGCCTCCTGCGTATCGACTTGGCCGAGCCTCTCAAGCCCGGGCAAAGCGTCAATTTCCGGATCGAGTGGTCTTTGCCCCTGCGTGATGCCCGCCTGATCGGAGGGCGGTCGGGCTATGAATGTTTCGACAAGCCCGATGCTGATGGCAATTGTATCTTCTTGGCTGCCCAATGGTTCCCGCGTGCAGCTGTCTATTCCGATTACGAAGGCTGGCACAATAAGAGCTTCCTTGGACGTGGGGAATTCACGCTTGAGTTTGGCGACTATGAGGTGGCTATCACGGTACCGGCAGACTTCGCTGTTTCGGCGACGGGAGATTTGGTGAATGCAGGCGATGTTTTAAGCCCAAGCCAGCAAGCCCGACTTGCTCAAGCGCGAACAAGCTACAAAGACCCAGTCTATATCATAACGCCACAAGAGGCGGCAGCGGCTGAAAAATCAGTGGCTGCTGGTGTCAAGACTTGGCGGTTCAGGGCTGCCAATGTCCGCGATTTTGCGTGGGCGGGCTCACGGAAGTTTATCTGGGACGCCATGGCCGTCAAACAGCCCGGAGCCAATGACGTTCTGGCCATGAGTTTCTTTCCAAAAGAAGGCGACCCATTGTGGTCTGCCTATTCCACCAAAAGCATTGCCCATACCATCCGCGTGTATGGCCGTATGACTTTTGCCTATCCCTATCCGGTGGCCCAGTCGGTGAATGGCCCAGTCGGCGGGATGGAATATCCGATGATCACCTTCAACGGGCCACGGCCTGAGAAGGATAAGGCGGGCAATCTGTCATACTCAGATCGCACCAAATATGGCCTGATCAGCGTCATTATCCACGAAGTGGGCCACATCTGGTTCCCGATGATGGTCAATTCTGACGAGCGCCAATGGACCTGGATGGACGAAGGCCTCAATACCTTCCTGCAATATGTCGCTGAACAGGAGTGGTCGGAAGCCTATCCATCGCGTCGGGGCGATCCGCGCGACATGACCGAATATATGCGCTCCAGCGACCAAGTGCCGATCATGACCCAGTCGGATTCCATCGTGCGTTTGGGCGAGAACGCCTATGGTAAGCCGGCAACCGCGCTGGTTATTCTGCGCGAGACCGTGATCGGTCGGGCGCGATTTGATCGGGCCTTCAAGGAATATGCGCTGCGCTGGCGGTTTAAGCGGCCCACACCTTATGATTTCTTCCGGACCATGGAAGAAAGCTCTGGCACGGATCTGGATTGGTTCTGGCGGGGTTGGTTTTTTTCAACCGATCATGTCGACATCAGCCTTACCAATGTGCGGGAGGGGACGATCGACACACAGGACCCAGACGTTGAAGCTGCCCGCCGCATTGCCGAGCGTGATGCCAAGCCAATTGAACTGGGCCAGCTCAATAATGCCGGCATGACCACCTTTGTGGCCCAGGACCCTTCGTTGCGGGATTATTATGACCGCACCGACCCCTTGGCAGCCACCAAAGGGCAGAAGTCGCGCGCAGCAACCGCCCGTGCGGCCTTAAGCCCGCAAGAACGTGCCGTCCTCGACCTCAAGGACCGCATCTATATTCTCAATCTGGAGAATAAGGGCGGGCTTGTTATGCCTGTCATCGTCAAATTCACCTTCAAGGACGGGACAACCGACATCGTCGCCATTCCCGCGGAAATTTGGCGCTTTGATGCCCGCAAGGTCAATTGGAGCTATTTGAGCGCCAAGGAAGTTGTTCAAGTTGAGCTTGATCCACGTCAGGAAACCGCTGACGTGAACCGCTCAAATAATTATTTCCCAACCCGCATCGAGCCAACCCGCCTTGAGGTCTTCAAATCTACCCAAGGTCCACGCAATCAGATGCAAGACAATGATTTGGCGGTTAGCCAAGGCTCGCTTGAGACGACACCGGCAGTGACACCCAAGCCCGCAGTTGGGGGTGCAGGAGGCAAATCTGAGCGCCCAAACTAGGCTCAACAGCTGGATTTTTGCGGGGGTCGGGCTTTGCCTGGCCCTTGGCTTGCCGCCTTCGGCCCAAGCCCACCGCCTTGAGGCGGCCCTGAGCGTGGTTGAAGTCAATCCGTCCAGCGGGATTTTGGAGATCACCCACAGACTCTATGCGCATGATCTTGAGCATGCACTCGATCTGGGGCCGATCGGGGCTGGCTATTTTGAAACGCCTGAAGGACGAGAGGCTATCCGCCTCTACAGCCTTCGCCAATTCCAGATCGGGGATGAGAAGGGCAGGCCGCTGCCCCTGACTTTCATCGGTGCCGAGCTATCCGGCGATCTTCTGTATGTCTATTTTGAAGCCGGTCGATATCGCGGGAAGCGTTTGACACTTGATTCCAATCTGTTGCAGGATTTTACCGCAGCACAAGTCAATCAGATCAATGTGCGCCGCAATGGCAAGACGGTTTCAGCGCGGTTTGCCGTCGGCACCCCAGCCCAAATCCTCGCGCTGCCGTGAGAGCCCATACCTGCTCTGCAAGAGCAGATGGCCCCAGACCTTTCCTTTTGGCCCGAAAGATCGCATTTATCCATTATGGTCACGCTCATCGACACTCAGGCTAAACGCGCCGCCCGCCATCCTGAAAAGCAAAAACGGCCCGACAGCGTCATTCTGCGAAAGCCCGAATGGATTCGCGTACGTGCGCCTGGCGGGTCGGTGTTTGAACAGACCAAATCCATCGTGAAAGAAAACCGGCTCGTTACTGTATGTGAAGAGGCGGGTTGCCCAAACATAGGTGAGTGTTGGAGCAAAAAGCACGCGACCATGATGATCATGGGCGACACGTGCACGCGGGCCTGTTCATTCTGCAATGTCAAAACTGGCAAGCCAGACGCGCTCGATCCTGAGGAACCCGCCAATGTGGCCCGTGCCGTCGCAACGATGGGCCTTGAACATGTGGTGATCACGTCGGTTGATCGCGATGACCTTGATGATGGCGGGGCAGCCCATTTTGTTGCGACAATTGCAGCAATCCGGGCTGCGGCACCGCGCACGACAATTGAAATCCTCACCCCAGACTTCTTGCGCAAAGCAGGGGCAGCAGAGGCGGTGATTGACGCCAAGCCGGATGTGTTCAACCACAATCTGGAAACCGTACCCCGGCTCTATCTCTCCATCCGTCCTGGGGCACGCTATTATGCCTCGCTGCGCCTTCTGGAACGTGTGAAGGAACGCGATCCTCAGCAATTCACCAAGTCGGGCCTGATGGTAGGCCTTGGTGAAACCAAAGAAGAAGTCATGCAGGTGATGGACGACATGCGCTCGGCTGGCGTCGATTTCCTGACGATTGGCCAGTATCTGCAACCCACACGCAAGCATGCCCCAATCGACCGCTTTGTGACCCCGCAAGAGTTTGAGGCCTATGAGACCATTGCCCGCACCAAGGGCTTCTTGATGGTGTCCGCCTCGCCATTGACCCGATCCAGCCATCATGCGGGGGAGGATTTCGCCCGGCTGAAGGCCGCTCGCGCCGCCCTGGAGGAACAGCACCGCTCGTGAGCCGGTTTGAAACCCGTGAGCTTTTGCCCTTTCGTCCAGATGATTTGCTGGACTTGGTCAGTGATGTGCCCGCCTATGCCCGCTTTCTGCCCTGGGTGAAGGCCGCGCGGGTCAGTCAAGTCCGCCCGCTTGATCGGGGCCGCACTTTCATTGGGGAAGCTGTGGTTGGCTACAAGGCGTTCCGGACCCAGTTTTCCACCCATGTTGATGTGGATCATGTGGCGCGGACTATCTCGACCCGCCTGATCAACGGGCCCTTCAGCTCACTGAATTGTGTTTGGGCTTTCAATCCCACTGACTCAGGCACCTTGGTCGATTTGACCTTGGATTTTGAGTTTTCAGAGCCTTTTTTAGCAGATTTGTTGCGCGCCAATATGAATAAGGCGGTTTCGCGCTTGATGGACGCATTTACCGCAGAAGCCAAACGCCGATATGCCCTCATTGAATAGAAAGGAATCAGCTTTAGTGCCTACAAATTAAAGCAAATGATTCATCAAACAGAAGGGTGCCGCACGTGACCGATGCGACAGTGAATAATGAGCTACCGCCCACAGCCGTGCCGCCTTCTGCCTTAATCCGCTCTGCTGGTTGGCTCTATCCGGCAACCACATTCTTGTCAGCGGGGCTCCTATTCACCCTCCAGCCCTTGTTTGCCAAGATGCTGACGCCACTCATGGGGGGAACGCCTGCGGTTTGGAACACCGCTTTGGTATTTTACCAGGGAGCTCTCCTGCTGGGCTATCTTTACGCCCATGTGATTGCTACGCGTCTGGCCCCCCGCCAACAATTGATCGTGCATGCTATTGTGTTGGTGATTGGTTTGGCCTTTCTGCCAATCCGCGTGACCGATTTGATGGGCCCGCCCAATGTGGCAAGCCCAGTTGGCTGGACTTTAGGCGCGCTTCTTTTGTCGCTGGGCGGGCCGATCTTGGCGATTTCTGCCACGGCACCCTTGATTCAAGCTTGGCGGGCTCGGCTTGGCGATGCGGTGGACCCTTACCGCCTTTACGCGGCCTCTAACTTGGGCAGTTTTGCCGCTTTGGCAGCGTTTCCGTTCCTGATCGAGCCTTTGATTGGGGTCAAGGTACAGTCTTACATCTGGGCGGCTGGCTATGTGGTTTTGATGATCGCGCTCATGGTGTCAATCTGGGCGGTTCCAGCGTCCAGTCAGGCTCCCCGTGAGGTGGCAACCACAGCCACGAGCTGGAAGGATCGCTTGATCTGGGTTGGCTTTGCAGCACCGCCTTCGGCCTTGTTGGTGGCAGTCACCACTCATTTGACCACAGATGTCGCCTCGGTGCCCTTGATCTGGATTCCCCCGTTGGCCTTGTTCCTGCTGACCTTTGTGGTGGCGTTTTCGGCCCTAGGCGACAGGCTTACAGATATCGCAACACCAATGAAATTCATGGTGGTGTTTCTGTTGGCCGCGGTGATGGCAGCAAGCATTGATGCAGGCCTGATCGGACTGGTCATCCATTTGGTCGCATTCTTCCTAATCGTGCTCTGTTGCCATCTTGAATTGGCATCACGCCGACCTGAACCGGCGCGCTTGACCGAATTTTATCTGTGGATGTCCTTGGGCGGCGTTCTTGGCGGAGCCGCAGCAGCCTTGCTGGCCCCCGTGGCACTGAATACGACAATCGAATATCAATTGGCCTTGGTCGCAGCCTTAGCGGTCGCAGGCTGGCAACGTTCAGATGTTCGGAAGTCCATTCCAGCTGTATTGCTGGCTGTCGGTGCCGCTTATTTCTACCAGCACCTTTATGATGTTGTGTACTGGCTTCAAGAAACTGTGCCGGTGCGCTCTGCAGCGACCGAAGAGGGCAATTTCTTCTGGTGGGATTTCTTTGTCCTTGATAAGCCACAAGTGGCAGCAGCGACTTTATGCGCGGTCCTGGCGGTTGCCGCCCTGATGTCCAGTCGCTCAACTGCTATTGTCACCGCGAT
This sequence comes from Candidatus Phycosocius bacilliformis, assembly GCF_003112735.1. Taxonomy (GTDB): domain Bacteria; phylum Pseudomonadota; class Alphaproteobacteria; order Caulobacterales; family Aquidulcibacteraceae; genus Aquidulcibacter; species Aquidulcibacter bacilliformis. The sequence goes on from NZ_BFBR01000002.1 coordinate 174,954, forward strand.
CGGTGCCTTAGCCTTGCTCTTGCCAGTCTATAATGAGGATGGTGAGGGTGTACGTTATCGCGAGCGAAGCTTTTTTGGTGTTCTGGAGATTGAAGATCATGGCGAAGCCCCAACAGGCTGGCGCTTCCTTTCTCATGGCACAACATTGCATGGAGTCATGAGCCTTGACCCCAATCGCAATCGCGAACCCATGTCCTATTATTATCGGGAAACCCCGATTGGTTTGTTGTTTGCCGAGGCCACTGAAGCCAAACCAACCACGCTAAAGGCGGGTGTGATCGGCCTCGGGATGGGTTCGACAACATGTTATGCCAAGCCCGGGCAGGACTGGAAGATTTTCGAGATCGATTCTGATGTGGTCGAAGTTGCCACAAATCCAGAATTGGTTGGGTTTGTGAACCGTTGCGCACCTGATGCTAAGATTATCTTGGGTGACGCGCGGTTAGAAATGCAGAAGCAGCCTGATAATTGGTTCGATATCCTGCTGGTCGATGCCTTCTCATCTGATGCCATTCCAACCCATATGATCACGCAAGAAGCGATTGGTAGCTTCATGAAGAAGATGGCCCCAGATGGGGTGATGATTGTGCATATCTCCAATCGCTATCTCGATTTAGGACCGATTGTGGCCGATGCCGCTCACAAATTGGGTTATGTTGCGATGGATGGATCACGTGATGGCGACATTGATAATCCCAATGCAGACACCGGCGTGCGCGCTATTGTCATCGCCCGGACACCGGAACGATTGGCTCGTTACCAACAACCGGTGTGGACGCTGATGATGCCCAGCAAAAATCCCAAGCCTTGGACAGACGATCACACCGATATTTTGCGTGCCCTTATGCATGATTGATGAAAGTGCAGACAGCAAGTTTGAGACTTACCAGACATCGGAAGTCCTTTGGGATGACATGATGGGGGTGACTCTTGACGTGTCTTAAGCCACCAACCCCTCATGCAGCATGCGCAGGGCAACCCGGATTGCTTCCATCCGCACATTGTCGCGCCCAATGTCGCCAAAATGATGCTCCTCATGCCGGATAGCGCGGTTTTCTCGGGCACTGGCAAAATGGACAAGCCCAACGGGCTTCATGCCGGTCCCACCGCCGGGGCCTGCAATGCCGGTAATGGCGACTGTCAGGTTGGCCCGGCTTTCCTGCAAAGCCCCTTCGGCAAGAGCGCGCGCAACAGGTTCTGAAACAGCACCAAAATCGGCGAGTAGATCGCCTGGAACATGGAGCATCTCTTCCTTGGCACGGTTTGAATAGACCACAAAGCCGCGCTCAACGACCGCAGAAGAGCCGGCAATCTCTGTCAGAAGGCCCGCAACCAGACCACCTGTGCAGCTTTCTGCTGTCGCGATCTTTATCCCTCGGGCTTCGGCGTCGCCAATGAGCAGGCGGGCTGCCATCTCGAGGTCTGGTGGGAATATCGACATGACACATTTCCTGGCAAAATCCGCCCATACCCCGGGCAGGGGGCAAAGGTCGGCATTCAAGGTAGATCTGGCGCAAGTCCTGCTTGGGCGGATCAAGCTCTAAACAGAGCCTGCACCAGGTGCGAGAGCATAGTCGGCGGGCAGCAGGATCGTTGCGGTTGCTTGGGCGGCAATCCCTTCGGATCGACCGGTGAACCCCATGCCTTCAGTGGTCGTCGCCTTGACCGAAACCTGACTCTCCTGCAGCCCAAGAAGGGTAGCAGTTTGATGTATCATGGATTGCCGGTGCGGGCCTATCTTTGGACGCTCGCAAATCAAGGTCAGGTCCACGTGATGGATGCGGCCACCGGCCTGTTGTACCATTTGACCGGCATGAGCGAGAAAAATACTGGAGGCTGCCCCCCGCCATTGCGGGTCACTGGGCGGAAAATGATGACCAATGTCACCCGCTGACAGCGCGCCATAAATTGCATCGGCCAAACTGTGCCAGGCAACATCGGCATCCGAGTGGCCTGCAAGTCCCCGTGTGTGGGGGACTTCCACACCACACAGGGTCACAAAATCACCATCAGCAAAGCGATGTGCATCAAAGCCGGTACCAATGCGTGGCAAGAGGGGAACTGCAAGCAGGCGGGCCATGCGGTCTATATCCTCGGGCCAAGTGATTTTATCAAGAAGCGGACTGCCAGCTACCAGAGTGACCTCGGCACCTGCAGCCCGCGCCACAGCCACATCATCGGCAAGGCCTTGATCAGGCAACAGGTCACGATAAGCCTTTTGGATACAGTCAAAGTCAAATGCCTGCGGAGTTTGGATACGCACAAGCCCGTCGCGCGGTTGGCTCTGGCCAATGGCTTGTTTTTCAACACGCCAAAGCGCATCGGCGACAGCAAGACCGGGCGCTGCGCCTTGTGCACCTGCCTGTAAGGCCGCCAGCAAAGCGTCCAGCACGTTTTGGGAAAGCCCAGGACGGGCGGCATCATGGATAAAGCAATAATCTGGTGAGAAGGGGGCTGCCGCCGCAAGACCTTGGGCGACCGATTGGGTTCGGGTGGCACCAGCTTCAGCCAAATGAATCGGGATGCCCGTCGCTATTTCGCCGACAATTTCGGCCTTGTCGGGTGCACAGACCACGATAATGGCGCAAAAGCGTGGGTCGCTGTGAAATGCCTCTAAGCTCCAGCGCAAGACTGGTTTGCCGGCCAAGCTCTGATATTGCTTCGGTAGGCCTTGGTTTGCGATGGACCGCGCACGCGATCCAGTTCCGCCAGCAACCACGATGGCAACAGCCCGCGGGCCAAGTGAAATGTGTGCAGCCATGGTGCATGGTTTAGCGGCAACCAAGCTTACTTGCCAGCCCATGCCACCCCCGCCATGCAGAACAGGGGGACACCAAGTATGAACCCCGCTCTTGGATTTTGATCGCTCATCACGGGTTCTTGATCAAAATACAGGCGTAATTTGCGTAAGATTTAAGCAAAAGCGGATGGCTAAGCTCGGCTTTTGACGATAACTGCCAAATATGTAAGCATCATAGTCTAAGCGATTAGGAATGCCTGTGTTGGAACATGTTCGAGAAACAATGTCGTTGGCCGATAATATGTCGGATGCGCCTGCGGCCCATGACGGGCAGATCGCGGCTGCATTTCTCGATGCCCTGCCATTGCCGGCCATCGCTGTGGCAAACCAAGGTCAAATCCTTCTGGCAAATGGTGCGGCACAAGATATTTTCTTGCGGTCTGTTCGCAGCATTAAAGCCAACGGCATGTCAGGTCTCTTCAGCGAGGACAGCCCGGTTCATGATTTGATTGAACGGGCCCGAACCTCCGGCTCCCCCGTCAGTGGTCGTGATATGACCTTGCGCGGGCCGAGTTTTGGCGACTTTACGTGCGATATCACCGCCTCACCCAGCGAAGACCAGCGCTTTATCGCTGTCATGATCCGGCCAAAGGGGCGCGGGCGGGACTTGTCCGAGCGCATGCAGGATATGGCTGGCGCACGCTCAATGGCAGCCTTGGGCCGGACATTGGCCCACGAAGTCAAAAACCCGCTTGCTGGCATTCGCGGCGCCGCGCAATTGTTATTGCGTGATGCGGATGCCGGTGAACGCGAATTGGTCAATCTGATTGTGGAAGAAACCGACAGGGTCCGTCGCCTGATCGACCGGATGGAGAGTTTTGGGGCCGATCCGCCAATTGAGTTTGCCCCGGTTAATGTGCATGCCTCGCTGGAACGTGTTGCCACATTGGCCGAAAATGGCTTTGCCCGCGACATCAGTGTCAAGCGGCGATTTGACCCATCCTTGCCCGATGCCCTCGGTGATGCCGACCAATTGATTCAGGTGTTTTTGAATCTGGCCAAAAATGCAGCAGAAGCCGCTCAAAGCCGTCCTGAAGGGGCTGAGATCATCCTGGCCACCGCCTATCGCCATGGCGTGCGCATGCGCTCACCAAGCGGGGATGCCCGCGATCTACCGCTGGAGATTGCCTTTTATGACAATGGGCGAGGTGTGGCGGATGATGTCAAAGACTGTTTGTTCGAGCCATTTGTCTCAACCAAGCCCGCCAGCGGCGGCTTGGGCCTGCCTTTGGTGCAGAAGATCGTGAACGCCCATGGCGGTGTGGTCGATTTTGAATCTGAGCCCGGTCGGACGGTTTTCCGCGTTCGGCTACCTTTGTCACAGCCCCGGACTGGTACCCAGCCCGGTCGTACCCATAGGACGTAAGCATGAGTGTTGCGGGTCGCAATGTATTGATCGCCGATGACGATGCCTCCATCCGATTGGTGCTGTCCCAAGCTCTTGCGCGCGAGGGCTTTCAAGTGCGCGCCACCGGCAATGCGGCAACCTTATGGAAATGGATCAAGGACGGCGAAGGCGATCTGGTATTGACCGATGTCATGATGCCCGATGGAAGTCTGTTTGACTATTTGCCACGCATGCGTATGGAGCGCCCGAAACTGCCCATCATTGTCATGAGCGCGCAAAATACCCTGCTCACGGCTGTGTCTGCGGCCGAGCACGGCGCCTATGAATATCTGCCCAAGCCATTTGATCTCGATGTCATGGTCGGGCTGGTGCGCCGGGCTCTCGATGGCAAAAAGGATTTCAATGCGTCCAACCAGCAACGTAAGGCCGAAAAAGAGGAACGGCTACCACTGATAGGCCGTTCTCTGGCGATGCAGGAAGTCTATCGCACCCTGTCGCGCGCCGCGGGCTTTGATTTGACCGTCCTGATTGAAGGCGAATCGGGGGTTGGCAAGAAACTGGTGGCCCGGGTGCTGCATGATTATGGCCGCAGAAAGAATGGTCCGTTTGTGACGTTAAGCTTGGCGGCACTGGATCCAAGGGGTCTCGACCAAGCCCTAGAGGGTCACACGGGAGTCGGACTTTTTGCCCAAGCCGCCGGGGGGACATTGTTTCTTGATGGGCTATCGGATGCGCCTTTGCCGACACAAGCCCGCCTCGCGCGCATTTTGGCAGACACCGGGCACGGCAAGGCCGCCATGTCGGATGTCCGTCTAATTGCTGCCAGCGACCGTGACTTGAAAGGTCTGGTTCTGAACGGGACTTTCCGCGAAGACCTCTATTATCGGCTCAATGTTGTGACCATTTCGGTGCCACCGCTGCGCGACCGCATGAGCGATGTGCCCGATCTTGCACGCGCTTTCTTGGCTCGCGCTACCAAGGATGGTCTGGGTGAAAAAGTCCTCGATAAATCAGGGGCAGATGAATTGGAGACATGGTCGTGGCCAGGTAATGTGCGCGAGCTTGAAAATGTGATGCGCCGGATCGCTGCCCTGAGCCCTGACCCGGTGATTGGCGCGGAAACCGTGCGCCGTGAATTGCTGCGCGAGCGCAGCCAGCCCATCGTGGTCGGCCAAACCGGCGGGGATGATGATCTCGAAACAGTTGCGCGTCACGCGATCGCCAAGTTGATTGCCCAAGCCTCGGCATCGGGTAAATCCATGACGGATTTGCATGAAAGCGTAACCGCGGCTGTGGAGCGACCATTGTTTGAATTGGTCTTGCGCGAGACCCGCGGCAATCAAATCAAGGCTGCCGATATGCTGGGGCTCAATCGCAACACATTGCGCAAGCGCCTTGCCCTGTTGGACATAGACGTCGGACGCGGAAAGGCCTGACACAGGTCACCCTGTTGCGTTTGCGCCACATTTGTGCTTTTCAGGGCACATGGAATCTGTCGATCCCGCCAGTAACAGAGTCAAACCTGCGAATCGCCGCCGTCAGGATTTGTCGGAGGCGGCTCGGATTTCTGTCACCGATATGGGGGCCTATGTCCTTGCCGTCATCCTGACCTTTATCGGCCTGTTGTTTGCCGTTTCGGGTGGGGACATTGTGGGGCCGGCCAGCAATTGGATTCTTGCCCTCCTGATTATCAGCGGACTCGTGATTGGCTATTTGTCAGTTCGGGTGGGGAGCCGCCTTCTCGCGCTTCGCAAAGCCGGCCAGAAGGCACAGTCAGGCGCACGGCTACATTTGCGCTTCGTCATGCTGTTTGCGGCCAATGGCGTGATCCCCGTCATTCTGATTTCACTCTTCTCCGCACTCACCATCGGGCAGGGGATTCAGGCTTGGTTTTCAAGCCAGGTGCGCGATGCAGTTCAGGCCACCCGCATTTTGGGCAATCAAGCCGTGGAAAAAACGGCGGAAGCTACCAAGGTCGATATCGCGGCGATGGCGGTAGACCTCAATGCATCGGCCATTCAGCTTAAGGTCGATCCAGATGCCTATCGGCAATATCTGGCGGTGCAGGCCGATCGCCGTGGCTTTGTCGCTGCCTATGTGCTCAATGCGCAGGGAACCAAGCTGGCCCAAGCCCAGCGTCCGCAGGGCGTTCCACAATTCATCCTCCCAGACCCCGATGATTTTGCCACCGCCCAAGCTGGCGATGTGTCGATCAATATTGATAGGTCGGCGGTGGTCCGGGCGCTTTACCGATTGGATGCATTCTCCAACTCTTATCTGGCTGTGGTCCGCTTGCCAGAGCCTGGGCAATTGTCCCTGTTTGAAAAGGCGACTGCCGCTGTCTATGCCTATCAGCTTATCGAGGAACGGCAGGGACTGTTACAACTCCTGTTTGCTCTCGCCTATCTGGAAATCGTGCTCTTGGTTCTCATCGGCTCGGTTTGGCTGGGTCTGGCCTCGGCCGGACGGATCAGCGCGCCCATTGGCTTACTTGCGGACGCCGCAGAGCGAGTGCGCACAGGCGACATGAGTGCGCGTGTGGCACAGGTGGGAGGCGGGGACGAGATTTCCGCACTGGCCACCACATTTAACAAAATGACTGGCGAGCTGCAGTTTCAGCGCAGGGCACTTGAAGAGGCGGCTGAATATGCCGAAACCCGCTCAGCCTTTATCCGGGCCGTGTTGGAAGGGGTTTCGGCAGGCGTGGTTAGTTTGGATGGCTCAAACTCAGTCCGCGCTGCCAATGGATCTGCCTCACGGCTGCTGCAATCGGCTGACGGCCGGCTGGAAGGGCGGGATTTCTCAACAGTTGCGCCAGAATTTATGGCGATTGTGTCAAGTGCACGACCGAACCATCCCGCCCAGGGCCAAGCCGAACGCTTGGTTGGGGCTGAAACCTTGCTCTTTGATGTTAGGGCCGCTTTTGCGGGGGATGATCTGGTGGTGACATTTGATGATGTATCGGGGTTATTGGCTGCCCAGCGCCAAGCGGCTTGGAAAGATGTCGCCCGTCGCATCGCCCATGAGATCAAAAACCCGCTGACCCCGATTCAATTGTCAGCAGAACGGCTGAAGCGCAAATATGCTGACTCTATTGGCGCGGATCGCGACGTCTTTGTCCGAATGACGGATACAATCGTTCGCCAAGTGACCGATATCGGTCGAATGGTGGATGAGTTTTCCAGCTTTGCCCGCATGCCGACACCGAAATTTGCGGTTGATGATTTGAGCGAAGCTTTACGACAGGCCGTCTTTGCGCAGCGTATTGCTAGCCCCGATTTGGACGTGGCCAGCACTTTGCCACCTGAACCTGTTATGGTTTCGATGGATACCCGCCTTCTGATCCAGGCTTTTGCCAATATCCTCAAGAATGCTGGCGAGGGGATAGCCGCCCGCCGTGCGCGCGATGGTGCCGATATTGTTGGCGAGATCCATGTCTTTTTGGCAGTCGCTGGCAGCACAGCAACGATTGAGGTGATCGACAATGGCGTTGGCTTCCCCGTTCATGACCGCCGTCGCCTGCTAGAACCCTATATGACCACACGGGCAAAGGGTACGGGGTTGGGCCTCGCCATTGTGGCCCGGGTGATGGAAGAACATGGCGGACGGCTTGAATTGGCCGATCGCCAAGATGGGGCGCATGGGGCCCGTGTTGTCATGACTTTGCCGATTTGCCCCAAGAGCCTTCAGGCCAATCCTGGCCAAGGTGCAACAGAAACAGCCAACCTCCCCGATATGGAGTCGCCGAATGGCCGCTGAAATTCTCATAGTCGATGATGAAGCCGATATCCGCGATCTAGTCGGCGGTATCTTAGAAGATGAAGGTTACGTTGTTCGCTACGCGGCGGATTCTGACGGCGCACTCGACGCCTTTCGGACAAGGCGCCCTGATCTTGTGGTGCTGGACGTCTGGCTGCAAGGTAGTCGACTCGATGGGCTTGAAATTCTCTCGGTTGTCCAAGGCATTGACCCGACAATCCCGATCGTGTTGATTTCGGGCCATGGAACAATCGAAACCGCCGTCAGTGCACTCAAGCGCGGTGCGTTCGATTTCATCGAAAAGCCATTCAAATCAGATCGTTTGATCTTGATTATCAGCCGAGCGCTGGAGAGTGCGCGCCTGAGGCGGGAAAACCGGGCACTGCGGGCACGCGCGGTGGCTGGTGATGAATTGATCGGCGAGAGCGCAGTGATGCTGCAATTGCGCGCCGCGATTGAAAAAATCGCTCCCATGAACAGCCGGGTGTTGATCACCGGACCGGCCGGATCGGGCAAAGAAGTGATTGCCAGAGCCCTTCATGCCGGCTCGCACAGGGCTGATGGGCCTTTCATCGTCATTTCTGCAGCCGCCATTGCGCCCGATCGCATGGAATCTGAATTGTTTGGCGAGGAAACCAGCGAGGGCCGTCCAACCAAGATCGGCGTGTTTGAACACGCTCATAATGGCACCTTGCTACTGGATGAAGTAGCTGAAATGCCTATGGAAACCCAGTCGAAAATATTGCGTGTTTTGGTTGAACAGCGTTTCCGCCGCTTGGGCGGCAGCACGGATGTCTCGGTCAATGTGCGGGTCATTTCCTCAACCGCACGCGATTTGCGCGAAGCTATTGGGGCAGGGCGATTCCGAGAGGACTTGTTCCATCGTCTCAATGTGGTTCCAATCCGCTCTCCCGCTTTGGCCGAGCGACGCGATGACGTCCCACGGCTTGTAGAGCATTTTGCAAAACGTGTGGCCGAAGCCAATGGCGTCGCCCACCGCCGCTTTGGCCCCGAAGCCATCGCTGCAATGCAGGCTGCCAGCTGGCCCGGCAATGTAAGGGAGTTGCGCAATCTGGTAGAGCGGATGCTGATTTTGGCTTCTGGCGACCCTCAGGAACCCATTGATGCTGGGGCTTTAGCGCTTGATGGCATGGGTGTGGGAGAATTGGCAGACCGGACTGGCTTGCATCAGCTGGTTTCTCTACCACTTCGCGAGGCGCGCGAATTGTTTGAACGTGAATATCTGGCCGCGCAGATCACGCGATTTGGTGGCAATATTTCACGCACGGCCTCGTTCATTGGCATGGAGAGGTCCGCTTTACACCGCAAACTCAAGAGCTTGGGCGTCGAAGGGACGCGCGGCTTTGATCTGGAGGGCTGATCGTGCCGCGCTTTGCCTATGTAGATGGCCAATTTATCCGACATCGCGACGCCACAATCCATGTGGAGGACCGTGGCCTGCAATTTGGTGATGCGGTTTATGAGGTGTGGGCCGTCCGCAAAGGGGTGCTGTTTGATACATCTGGCCATTTGGCCCGTCTTGCCCGCTCACTCGCGGCTCTGCGCATCCCCGCGCCGATGAGCGATCAAAGCTTGATGGTGGTCATTCGTGAGTTGATGGCACGCAACCGCCTGAAGGACGGACTGGTTTATCTTCAGATCTCACGCGGAACTGCTCGGCGGGACCATCCATTTCCTGCCCGAGTTGTGCCAAGTCTCATTCTGACCGCCCGTTCCATGCCGACAGGGCCCGCCGACACGCGTGCCGCGCTTGGGATTAGCGTTCAAACTTGCCCCGATAATCGTTGGGGTCGAGTTGATATCAAGACAGTCAATCTTCTTCCCAATGTTTTGGCCAAACAGGCTGCGCTTGAGGCTGGCTTTGCGGATGCATGGTTTGTCGATGATCAAGACATGGTTACTGAAGGTACCGCTCAAAATGCCTGGATTCTTGATTCGAGTGGGGTTTTGCGCACCAGACCAGCCACACAAGCGATCCTGCGCGGCATTACCCGCGATACGATCATCAAAACCGCGCAATCTTTAGGCTATCGTTTTGAAGAGAAGGCTTTTTCCCGGGGCGAAGCCTATGAGGCTCAAGAAGCTTTCATCACATCGGCCACCAGCTTTGTTACCCCCGTTATTACCATTGATAATCATCCCATTGGCACCGGACGCCCTGGTGACATTGCCCGCAAGTTGCGCGAAACTTATCTTGATCAACAAACTTCAGTAAAAAACCCATCCTAAACACACTCGCGGATTGAAATTTAATGCAACCGCTGGCTAATGGGAGTTTCAGGTAACGGCGTGCGTTACCCAAAAAAGACAGGGCCTAGAATGTCTGCCGATAAGAAACAAAATTTGCAGGACACGTTTCTCAATGCCGTCCGCAAGGCGCGCACACCGCTGACGATCTTTCTGGTGAACGGGGTAAAGCTGCAAGGCGTGGTGACCTGGTTTGACAATTTTTGTGTTCTGTTGCGCCGCGACGGACAGGTTCAACTCGTCTACAAACACGCGATTTCCACCATTATGCCAGGAGCACCTGTTCAGATGTTTGAAGGTGATCCTGCTGATCTTGACTAAGCGCTGCTTGCAAACCTTCGCACCCGCGCCGATGCTGGCAACCAGACGTTTTGCGCTTCTATGGCTTCCAGCAAGGGTGAATCCAGGTGATTGATCGGCAGGAACCGGTCCAGAGGGCCCTCGTTGTCCACCCATTGCGCGGCGACGAGTCCATCAGTCGCGACCCGGATCTGCGTCTGATTGAAGCCTGCGGTTTAGCTGAGGCCTTGGACCTTGAGGTCATTGATGGTCGGCTTGAGCCTGTCCGCCAAGTTCGCCCGGGAACCTATTTCGGCACCGGCAAGATGGAAGAAGTCAAAGCCCTGTGTGGGCAGGGGCAGGCCGATGTCTTGATCCTCGATGATCAATTGTCGCCTGTCCAGCAGCGCAATTTGGAAAAAGAACTTCAAGTCAAAGTTGTAGATCGTACGGGCCTCATCTTGGAAATCTTCGCCCGACGCGCGCGTACACGCGAAGGTCGGCTGCAGGTTGAACTGGCTCGCCTCAGTTATGAGCGTTCTCGCTTGGTCAAAACTTGGACCCACCTAGAGCGGCAACGTGGGGGTACTGGCAAGACTGGCGGGCCGGGGGAACGCCAGATCGAATTGGATCGGCGCATGATTGCCGACAAGATTTTGAAGCTAAAAAAGGAACTCGAGGAAGTGAAGCGTACCCGGGCCTTGCAGCGGGCCAGTCGCAAGCGCGTGCCTTATCCAGTTGTTGCGCTTGTTGGCTACACCAACGCCGGCAAGTCCACCCTGTTTAATCGTGCCGCATCAGCAACCGTTCTTGCCAAGGACATGCCGTTTGCCACCCTTGATACCACGTTGCGAGCGGTCCGCACGCCAAGCGGTCGAGATATCATTTTGTCTGACACAGTGGGCTTCATCACGGATCTGCCAACCGAATTGGTGGCTGCCTTCCGGGCCACATTGGAAGAGGTGGCCCAAGCTGATTTGCTGGTCCATGTCCGCGACATCGCCCATGCCGAAAGCGATAATCAGCGCCGCGACGTCAATGACGTGCTTGAGCGCGTCTTGGCTGATCATGAAACCCGTCCGCCCTTGATTGAGGCGTGGAACAAGATGGATTGCCTGGATGAGGCCGGAGCAGCCTTTGTGCGGGCAAGGGCGCAGGCCTCAGGTCTGGACGGCAGCGTAAGGGGAATTTGCGTCTCGGCCTTAAATGGGGAGGGGTTGGGGGACCTTTTTGCCCTGATCGATCAAGAACTCTCTTTAGATGCCCGCCCGCTCGATCTTGTAATCGGGCCCGAACAAGGTGCTGCCCGGGCTTGGCTTTATCGGAAGGGTGCCGTGCGGCACGAGGAAACTGACGAGCGCGGTTACACCCATGTTCATGTTCGATTGACTGCCGATGATGCGGCTCGCTTTGTCGCCCAATGGCCACAAATCCTGTCAGAGGTTCCGTTCGGCCCGCTTGGCATCATTCCAGAGCCTGTCCATTTCCTCCAGACTTGAGTGCTCAGGGCTTGTACCACTTTGGTTCAAGGCCTGCTCGATCCAACGGAACCGGCGCTCAAACTTTGCGTTCGCAGACCGGAGCGCGACTTCAGGATCAACCTTGGCCTTGCGGGCAAGGTTCGCCAAAACAAACAAGACATCGCCAATTTCTTCTTCGATATGGGCCTGATCGGCTTCGCTGATCGCCTCACGGGTTTCGCCGATCTCTTCAGCCAGTTTTGCAAACACCTCATCCAGAGTTGGCCAGTCAAAACCAACACGAGCGGCCCGCTTGGTCAATTTCTCCGCCCGCATTAAGGCGGGTAGGGCGAGGGGAATATCGGCCAAAAGGCTCGGGTCATCCTGGCGCTTAGCCGCACGTTCAGCGGCCTTGATGGCCTCCCAGTTTGCTGTCTGCTGGTCTGCGGTTTCGATGATGCGCGACGAAAACACATGCGGATGGCGGGCTTCCATCTTATCACACAAAGCGGTGACGACATCTTCAAAATCAAAGATACCTTCTTCTTCAGCCATACGTGCATGGAACACGACCTGAAACATCAGGTCACCCAATTCCTCCTTAAGTCCGACGCGGTCGCCGCGAGCGATGGCGTCGGCCACCTCATAGGCTTCTTCGATCGTATAGGGCGCGATGGTGGCAAAGCTTTGTTCAAGGTCCCATGGACACCCTGTGCCGGGGGTACGCAGAGCTGCCATAATGGCCAAAAGACGGGATATAGCACTTTGATCAGTCATGGCCTGCTATGGCCCGATTCTATCCCGGCCCAGCGCTAAACCAGACCGGCCGCACGTTTGGCAGCAATCTCGGCCTGCAATTGGGCTGTGCGCTGCGCATCGATCGGGTAAGCGCGTAAAATGGCGGCTCCGATGAGATTGATGATCGAGGGCAGGCCAATGAATAGAAGCGTTAGGCCCAAAAGGGCGGAGGCGGAATTTTCTGCGCCAAGATTTGACTCAAAGCCCACCAGACCAAGGCCGACATAGGTCACGCCAACGGCAAGCGCATAGCCGGCCTTCCCAGTCAGCGTCACCAAAGCATAGAGCAGGCCAGTGCGATCTTGCCCGGTTCGCAACAAGTCCTCATCCCCAATATCCGCCATCATCGCCCGCAACAGGTAAGCCGCAGACGTATAAACAATGCCGGCAATGGCCATGCCGGCCGCAGCAACAACGAAGTTGCCTTCCGGCAGAGCCATGATCAGCGGCTGGCTAATTGCGGCATAAAGGCATGCTGCAATCAAGGCGATATGCTTGCCTTTGCGTCGGGCGATAAAGGTCCACAAAGGGGCACCAATCAGACCCGCAATAAAATAGATCAACAACAGGGCAGGGGCGAGGTTTCCATACCCCTTGACGGCATCGAAATAGAACAAAAACAGCCCACCTGTCACGCCAGAGCCAAACATCAACAAAAGATCGCAGATTAACAAACGTCGACATGCATCTGATTTAAGGAGCGAAAACATGTCCTGAAGATTAGTCCGTCGCGCGGATGTGCGTGGTGGCTCTTCCTTGGCAAATCGCGCAGCAATCAAAGCTGTGATTGGCATAAGCAGCACGATAAACAAGCCCATGCCCTGAACACCGGCAGCAGCTGTCCCGCCCTGTTGGTGTACAATCACCGGGATCATCAAAGCCAGCAGCATGCCAACAACATTGCAAGCCTGCCAGAATACAAAGACCCGAGACCGCTCATGATAGTCATCGCTCAAGGTCGCGCCGAGCGACATTTGCGATAAAGATCCCATAGAAAAGCCAACATAGGTTACAAACAGCCAAAAGCCCAGATAGGCTGCATCTGCACCAGGTTCGGCCATGAATAAGAACCATGTGCCAACCATAATGACCGGGATTGCCGCAATCAGCCAAGGCGAAAAACGGCCAATTCGTGTCCGCGTTTGGTCCATTGCCAGACCAATGCCGATATCAACGCCAATGTCCAAAATCCGAGCGGCCATGAACAAAAGGCCGACTACGCCGATTTCTAGGCCAACAAAGCTGGCATAATGATGGGGTAATTGCACGACCAAAGGCAAGCCAAGGGCAGCAAGTGGCAAGCTGGGTGCTGAAAAGGCCAGTATGCGCGTGAGGGCGACCTTCGGGGCAGCCCCGTTTGGCCTAGATCCGGGCTGGGGTTGAGCCGTGTCCATATAATCTCCCGAGCAGCCCTTCATGGCGAGGACTTGATTTGAGCTTGTCACCCTTTCGATGGATTTCCAAGTGCTGCTCAACACGCAAATGCGAGGGCAGGGTCGCTTTAGCGCGCGGATAGCGCGCTTGTGATCGCTTGACCCAATTCGCTCGACTGGGGCGTTACCGCCGATGCGAAGGCGGCAACCGGGCGGCCATCCTTGCCAATGAGGATTTTATGGAAATTCCACTTCGGCTCTGCTTTGGGACCAAGCGCCGTCAAGGCAGCCTTATAAAACGGATGAGCCGCGTTGCCACGCACAACATATTTGGCGGCCATCGGGAATGTCACGCCGTAATTCAGCTCACAGAACTTCTTGATTTCTGACGCACTGCCAGGTTCTTGGCCGCCAAAATCATTGCTGGGAACCCCAACTATCACAAGCCCCTCACGCTGGCGCGCTTTATAGAGCGTTTCCAACCCCGCATATTGGCCTGTGTAGCCACATTGAGAGGCGGTATTGACCACCAGCACCACTTTGCCGCGATAGTCCGTCAGGTCTATCTGCCCGCCCATCAAACCATCAAACTGGGCAGCAGAAGCAGAAATCGGTGTGACATGTGTCATAGGCGCACCCTTACTCAATTTCGTTGACGGTGTTTGCTTGGCCTTAGAGGGTAGTGATTGGCCAATGGCGGCACCTGCCGCAAGTAGCCCAATAACGGCGGCACCTGACCAAAGAAGAACTTTCTTGTTCATCCTCTTTCTCCTAAATACCCCTTACAGTTCTGATCTAACTTATCTATTTACGATCAGACGCCCAGGTCATCCCATTTCAAGCATCCGCACCTGATGGCACGGGTCATAATCTATTCCATTTAGCCCGGTGGACCAGAGGGTGACTTCTTGTCTCAAGCAATTTGAGCACAACTTCAATCCGATTCCCAATTGAACCCGATGAGCGGCCATCGATCAAAAAGATGTTCCTGATCTTCACGTTTCTTCTAATTGGTCTAGGTTGGTGCCATGCCAATCTTAATCCTTCTTGGAATTGTCGGCCTTTTGGCTTTGATTTACGGGCCCCAATATTGGGTACGGCGGGTTATGGCACGCCATAGCGCCCATAGACCGGACTTTCCCGGGACTGGTGGAGAGCTTGCCCGCTTTCTGCTCGATCAAGCAGACCTGAAAGAGATTGGCCTTGAGGAAACACTAGCAGGAACAGATCATTACGACCCGATTGCCCGGGTTGTGCGTCTGTCACCTGACAATCTCAACGGCCGATCTGTCACGGCCGTGGCGGTGGCTGCCCATGAAGTGGGCCATGCCATCCAACACCGTGATGGCGATCCATTCCTGGTGACTCGCACCAGATGGGCAGTTGGCTTGGCAGGCCTCGACAAAGTGGCCTTTGGATTATTGATCTCGATCCCGCTGATCGGCATTATCGTCAAGTCACCACTGATTGCCATGGCCCAGATTGTTGCCATCTTCGTTCTTTTGAGCGGGCGTGTGTTGATGCATGTCCTGACATTGCCAATGGAAATTGATGCAAGCTTCAAGCGGGCATTACCCGTATTGGAGCATGGCGGCTTTCTGCACGGTGAGGACCTCAATAGCGCGCGGCAGGTGCTTAAGGCCGCTGCGGGCACCTATATCGCCAGCGCGCTTGCAACCTTGCTGGACGTCGTGCGCTGGATCCGGTGATGATGCAGCTGTTTGGGCCTTAAAGCACACGACCGGCGAGGGGTCATGACGCCAAGTTTCGTCATCTCTGCATCTGCCGTTGCCCGTCACAGTTACGTCTTCTGGGGCAAAGCAGGGTGATTTCGCGTGGGAGAGTCCTTGAAAATCCGCGCGTCACGCCATGCGCATGCGCCACCACCGGTAATTCGCATAATATGTGTTATGGGACAAAAATAGCAATAGGATCCGCGCCAATGCCACAACAAGCCGCCAACACCGCGCCTATCGACATTGTGGCCATGTTTCACTGGACTTGAGCCGAATACGCAGCGCAGCCCCGATTCCCAGTTATCAGCAGCGCTGTCACATGGTCACCACCCACAGAAAACAGAAACAAGAACCGAGACCGCGTTCAGCGTCATGAAGCGACGACAAGATGTAAGAGCGCAGCACGACAAGCCAGCATGCTTTAGCTCATCAACATTACTCACCAGCGCGAAAAGATTAACGCGCCAAATTGTTAAAGCGCGCAGGGGCCTTAACATAATCTCTGGCCTCGGAAACTTGAACGGCCCAATTTCGTTAACCAACCAGACTCCGACCGTGAATTCATGTTTTGGGCCAGAAACGACACTGGTAAATTGCGCCAATTATTCACGCGATTGAAACATCCTGTCGGATAAAAATGGCATGACATGTATTCGGCGTTGCGATGCCGGTGACACATAACGATTAGGACCCAGCATGGCCCCCACTGCCCTCCCCGCCCTTGAGATCAAATCCTTAACAAAACGATTTGGGTCGAAGACCGCTGTGGCGGACTTTCATCTCACCCTGCCACCAGGTGCATTCTATGGCCTTTTGGGGGCTAATGGCGCAGGAAAGACCACCACGATGCGCATGATTGCTGGCCTGCTTCAGGCCGATCAAGGCAGTATTTGTGTCTATGGCCATCGGGTCGAGACGGACCCTAAGGCGGTCAAGGCGATCACGGCCTGGCTTCCCGATGAACCCCTGCTTTATGACAAACTGACACCGATGGAATATCTTGAGTTCATCGCAGGTCTCTGGGCAGTGGAAGCCAGTGTGGCAGAAAAACGCGCCGAAGAATTGTTGCGCTGGATGGATTTGTGGGACGAGCGTGACAAACGTTGCGAGACTTTTTCGCGTGGGATGAAGCAGAAAACCGCGCTGGCGGGCGCTTTGTTGCATGACCCCAAACTGCTTCTGTTGGATGAACCCTTCTCAGGGCTCGATGCGGCAGTGGCCCGTCAGGTCAAGGAGCTGCTGGTTGAGAAAACCAAGGAAGGCTGCACCATCGTTTTGACGACCCACGTGATGGAGATTGCAGAACGATTGACCGAACGGGTTGGCATTTTCCATCGAGGCCATTTGCTCGCCGACGGGTCGTTGGAAGAGCTACGCGCCAAAACGGGGCGTCCTGCTGCCAATCTGGAGGATATTTTCATCCAACTGGTCGATGAAGCAAGCGTGAGCAGCCCAGCATGATAACCGATAAACTCTTTGTTCCGGGCAGCATTTTATGGCTGGCACGCCACCAAGTGCGCCTTTCGTGGCGTTTAGGACGGATGGGAAAGCGTCTACCAGGCTGGATGAAGCCAATCTTCACGCTTGGTTTTGTTGGACTACTCAGCGTGGCCATGGGCTATAATGTCGCTGAGATTCTGCGCGAATCCGGCGACGATTTAACTGGTATTCAGACCACAGCTGGAGCCATTGTCCTGACATTAGTCATGTCGGGTATTTCCATGAATCTCATGGGCTCATTCATGACCATGACCGAGAAGGGCGACCTCGATTTATTGCTCTCCTCACCTTTGCCCCCACATCGGTTCGTGGCTGCGCGACTGATGGCCGCGACGTGGCGCAGCTTCTGCATCTATACCGGCTTTGCCATCATCTTTTTTGCCGCATCCATTGTAACAGTTTCTCCCATGTTTGCTTCCATCTTTGTGGTGGTTGCCGGCATTGCCCTGTTTGATTCTGCAATCACCTATTTGATCGCCCGCCAAGCCCTGTTGTGGTTTGGGTTGCGCAAAGGCCGCATGGTCACGGTTGGATTGGGAGCCGTGGGGGTTATCTCAGGCCTATTGGGCTATCAAATGATCACTGCGTCGGGCAGTTTGGGTCGACTGGCAGAACATGATCGTGACCCCTCCTCTTTGCTCAACCATTTTCATGACAGCGTCGTCGGTTTTACGTCCAATTTCGGATGGTTGGGCAGCACTGTTTTAGGGAATTGGCTCGGGGCACTGGTCATTCTGGGTATCGGTGTGGCCAGCTTCATCCTGGTTCTGGCCTATGTCGGCCAACGCTTTGACCATGATGTGGCGGCCCTCAATGGTCAATCCGATCACGGCCCCAAACGCGCTGCCAAGGTTTCAGCCAAGCGCTTTCGTCGCTCGCCGGTGATGATGGTGTTCCACAAGGAATGGTTGAGCCTCATCCGTGACCCGTTATTTTTCAGCCAGCTTGTGGTGCCTTTATTCACCATGGTGCCTTTCATTGGATTTATCTGGACAGCCATCCAGCACCCCGAAGACCAAGCCGAGATGGGTCCAGTTTTGGGTTCGGTTTTTGCCGGCATTACTGTATTCAACGTCACCATGCTGACCTCAAGCTTGGCTTGGCTTGTCGCATCGGTTGAAGAAGCACGGGATCTGCTCCAGGCCAGCCCAATGGAGCCACGGGTCATTATTCAAGGCAAGATACTGGCCGCGAGCGCGCCAGCGATTATCGAATTGATCCTTATCACCATCCTAACCACCTGGACTTGGCCACATGCTGCGGTCTCAGTGTTTGTGATGGGAATGGCTGCCTGTGCAGGGGCCTGTATGGTAGAGTTTTCGCGCCCTCGGCCAACCAAAAGGCCCAGAATGACCCAAAGACCGGACCGCTCATTGATCGTGGTGCTGTATGTGTTGGCAATTGGTCTTTTATGGGCTGTTGCGGCTGGACTTGCTGCTGCTGCACAGTTGTGGTGGATATTGCCAGCAGTGGGTGCACTCACCATGTCTTATCTGGCATGGGCAACCCGCCCGCGTGACCTGAGCAGCATACCGGTCCATCAGCCTTTGGTGGCTGATGCTGTGGGCCTCCCCGGAGGTCCATGGCGGACCGAACCGGATCCATCCTAATTTCATGGCCCTTCAATCGTCCGTGCCACCACCGCCCTTGCTTCCAGAGGACCCGGCTCTTGCCTATCGGCGCATGAAGCGGGTGGCTACGGGCCTATTTCTGGCCATGGCCACATTGTTTGTGGCGTCGAAATATTTTGAAGCCTCAAGTCCGATCTTGCCTTTCGTGCGTGCCTTTGCTGAAGCGGCTATGGTCGGGGCGCTTGCTGATTGGTTTGCAGTGACGGCTTTGTTTCGTCGTCCTTTAGGTCTGCCAATCCCGCACACCGCCATTGTACCGCGGTCTAAAGACCGGATCGGTGCCGGACTTGGCCGTTTTATCTCGCGCAATTTTCTCCAGCCAGACCAAGTCCAGCGACGCCTCAAGGATATTGATCTTGCCGGTAGCGCTGCAAGCTGGCTGACCGAAGGTGACCGCGCACGCCGGATCGCCCATGGCTTAGCAGGAGCTGTACCCCGCGTTTTGGGCCTTTTGAACGAAGGCAAGATTGCCGCCTGGTTGCAATCCACCTTGACCGAACGTCTTCGCCACGCCGATATCGCGCATCTGTTGGCCGAAGGCCTTGACATGCTCATCCGTGGCGGACGGCACAAGCCCATAGTCGATCTGATCATCTTCCATGCCGATCTGGCAATTCATTCAGAAGAGACAACATTCCGCTCGCGGGTCTCCAACAAAATGGATTGGTTGCCAAAGTTGTTTGCGGTGGACGCCGCGGCCTCTGATGCGCTGTTGACGGCGATTAAGGACACGCTGAAGGATGCTGCCAAAGACCCCAATCACACCATGCGAACCCGGATTGACGAAGCGCTGGCCCATTTGGCGCGCGACCTGCGCCATGACCCAAATTTGCGCGATGGTCTCCAGCGCTGGATCCGCGAAGTCGCTGATCATGATGTCGTTCGCACCTATGTCACGCAGATCTGGAACGATTTGAAGAAGAGCTTGAAGGACCAATCGCCCGAAGAGACCGAGCGTTTGGCCACGGCGCTTGCCGCTGGACTGCAGGATCTGGCCCGCGCCCTCGATCGCGATGAAGAATTGCGCGAAAGCCTCAACCTTCGCCTGAAAGCTTGGGCGGTGGAATTAGCTGATGCTCAAGGTGAAGGTGTCGGCCGAATGGTCGCTGAGACCATTCAAGGGTGGGACGCGCGCACAGTGGTTGATCAGATAGAGGCTGCCGTGGGCCGCGATCTCCAATATATTCGGATCAGCGGCACATTGATTGGCGGGCTGGTCGGATTGACCATTCACACCCTGTCTTTGTGGCTCTTTCCAGTCAAATAGCCAAGCACAGCTCTAAAGCGCAACATCTACCACAAGCCCGTCCACGGCAGGCACGATATGATCTGGTAGACTTGCAGCCAAGGCAGCATAATCCAAATCAATATGTAAATTGGTCAGGATGGCTTGCTTGGGTTTGACAATCTCTATCCACGCCATGCTTTGTTCCAGATGGGCGTGACTGGGATGGGGGATGTGACGCAGCGCATCCACGATAAAAACCTCAACCCCTTGGCAGGCCGCTAAGCTGGCATCTGGTAAGATTTTGCAATCATTACAATAAGCAACTGGACCAAATCTGAACCCCAGACTGTCAATATCGCCATGATTTTGCGCCAAGATCTGAACGTCCAGCCCCCCACCGGGTCCATGAATGGTCAGCACTTGCCCCGGCAGGGGCATCTGGCATGCATCCAACAAGGCCGGATAATGACTCCCTGGAGGGGTTTCGAAGATGTAACCAAACCGTGTGACAAGTTGGCGCTTGGTGACATCATCCATATAGGTTGGGATGCGCTTGCGCTGAAGATAAACCAAAGCACGCAGATCATCGATTCCATGGCTCTGGTCGGCATGGTCGTGGGTGTAGAGCAAAGCATCAATATGACTAACTTGGGCTGCTAGCAGCTGGGTTCGCAAGTCAGGTGAGGTATCAACTAGCACACAAGTTGAGGTCTCATGGCTATATGTGCCCTG
Source organism: Candidatus Phycosocius bacilliformis (assembly GCF_003112735.1). Taxonomy (GTDB): domain Bacteria; phylum Pseudomonadota; class Alphaproteobacteria; order Caulobacterales; family Aquidulcibacteraceae; genus Aquidulcibacter; species Aquidulcibacter bacilliformis. The sequence goes on from NZ_BFBR01000002.1 coordinate 195,866, forward strand.
ATAGGCTTCAACCAACAGGCTACAGCGCGTGCGGTAATTGCGTGGATCGGTGGGATCGCAGGCACCCCAGTCTCCACCCACGCGTGGCACACCCCCTGATGACCCACAGCCAAGGATTGTGACTTTAGCACGCGTGGCCCGATCAATTTTCATCCTGCCGCCTTTTCAAACAGCGCGAGAAAATTGCGATCGGCCTGATCGGCAAATGCCTCCGGGGCCATAGCATAAAGGCTGGCTAGAAATTGGCTGACATGGGGCAAGAAGGCAGGCTCATTGCGTTGGCCGCGCACTGGCACGGGGGCCAAATAGGGGCAGTCGGTTTCAATCAGCACCCGATCAAGGGGGACTTGGGCCACAGCGGCCCGCACATCATGCGCATTTTTGAAGGTGGCAATGCCGGAGAAAGAGACATAGGCCCCCAGTTTCAAGCCACGCGCCAAAAGATCAAGTCCGCTGGTATAGCAGTGCAGCAGGATCTTGAACGGCCCCTTTTCCATCTCTGATTCAAGAATGTCCGCGGTTAGATCATCGGCTTGACGCGTATGAACGATGAGCGGCAAGCCGGTCTGGCGGGCGACCTCAATATGGACGCGGAACAAACGCACCTGTTCAGCTTCACCACTATAGCCATAATGAAAATCAAGCCCGGTCTCACCCACACCAATGGCCTTGGCATGATTACAGCCTGCTAAAAGATCTTCAACGCCAATATGTTGGTGTTCGTCGGCATAATGTGGATGCACGCCGACGCTATGCCAGATGTGGCTGTGTTGCGCGCTGATCGCGGCAATAGCAGGTAGGGAAGCCATCTTGTCACAAATGGTCAGCATGGCGTGAACACCAGCCTGATCTGCCCGTGCCAGAACAGCCTCAAGATCCGGACCAAAGGCCTCATGATGTAAATTGACGTGACTATCGATCATGGCAGCCTTCTACTGGATCGGTGCCAATTCTGCACGAATAGCGCGCAGCGCATCAAGCGTGGCAAGGCCCCGGTCGAGATTAAGCGCTTCAGCTTTCGTGCGCACAGAGCGCACATGCGTCCAAGCTCTGGCTGGGCCGTCACACCCAGATCCGGCTGCCAATCGGGCTAAAACCACGCTTTCTCCCGGTTCAACTTCCTCGATCGGCAGGCCCACCCCTGCCCGGCCTGCCCGCGCCAGCCAATCTTCCATCATATCAAACAAAAGCTGGAAACGGTCGGCATCAGCACTGGCCTCAGCCAATATCAAAGCCTCATCCAAGGGCGCGCGCGGCAAGCCAGATAAATGTCGCGACAAAGTCGCATAGAGTTTGGCTGCCTGAAGCGCCATCAGGGCTTTGGCTCGGCCAGGCCGACCAGCTGCCAGGGAACGGGTCGCTGCATCGAGGTCTGGCAGTGCCTGCGCCATGTCCGCGTCAGACAGACTGACAAGGTCAAGTCTGCGACAGCGCGAGCGTAAAGTCGGCAATAAGCGCCCCGGCGTGTGTGACAACAGAATCAAGGTTGCTCCCGGCGGGGGTTCCTCTAACGTCTTCAAGAGCGCATTGGCCGCACTGACACTCATGTCGTCGGCGCAATCAATGATTCCGACCCGTGCGCCATCGCGGCCATCGGCCGTCATGGTAAAGAATTGGGTTAGGTCCCGAATTGCCCCGATGGTGACGTCACGCTTGATCTCGCTTTTTTCTGGATCGAGGCGGGTTGCTGTGCGCAGGTCTGGATGCGCGCCTTGGGCGATCTTGCGACAAATTGGATCGTCAGGATCGCTTGCAAGCAGGCCAGAAGGATCTGGCCTTGCCCCCAACAGTCGGCGCGCAAACCGATAGGCCAAAGTCGCCTTGCCAATACCTTTCGGCCCGGTCATCAACCATGCATGGTGGCTGCGCCCATGGGTCAGACTATCGGCCAGTTCGGCTTCTGCCGCATGATGACCAAATAGCTCAAACACCGCGCGGGGATGGGGTGAGCCAGGCTCCTGATCAGGTAAGAGGGTCTCCTCGCTCATGCAAGGTTCAACCGCGCATTCAACGTGCTCCAGGCCACATCGGCAAGTTCTTGCGGCGCAGTGGCCGCATCCAGCACCGCACACCGTGCTGGATATGTGGCAGCAATCTCCAAATAGGCCGCGCGCAAGGCCGTGTGGAAGGCAAATGCCTTACCTTCAAATCGGTCTTCATGACCGCGCCGGGCCGCAGCACGTTTGAGGCCAATCGCAGGATCAATATCGAGGATCAGGGTTAGATCGGGTTGTGTTGTGCCGACGATTAATTGGTCCAGCATATCCACTGCAGCCCGCCCTGCCCCGCCTGCTTGCCCCTGATAGGCTCGCGTGGAGTCGCTGAAGCGATCGCATAAAACGATCGCACCGCGCGCTAAGGCAGGACGGATCAGGCGGTCCAAATGATCCTCGCGCGCTGCAAAAAACAAACACAATTCTGACAAAGCCGTCCAGCGATCAGCACTGCCGGTCACCAGAAGCGCACGGATAGCTTCGGCACCCGGTGTCCCACCAGGTTCACGTGTCAAAACAACCTCGTGCCCTTGGGAACGCAGCCGGGCTTGCAGGTTGGCCAACAGCGTGGTTTTGCCTGCCCCCTCGCCGCCTTCCAAGGTGATGAAAAAGCCCCGCTGCATGCCGATTGTCCTCTGCCCCCGTGACAGGCACAGAAGTGACCCGCACGCGTGTTGCATGCAAGGGCCTTCCTGCAGTGGGTCAATGCCCTTGCGAGGAAAAAACCGGATTTAGTTGAGCGACGCCATCACATGTGCACCCGACAAGCCCCGATTGCTGACCAAGTCGGCAAGCTCTTGGGCTTCTGCCTGCGTTCTGACAGGGCCAATCAGCACACGATATAGGGTTGCCCCTGAGGCGGTTTCAGATTCAGCAATCTGGACCGCACCAACATCGGACAATTGACGAACAGCGCGTTCAGCATTGGCTTGGCGCGAAAAGGCCCCGGCTTGAACATACAGACCCGCGCGTGTTTCACTGCTGGCCACGCCATCACGATTTACGGCGCGGCTTGGACGTTGTTCAATCACACGTGCCACTGTCACGGCCACACTGGGTCCAGATGCATTGGACGCACGGACCGGTGGGATATTTGGCGGCGACTTGGGTGCAGAAGCGCGCGCCTCGGCCCATTTAGGCTCAAGCGACGGTGGACTGAGGGTCTCTGCCGTCACCAAAGGATCGGGATCAGCTGGACCGATATAGCGCACACGAACCTGGGTGGATCCTTGCTCGCGATATCCCAGGAGTTCTGCCCCACGGGCAGACAGATCAATCAAGCGATTGGAAACAAATGGTCCGCGATCATTGATACGCACGACCATGGAACGGCCATTCGACAGATTGGTGACCTCCACCAGACTTGGGATCGGCAGGGTCGGATGGGCCGCCGTGACGACATTCATGTCAAAGGTTTCGCCATTGGCCGTCGCCTTGCCATGGAAGTCGCGGCCATACCATGACGCCACACCGACTTCATCATAATCGGGCTCATGAGCGGGGATATACCACGTGCCATTGACCTGATAGGGCGCACCAATCTTTTGAAAAGGCTGCACGTCGGCCGGGCGGACCGACGGTGTGGTTTCAGGCTCTGACGCGCGAATGCTGATGCGAGCAGGTGCTGCCATATTGCGCGGGGATGCTGCAGCCTCGCGCTCGGCGCGCGCTGGCAGGCTGATGGATGTTGCCCGTGAGGTATTTTGGGTTTCGGCGCGCTCAACAGGTGCCGCTCGGGTGAGAGAGCTTGTGATCGCATCACGTGTTATGGGCCTCGCAACCGAGCGGGCGGCCGGATGGCTCTGGGCAATGCGATCAGCCTCAGTTGCTTGGCGCGCCTTACTAACTGGCGCAGCCTCGGTCGAGGCAGCTTCACTATTGGTGGCGGCACTTGTGGTGCGGGCAGCTGCCAGCACTGTTGCAGGACTGACTGAGAAGCCAGCCACCACAATGATTAAGCCGAAACACACGTGATCTGAAATACGCAACTCACTGATCTTGCTTCGCAATGACTCTTTCCGAACGTGGAAGAGTTGTGCCGCTTTCCGGACCATTTTGTGTCCCACCGTTTTGGACCGCAGTAGTTTCTGCAGACATTCTTCATGCGCCGGTTGATCCGACTGCATGTTGCACGATACAAGGCATGTTTGAAATCAACGCTTGAAAAAACGATTGAATTTTATCAATCGGGCTTTTTGTTTCAGGCTTGACGTCAAAAAGCGCGGACAGGTGGCCGAGTGGTTTAAGGCAGCGGTCTTGAAAACCGCCGTAGGTGGAAGCCTACCGTGGGTTCGAATCCCACCCTGTCCGCCATTTTCTTCAAGCTCGAAGAGTTATTTTGATTTCATCTTTTCAAATCGTGCGGGTTAGGTTTGTGGTACACAACGCCGGTACACAAGCTGCTACTAGCCCCCGCTGCCGAGGGAATAAGATCGGCGGGGTCGGTCCAAATATGGTGGAACCATAACCGACATGCGCCGCTTTGAGCGGAACACGTGCCCCACACCTTCAACGCCGTGACGGAGTCTATTGCGTGCGATTGCGCGTATCGGACGCACTCAGACCGCTTGTCGGGCAGAAGAAGATTGTGAAATCCTTGAAGATTACGCGGGCTGGCCCGTTGTGCCACGCCTCAAAGGCCTGTGCCCGGTTCGGGCGTACATCTTGCCTTGCCGCTGGGCGTAACGCCAGTCCACGAGAGCCGTAAACGTCGCGGGAAAGATAGGATGTTTCGGCGCAAATCCTCTTGGTAGGGCGTGACCATCGCCGAAAGGCAGGATCGAAGCATTTGTTCTTCGACAAGATACGCCCGGCCAAACCTGGGCAGGTCCGATAGTCCAATCACGCGCCCAGATCCCGCGTCGCGATAGAGCAGCCAACCGGGCGGTATTGCATTTCTGCGGGCAAATTCTGCTTGCCGGACCCGCAGTGCCTCAGTGTCGGTGATAAGTTCGTCAAACGCCTCAATCGCGCGGTCTTCGCTTCGCCCGGCCTTGGCTTGAAGCGTGAGAAAAGCATTCCGGCCTCGCTTGAACTTCTCGACCGTCCAAGGATCAATGCTTCCATGAAGCAGGGCGATCGACCCGGGACTAAAGGTGATGCCGCCGGCCAGTGGCAGCAGATAATTGGCACATGAAGAGTTGCATTGCCCCTCCACCACCATGTCGAGGTGCTTTCCTTCGAAGATTTCAGCGATGTCCAAGGCCGCGCTGACACTGCCGCCCTCGCTATTCAAGATCAATTTCTGAGTGGTGCTCTGAAACGTGGTGCGAACACAGGCCGCCATCATCTCATCAATTTTGCCCGAAATTAAAAACACCTGGTCTGAGCGCTGCTCACACCTAAGCTCCTCCGCTGGGCGGTCGGTGCCCAGGGTGAACACTGAAGAGGATGCACAGCCGCCAAGCAGCATAAGAAGCATCCATGAAGCAATGAGGCGCATAGTCAGATCCGTATCACGAACCGAGATGTTGCACCATAAGCATACAACCTCAAGATAATGCCACACACTGATGGACACATGTGCGTCGCGTGGCAAAGGGGGCAACTTCTACCCTGCCCCATTCACACCATGGTGATACATATCAAAACATGCCCTTGTGGCGTCGATGTCACGCGCCGACACGGCAAAACCCGTACTGTCTCAGACAAAATCATGTGGGATACCGCCTATGCCCCACATGATTTTCGATTTTCTAGAGAAGTCCCGCGGTCCAACCTGCTGTTTGGGCAAGAACCCAGACGCCAATCAAGAAAAAGAGGCCAGCAGCAATCAGTCGGACAATATTGAGTGGCACATATTTCAGGACTTCGTGGCCAAGGAAAACTGCTGGAACATTGGCCAGCATCATCCCGAATGTTGTGCCCATCGTCACGGACACAACATCATGAAAGCGCGCGCCCAACGCCACCGTTGCCACTTGGGTCTTGTCGCCCATTTCAACAAGGAAGAATGCGATCAGTGTGGTGATGAAGGCACCAAATCTCGCGGGCTTATGTTCTTCATCGTCAAGCTTATCCGGAATCAATGTCCACGCTGCCATGATGATGAAAGAGGCGGCGATGGCATAGCGAAACCATTGTCCGTCCATGATGGCGGCTACTTGAGACCCAACCAGAGCCGCCAGAAAGTGGTTGGCAATGGTGGCGGCAAAAATCCCCGCGATGATCGGTACTGGCTTTTGAAACCGGGTCGCCAGGACAATTGCCAACAATTGGGTCTTATCGCCAATCTCGGCGAGGGTGACCACGGCGGTGGATGTGAGAAAAGCTTCCATTGAACATTCCCTGGGTTGGGCGGCATAAAACAACCAACGGACACCAATCTCGCCGCCCAACCCTGAGCGGAGATTCGGTGCCATTGGTCTCGCCTAAGCGGTCTTCCCGCTTTCCACGCGCCACGGTCTCTCGACCGAGTATGTTGACGCGGGGGCTCGTCACGCATGACGACTGGCTACTCCCCAGATGACCCGAATGCTTTAGCCTGAGCGCGCACCCCCTGCAACACGCAACGACACAAAAAATCGGCCGAGAAATGAGCCAAGTCAACGCCGGGTTTAGGCAGCGCCATCACACAGGATCATGGCTCATCAGCATCAAGGCAATGGGCAGGCATCGACCTTGCAGACGCCGACGGCTCGGCAGAAGCTGCGGGTGTGATGGTCGATGAAAACATCCACGTCCGCTTCACGAACTTGGCACCCGCCAAGCCCGTCTTGGTGCATCAACAAAAGGATGAGCGGGCTCAGCATATTCAGTGCGGCAAATCTGATATCAATATGGGCGGCTACTTCGCCCACTTCCTGATAATGTTTCAAACAAGCTTCACACGACTGCAGGCTGGGCTCGAGAAAATAGGTCAGATAGGCTGGGCCAGACATTTGGTCGCCTAAGCCTTCACTCAATCCCCACATGTTCAATTGGCTCAATCCGAAACGGCGGAACGCAATTTGGATATAATTGAGTTTGGTGCGCACACAGGTGGCCAGATCGCCTATTGGCTGGGCGCTGGCAACCAACATGGGTTCTGCGTCCTGAAAACTTAATTGCAACACGGCCTCAGCCACACCCTGGCGATTATCGAAGTAATGCAGGATTGTCGGCAGAGATACACCGCACACTTCGGCAAACTGACGCAAGCTCGACCGCTCCGTCGGATGGGCCAAGACATGAGCTTGGATCAGACGGACCAATTCCTGCCGTTTGGCTGCATAATCTTTGCCGCGGCTGCCCTTGGGTCTACTCATTTACCGTGCCATCTGAAATATCAATGACACAGACTATAGCAGTGAGATTGCCAGCATCAATCCTAAACAACTGAAAGAGGAATTCTAATATTTATTGACACGTGAGAGGATAAATCCATTACTCAATCAAAATGGCTCGCAAGTACAAGCTTGCTTTTGATTACCCACCCAATATCCACACCACCAAACCTGCCCAGCCCGGCGTAAAGAACAAAAATGCCGCAGAAATTTGGCTAACTAAGGTAAAACTTACTGCAGGCAGAAAAGCCGGATGGAGACGCCCGCGCGTGTTATAGTCATAAAGGGCCATCGCAAGCATAAAGAACCAAGACAAGGGATAGCGCCCCAGAATTTGCGCGGCAAAGCCCTGCCCCAAAATTTCCCGTATATCCACGCCAATCCAGCGCGACCACCCGGTATCTACAATCCCAATGACGCCCAACAACAAGAGGCGTTTATGCAAATCGGGGCGATGGGTGTTCGCAAGGGCGATGGCTGTTAGAATGGCAAATGGAAAAACATGGCCTAACTGAAATGCCATGACGGCGGGATTGAACTTGGGATCACCCAAACGGGCATGGTCGGCAAACCAAACTGTGGCTACCGCACTTACGACCACAAGAGCCCCCAAGACAAACCCAAATCGTTGCCCCCGCGCCCGATGCAGAGCAGGTTGATGCGTGCGGATCAGGACGGCTTGCCAAGTTAAAAGGCCCATCCAGCCAACGGCAGAGGCTGCATGAAGATGGGTGACGAGCTGATACGTGCGCCCATTTAAGACACCACGCACCATATCGGGAACAAACCCAGCCAATAGACCAAACCACAACAAAGCAATCATGACGATAACTGCATCGCGATCTGCGGGGTGGGTCTGCCAAAACCCTTGTTTGCCCTCAATAGGTTCAAACCCCGATAATCCGTCTACCGCCATTGTTTGTCCCCGCATTTGACCTTTAGAACTGGCAGATCACGTTACCGTGAAGATAGGCCAGTACAAGGCGTCGATCGGAAACATTTTTGACCGAGATATTGCCTCTTTAGGTTCTGGGCTTGGCGGATCAGGTCTTTCAACGTTTCTTTTTGCTGGCTTTTGGCGCAGGCCTTACGGCAGGCTTGGGTTTGGGCGGCGGTGGTGGGTCTGTCCGCACGCCCGTAATCACAATCGGTGTGACAGGGGCCTTGCCCGGGAAAGGTCCACCACTTGCCGCACGCTCAACTTTTGCCATGGCCTCTACCACCTCCCAGCCCGCCGTCACCCGACCAAAACTGGCATAGCCAGTAGTGTTAGGTGCAGCCTTCGGATCTGCATTGAGAGAGGCATTTTCAGCGAGGTCGAAATAAAAGCTTGAATGGCCCGAATTGGGGTCGTCACCGCGGGCCAGTCCCACCGCACCCTTGGCGTGGCGGTTGGTGGCCGTTTCCAATTCAACCGGCTTCAACGGCGGATAGCGGCCCTTGAAATTGGCATCCAGATCGCCAATTTGGATCAAAAATCCGGGTTCAATCCGGAACACAGCCGCCCCAACATAATGACCAGACTGAAACATAGCCAGCATATGCGCGCTGGTCTTCGGGGCCCCGACCGGATCGAGCGTAATTTCAATCTCACCCATGGTGGTGGTCAGGAAGACTTTTGGTGCGGGTGGCACGGTCGCGTTGAGGGCTGGTGCCGGTTCGGAGCTTCCTTGAGCAACGCTGATCTGAGGCAATATTAGAGCCGAAGCGATCAACAGGCCTGCTAACAGCGCGCGACGTTTCATGAAGCCCCCCTCAAACTCTATCCACTTAACCAAGCTAGACCTGCGTTTCCCCGAACAACTCCCGCCCAATCAGCCAACGGCGGATTTCACTGGTACCAGCCCCAATTTCATAGAGCTTGGCATCGCGCAGCAGCCGGCCGGTTGGATAATCATTGATATAGCCGTTGCCCCCGAGACATTGGATAGCCTCCAACGCCATCCACGTGGCTTTTTCAGCGGCATAAAGAATTGCCCCTGCTGCGTCTTTGCGTGTGGTCAGCCCCCGGTCACAGGCCTTGGCTACCGCATAGACATAGGCGCGTGCCGTCGACAATGTGACATACATGTCGGCAAGCTTGCCTTGCATCAATTGGAACTCACCAATCGGTTGACCGAATTGACGCCGCTCATGAACATAAGGCAGCACAACATCCATACAGGCCTGCATGATCCCCAACGGTCCAGACGCCAGCACCGCTCGCTCATAATCTAGGCCCGACATCAGAACTTGCGCACCTTTATTGAGCGGGCCCATCAGATTTTCTTCGGGTACTTCGCAATCCTCAAACACCAGCTCGCCCGTTGGCGAACCGCGCATGCCCAACTTGTCAAGGCTTTGAGCCACACTGAAGCCCTTAAAGTCCTTCTCAATCAAAAAGGCGCTGATGCCGCGCGAAGCAGCCTCGGGCTCGGTCTTGGCATAGACAATCAATGTGTCAGCGTGACGTGCGTTGGTAATCCAAAACTTGCCACCATTGAGGACATAACGGTCGCCCTTTCTTTCTGCCCGCAAGCGCATCGACACCACATCCGAGCCCGATCCACTTTCTGACATCGCAAGCGCGCCGACATGATCTCCTGAAATCAGCTTGGGTAGATAACGCGCCTTTTGTTCCGCGGTTCCCCAGCGCCGCAACTGATTGACGCACAAATTAGAATGAGCGCCATAGGATAGTCCAACCGACGCCGAAGCCCGGCTGATTTCCTCCATGGCAATGACATGCTCCAAATAGCCAAGGCCCGACCCGCCATCGGCTTCTTCCACCGTGATGCCCAAAAGGCCAAGCTCACCCAATTTGGGCCATAGGTCGCGCGGGAATGTATCGGTACGGTCGATATCAGCCGCGCGCGGTGCAATTTCAGCAGCCGAAAAGCGTTCAACGGTTTCGCGGATGGCCTCGGCGGTCTCGCCAAGGTCAAAGTCGAGTGTGGGATATGAGTTTCGAAGCATGCCTTAGCATGCGCGAGCCGGCTCGTGAGTGCAAGCCCGTTGGGCCAAGGTGAGACGGCCTAGCGCATCAAGTCGGCCTCGTCGCCATGACCTTCACCGCCCGCAAGCGCAACCGCTGACGTGACCAAGATCACAAAGCCAAAACAGGCTGTTATTGCAGCAAAGAGGCCTTTAAGCGTCACTTTTTGGCCTTCTGGATCAGGCGGGAGTATCCCCAACAGATGGGCGAACCAAAGTCCACCGGCCATCAAGATCGCCCCCAAAGCCAACAGCACCCAGGTCAGTCGCTTCGGGCCTGCCTTCTTCTCAACCAGATCGCCACCAGGTGGGACAATATGAATACCGGAACTGGTCAGATCAGGACCTGCACCTTCGACCGCCGCCGACCACGGCGCAGGTTGCATGGAGGATGGTTGGTTTTGGGCTTGAACCGGCCCGTCATTCGCCGGGGTGGGCATGACTGGGGCTGTGCCATTGGCTGGGACTGGCCCAGGCACAGCCTCACGCACTTGGGCGCGAGGCACAGATATAGACTGTCCCTTTTCAGCCGCGATAACAGACGCCAATGTGGGCTCAGGGTCTAAAGGTGCCGGCTCCAAGCTCTCCTCATCGGGCAAAAGTGGCATGGAGCGCACACCAGGCTCCACAACACGCTCAGCTTGGGCTGGTTCGGGTTTCACCATTGGGTCAGGCTTAATCTCCGTCTTCGCCACGGCCTCCAGTTCTTCAACAGGCCGCGAGGCTATCGGACTGATTTCATTGTCAGTCGTTTGAGGCGGCATGGAAGTTTGTGCCTCGCCATGAAGTGCAAGCTCATTGCTTACAGGCACAGGGGCGGTCTCAATTGTGGCACCGTCCTCGCCGACGCTCAAAGCAACCGCACGTGGATCAGAGGCATGCGACAAAAGCGCAGCGGCATAGTCGATCTGGGGCGTCAGGACAGAGGTTGGTGCCGCTGGACGTGGGCCAAGTGGTTCTAAAAACAGGGCCGCCTCTGCTGCTCGCCGACGCACAAGGGCGTCAACCACCAAAACTCGACCATTCACCTTCGCCCGTCGCCATGCATGCATGGCCAAAGCTGCCGCAATCGGCTGCCCTTGGTTCAGATAGCTCAACACATCACTGGTGGCGAAGTTGGATAGGCCAATATTGAATGCAAACGAGACCAGCGCATCAAATTGGTTCTGATTAAGAGGGGTCAAGGCGGATTGACGGATCACGTCCTCAACCGGGCGCAAATCCCAACGCAAGAGGTCTTCTGCTTCAGCGCGCGTCACGGTCAGACCTTCACGTGCTGTGGCAACATGGCCAAAGCCCAATGTCCAACGCCCGTCAGGGGTCCGTGCTGCGCGAGCACGGAATCCCTCAAAGCTGGCAATCAGGTCTACTGCAGCCCGTGATGCGGTAAGTCTGGACATAAGTCGTTCCAAAAAGAGACGGATTCCGCCATATGGGCTGAGGCTTGCATGAATAATGCCGCGTGAGCTTTGCGCGCTGTGATTGGCTGCTGCCTCGACAAAGCTGCTTACCTTGGGCAGTGTTTGATGACCGACCCTTGTGGGGCGGATTCGCGATGCAAGGATCAGACCATGCTGCCAACCAAATCCCGCCAGAAGTCCGCCTTAGTGGCTTTCTCCATAATGGCCTGCTTTGCCAGTCCTGCCGCCTCTGAAACCCGTCCCGCTATTGGCTCAACATGGTCGAGCATGACCACGGGGGAATTGATCACAGCTGCCCCCGCCGATGCCTGGCAGCAAATTGAGCAAAGCCAATTGCTCTATCTCGAATTTGATCCACCGGCCGGTTCAGGCACCGGCCCAGCCCGTGTTATCATCCAATTGGCACCCGACTTTGCCCCAAATCATGTGGCAGCACTTAAGGAACTGGTTGCTAAGGACTTTTTCAATGGCAAATCCATTGTACGCTCACAGGACAATTATGTCGTCCAATGGGGCGATGGTCCGGCTGCAACACAAGCTGGCTTCCGCGGCGGTCAGATGACCGCTGAGTTCGACCGCCCCATAGGCCGAGACTTCAAACCTTTTGAGCTCAAGGATGGCGATGTCTACGCCCCGAAGGTTGGCTTTTGGCGCAATTGGCCGGTTGCGTGGGACCCAGCCCAGAAGCGCTACTGGCTACCCCATTGTTACGCCATGGTTGGGGCAGGACGTGATGAGGGTGCTGATTCAGGCGGCCCAGCAGAGCTTTACGCCGTCAACGGCCACAGTCCACGCGGTCTTGACCGCAATGTGACGCTCTTGGGACGCGTTGTGCTGGGGATGGAGCATTTTGCGACTTTGCCGCGCGGGGGTGAGGCGATGGGATTTTATGGTGAGACCCAATCTAAACCCCGTATCATCCGGGCGGTGTTGGGCAGCCAGCTTCCAGAGCGTGAACAAATAAACCTTCAGGCCCTGCGTACCGATCATGCGATTTATCCGCAGGTGCTGGAAAGTCGGCGCAATCGGCGCGACAGCTGGACCAAATTCAAGGCAGGACGGCTGGAATTGTGCAATGCCCCCCTTCCCGTCCGCATCGCACCTAAAGAATGATCAAGGTGGCAAGACCTAAGAAGGCAACAAAGCCCACCATATCAGTGACAAATGTGACAAGGACGCCCGATGAGACCGCCGGATCCTGCCCCAGACGTTTCAGAGCCAATGGGATCAAAATACCTGCCAAGCCCGCCATCGACAAATTAAGCAAAATGGCCAAGGCAATGGTGAGCGACAACAAAGTGCTTTGAAACCAAATCAAAGCGACACTGGACAAGAGCAGCGCAAAAAAAGCGCCATTGACGATCCCAGTGACCACTTCGCGGAAGATGATGCGCACAGAATTGGCTGCGTTGAGCTCACGTGCTGCCAAAGCACGCACAGCCACAGCCACAGTTTGGGTTCCGGCATTGCCTCCCATAGAGGCAACGATAGGCATCATGATGGCCAAAGCGACAATCTTTTCGATTGAGGCTTCAAACTTACTGATCAGGAAGGAAGCAACCAAGGCGGTCGCCAGATTGATCACCAGCCACGGCAAGCGCGAGCGGACCGAGGACCAGACCGTGTCCCCCGCTGAAGCATCGCGCACCCCGGCAAGCGCCAACAAATCCTCTTCATTCTCGTCCTGAATAACCCGCACAATGTCATCGACCGTAATCATGCCTGTCAGTCGACCACTGCGGTCAACCACCGGGGCTGAGATCAAATGGTATTTTTGGAAGGCGTGGGCCACGACTTCCTGATCGGTCTCGGGTTCGACGATGATCTCAGGGGTCTCCATCAGATCTTCGAGCAAGACCGTCCGGCGGGCGCGCATTAATTTGGAAACAGGGATCGCCCCGATTGGCTTCATGGCCGGGTTGACGACATAAATGTCGAAGAAGAGATCTGGTAAATCCTCGCCAGTCTTGCGCATGAAGTCGATGGTCTGCCCGACATCCCAATGCTGGGGTGCAGCCACAAATTCGCGCTGCATCAGGCGACCGGCGGTCTCTTCTTCAAATGACAAAGCGCCTTCAACCGCCACACGCACATCAGCAGAAGCTGCGGCGAGAACTTCGGCGCGATCTTCATCATCAAGCTCTGCTACAATGGCAGCGGCGTCATCGGTATCGAGGTCATCCAGCTTTTGGGCGAGCTTGCTGGCAGGAATATATTCCAGTGCCAGCTCGCGTAACTCGTCTTCGAGCTCTGCATAGACTTCGGCGTCCAAATCGTCGCCCACGAGCGTAAAGATGGTGCGCGCCGTCTCACGCGGGGCATGAGCCAAAAGCTCAGCCACATCAGCGGGGTGCATTGGCAGAAGTAATTGCCGCAGCAGCGGGCCATCATGATCGCCAGCTGCCCCGATCACCTTGATGGTGGTCAGCCGGTCTGGGCCATGATCAGAAGTGGTGGACTCGGCCCCCAGGGCTTGTAGATCGTCCATGACTGTCACCTTCCGTCATGTCGTAAGCCCTTCAGGAAATGTGCATTGATCGCGATCAGACTCGCATTGCACGCCTTGAAATACGTGGCCCTCACGGGCCACGATAAGATGACCTTCTTTCCGGTGGTGTGCCCAAGAGGACTCGAACCTCCACGGGTCTCCCCACTAGCACCTCAAGCTAGCGCGTCTACCAGTTCCGCCATGAGCACGTCCCGGAAAGAGCGGCGCTTGTAGTAGAACACGCCGCCAATGTGAAGCCCTTCCCCCAGCTTCTTGCCAGTTGCCAGCAGTGGCGCGACCTTAGGGGCCCGCCAGATAGTCGAAAACGTCGGCTTCGTCAGTGATTTCGACTGAAATCTTGTCGTCATCCAGCTGGATGTCGCCACGAGCGACCGGGTGATTATTGACCAGCACCCAAACAGGATCATTGGGTGAGGCGGTCAAAGGAATGACTGCGCCACGACCCATCCGCAAGAGCTGATGCATCGGCAAGGAAGATCGACCGACCAGGACCGAAATTTCGACCATGACCTTTTCAATCTGCGAGGGGTGTTCACTATCGTCTGTCACAGGCCTAGATAGACCTGCAGAGTGTTGGAACTTGGTTAACGCGCGTCAATAGACTGTAATTAGTGGAGCCAAAGCTGTGATTGAATGGGCGATCTCGCCAAAACCGGTGGAATATGAGCCTGCCGTGGCCTTCATGGAGGCCCGTGCAGCCCAGATCGCCGATGGTTCAGCGAATCAAATGGTCTGGCTACTTGAACACCCTGCGCTCTATACCGCCGGCACCAGCGCCAAACCGGCCGATCTCTTACCTCATGCCTCGCTACCGGTGCACAAAAGTGGCCGAGGTGGCCAATATACCTATCACGGGCCCGGTCAGCGCGTTGTCTATTTGATGCTGGATTTGCGCCACCACCGCCGCGACATTCGCGCCTTTGTTCAAAGCGTGGAACAATGGGTGATCGATACATTGGGTGATTTTGCCATTAAGGGCGAGATTCGATGCGGCCGTGTGGGTGTTTGGGTAGATCGCACATATCCGGGGCTTGCCCGCCGCGAGGACAAAATTGCCGCAGTTGGCTTGCGGGTTAAACGTTGGGTGAGTTTTCACGGAATCAGCGTGAATGTCGAGCCTGACCTCCGCCATTTTGATGGGATCATCCCCTGCGGCATTGCCGAGGAGGGTCTGGGCGTCACGTCTTTGGTAGATCTCGGACACCCCGTGACGATGGATAACGTTGACGCCGCACTTAAAAAGCAATTTGAGGCCCGTTTCGGCAACGTCACCACAGTATCGCCCCCATTGTGACATGGGCTTGAAGCATCGAACTTTTTACCATTCCACAGTTGACGCACACGGGCAGCACTCTAGCCTGTCAGCCATGCGCCTATTTTCTTTCTTTGCCTTAGGCATGGCCTTGATCTCACCCTTGTTTCAAAGTCAGGCCGCTTTTGCCCAAACCGAACCCAAAGACTATCGCGAGTGGAGCGTGACCTGCAGCAATGTGAAGACATGTGTGGCAGTGTCGATATCAGGCCTGAATGAAATGGGTGTCACAGCCCGCCCGCGCGGCATTGCCAGTGATACAGACATGGGCTGGTTGTGGATTGAGCTTGCAGCCGGTCCTACAGCCAGACCGAAAATCCTTTTCTCCGGCGATATCAATGCCAGCACGGCCGCGCCGGCCAGTGCCAGTTTACGCATCGTCGGCCGTGATGGACGGGTGCTGGCCAGAGGCGTCTTCACCCTAATTGCTCATGACAGCGGGGCAAGCCAGCTCCGCGACACCGATGTGGATCGTTTTATGGCCGTTGCCAAAGCGGGTCAGGCGGTTGTCTATGTTCATGCCAATGGCCAACGCGCGCAATCTTTTGCCAATTTAGCCGGCTTTGTGGCCGCCATGCGGGCGATTGAGGCTGTACAAGGACGCACCGGGACGCAGGCAGCTTGGATTGATGCTGGTAAGCTAACACGTGATCGCGTCCCGGCAGCGCCGGTGACACCCAGAGTGCAAGCTGTCGCCTTCACCAAAATTGGGGCGCGCACCCGCATCCCCAAACTTGTGGCAGACCGGCGCACAAACGACTGCAACGACAGTGAGCGCCTTGATCCGGGCGGGACAGGCATTGAAGGCTTTAACTTAGGCAATGGGCGCACGCTCTGGGCTGTCCCCTGCGGGGCGGGAGCCTATAATATGTGGTCAGCCTTTTACCTGCAGACCAGTCCAACCCGGCTGGAGCCCTATGGGTTTGCGCGACCTGGCCAATCTGTCGACGAGGAAGATGCCAACAGCCTTGTCAATGTCAGCCTCAATCCCGAAGCCGGGCAAATCAGCGCCTTTGCGAAAGGTCGTGGCATTGGCGATTGTGGCAGCGCACAAACCTATAGCTGGGACGGTACAAATTTCATTCTGACCGATTTGGTAGAGATGACGGCCTGCAGCGGGCTGTTACCCGAATTCTGGCCCGTGCGGATCAAAAGCGAGGTTATCCCGCCTGCGCCAAAGCCAAAGCGTTAGCATTCAGGCTGGCACCCCAGGATCAATCCTTAAAGCCCCAACTTTGCCTTGATCACCTCATTGATGACTGCGGGGCTTGCTTTGCCGCCCGTCGCCTTCATCAATTGGCCGACCCACCAGCCCAGCGCCTTAGGTTTGAGGCGCGCCTCTTCCACCTTATCAGGATTGGCCGCAATCAGGGCATCAACAGTCTGTTCAATCAAACCAGTATCGGTCTCTTGCTTCAGGCCTTCACGCTCAACAATGACCAAAGGCGCATCCCCGGTCTCGATCATGCGGGGGAAAACCTCTTTGGCGATCTTGCCATTGATGGTGCCATTGCTGATGAGATCCACCAGTTCACCCAGACGCTCTGCCGTAACTGGGCTGTCGGCCAAGCTCTTGTCATGCTTGTTCAACCAGCCGAACAATTCCACCGTCATCCAGCTATTGACCAATTTGGCATCGCGGCCCTTGGCTGCAGCCTCGAAGAAATCGGCCGAGTCTTTATCAGCAACCAGCACCGCCGCATCATATGCTGACAGGCCATACTCAGCACGGAATCGTTGCTTTTTGGCGTCGGGCAGTTCGGGCAGGCTTGCCTTGATCGCATCGACCCAGGCCTGATCCAATTGAAGTGGCAAGAGGTCGGGGTCTGGGAAATAGCGATAATCATGCGCGTCTTCTTTCGAGCGCATTGAGCGGGTCTTGCCGGTCTTCACATCAAACAGGCGGGTCTCTTGGGTAATGGTGCCGCCATCTTCGAGGATTTCAATTTGGCGACGAGCCTCATAATCAACAGCCAGCGCCACATAGCGTGTGGAGTTGACGTTCTTAATCTCACAGCGCGTGCCAAAGGGCGTACCAGGTTTACGGACCGACACATTGACGTCAGCGCGCATCGAGCCTTCATCCATATTGCCATCACACGTGCCGAGATAGCGCACCAAAGCCCGCAGGGTCTTGAAATAATTGGCAGCCTCTTCACTCGAGCGAATATCAGGTTTGGAGACAATCTCCATCAAGGCACAGCCCGAGCGGTTGAGGTCAACATAAGTGGCGTGCGGATCCAAATCATGGATCGACTTGCCAGCATCCTGCTCAAGATGGATTCGCTCGATCCTTACGGGGATGGTCTCTCCGCTGTCGCAATCGACATTGAGCACACCCTCCCCCACGATGGGATGGGCAAACTGACTGATCTGATAGCCTTGGGGTAGATCGGGATAGAAATAGTTTTTCCGATCAAATCGGCTCCACAAATTGATTTTGGCACCCAGGCCGAGACCCGTTCGCACCGCCTGTTCAACACAAAACCGATTAAGCACGGGCAACATGCCCGGCATGCCCGCATCAATCAGGCTGACATGGGCATTCGGTGCCCCGCCATAAGCCGCACTGGCACCTGAGAACAGCTTAGACTGCGCACTGACCTGAGCATGCACTTCCATGCCGACGATGATCTCCCAATCACCTGTGGCCCCAGCCACCAGCTGATCAGGACGGGCAGAGCGGATATCGAGGTCGTTGGGAGCAGTGAGTGTGGTCATAGGGCCTACATAATGGGACCGAGCGCTTTGGCAAAGCAGGCAACGCATGTGAAACTGGCGACCCAAGCAGGACTCGAACCTGCGACCGTCCGCTTAGAAGGCGGATGCTCTATCCAGCTGAGCTATTGGGCCTGATCCGGTAAAAAAGTCAGTGTGACCAAGGTTCGCGCCGATTATAGGCAAAATTGTCGCCATAGGCACGAGGAATGCGCTTTGGCTCCTGCCGGTCGATCACTTGAAACGCCAATTGATGCTTTTGCGCATAGGCAATGGCCTCATCGCGTCCATCAAACATCAAGCGCACTTGACCTTGGGTATCGGTGGTCGACGTCCAGCCCATCAGCGGATCGGGTGTGCGCACGGCGGCAGGCTCAAACTCCAGCACCCAGTTTTTGCTCTTGGCGCGACCTGACTGCATGGCGGTTTTGGCGGGGCGATAGATTCTGGCAAAGGTCATGTGGGCCTCTAAAGTCTCGAAGTCACCATGGGCTTGTTCGACCCAAATGCAAAGCTGGACGTGCACGAAAGCCTCAATCGCGGCTGCACCAGCCTGCAAGAGCGGTGACCGCCCCTGCCCACCGACAGCTGCCGGTGGCAAGGATGGTCGGGGAGACAGGATTCGAACCTGCGACCCTCTGGACCCAAACCAGATGCGCTACCAAACTGCGCTACTCCCCGAGAGGCGCGGCTATAGCGCGACCAGCCCGATCACGGCAAGCGCCCTGAACAGATTTTACTGAAGTCTCACCGCCGGGCCGGTGCGCCTGAACCTGAATTGCGGGAAAAAATCCGATGCGTCACTTTCTGCCCCGGCGCAATCCCGAGACGGCGCGCTTCGCCCCCGCCAATTTCCAACACCGCCAGAACAGGACCGTTTGAGGGAATAATCGCCCGCGACAAAGGCTGAGCATTCGCTGCAATATTGGCGATGGTGCCATCCGCGCGAATGAAAATCAGGTCGAGTGAAACAAGCGTGTTTTCCATCCAGAAGGTGGCGGGTTCGGGGGTCTTGAAGTCAAACAACATGCCCGTCCCGCGGGGCACAGTGGTGCGCCACATCATGCCGATTTCGCGGGATCGATCTGTGTCAGCCATCTCAACCCTAAACGTGCGAACACCCTTGGGTGTGGCGATCGACAGATTTTCCACACGCAGGCCACGTTGTGGCCCTTCGATCGCGACAGCTTGGGCGGGTGCAAGGGTCGGCAGGCCAACACAGGCCACCAAGGCGAGAAGAAAAACACGCAAGAAGGTCATCATGGCTCGTCCTAACATGACAGGGCTATTGCCGCCAAGGTAGCGGGCTTGACCTGCTGCCGACAAGCCTTGATCCGTCCACGAATGAAACCTTCGGGACCTAACCCCGCACGACCGCCGTTGCCACTGCGCCCTTTGCGCTGCGTTCCACCCGAGCGCGCAAGGATTCCCCGCCATCTACCATGTCAATTCCGCCACGACGCAATGTTGCGACATGAAGGAAGATATCTTCAGCCTCAGGGCCCTCTGCTGTGAGGCCAACAAAGCCATAGCCTTTGGACCGATTAAACCATTTCACGGTCACAGCTTGAAAACTATCCACATCTTCTGGCGGTGGCCGCGTTACCGGGCGCAAACCAAGGATGCTGACCACTTGCAGCCCCCTCTCACCCTGTGCGGTGAGCACAGTTATTTCATCGCCTTCTTTCGGAATCGCCGAGGAAAACTTACGCAACACGCTGACATGTAAGAGGGCATCAACCTCGCCTGCCCCTGCCCCGCCCTGATGAAGCTCGGCGGAGGAATTGTCAGATTGATCGCGGACTTGGACAAAGCCAAATCCCTTGACGGGATCAAACCACTTCACAATGCCTTCAGCCAATGTGCCCAATGGCTCCTTGCCCATTGCACTGACAGTCTCTAATAGGTGTTGTGTCACGACACTCGATCCCTTCAGTCAAATCAGCACAGCGCAAACCGCTCGACGCTGTGGGGGCTCAGTGCTCGTGGAGAGCCACCGCACCCGGCC
The DNA here is from genome assembly GCF_003112735.1 of Candidatus Phycosocius bacilliformis. GTDB lineage: Bacteria > Pseudomonadota > Alphaproteobacteria > Caulobacterales > Aquidulcibacteraceae > Aquidulcibacter > Aquidulcibacter bacilliformis. The sequence continues at coordinate 216,065 of NZ_BFBR01000002.1, forward strand.
CCTTGTTACCTACGGGTAAGTAAACACAAGGTTTACGGGAAAGCAAGGTCTCTGATGCGAAGAATATCGCCCTTCCATCCACAAACGCTTGACCCAAAACCCGAACAAGAGCCCATATCGTGATGGTTTCTATTTCGACGTGAGCAAGGATTTCTGCCGTATGGCTGCCAGCGCCGCCCCTAAAACAAGCCTTTTTGATGATCTTGAGCCCGGTGGCATTTCGGCTGCCTCTTCTGGTTATTCTGCAAAAGACATTGAAGTCCTCGAAGGATTAGAGCCGGTTCGCAAGCGGCCGGGCATGTATATCGGCGGAACTGATGCACGCGCCATGCACCATCTCTTTGCCGAAGTGCTCGACAATGCCATGGATGAGGCAGTTGCGGGCCATGCGACACGTATTGAAGTCACACTTGATGCTGACGGCGCTTTAGCGGTGACCGATAATGGCCGAGGCATTCCGATCGACCCTCACCCCAAATATGTCGATAAATCTGCACTGGAAGTGGTGATGACGGTCCTGCACGCAGGCGGGAAATTCTCTGACAAAGCCTATCAAACCTCCGGCGGTCTACATGGTGTAGGTGTCTCGGTTGTCAACGCATTATCCGACCGGATGGAAGTTGAAGTCGCCCGCGACAAGCGACTCTATCGGATGGTTTTTTCCCGTGGCATCCCACAAGGCCCCATCGAAAATCTCGGTGCTGTTCATAATCGCCGGGGTACAATGGTCCGCTTTCATCCCGATGCCGAGATTTTTGGTGACGGTGCCAGCCTTGATCCGGCCCGCCTGTTCCGCATGGCGCGCTCGAAGGCCTATTTGTTCCGGGGGGTCGAGATTCGCTGGAAATGCGCGCCTGAGCGGATTCGCCCGGGCGACCTGACTCCAGTCGAAGAGACCTTGTGCTTCCCCAATGGCTTGGCCGATTATCTCCAAACAACCATTGGCGAGGCACCGACCGTCACCAGCACCATGTTTGCAGGTCGTACCGCCCAATCAGGTGGCCATGGAGCAGTTGAATGGGCCATGACCTGGGGCGTACGCGGCTTTGGCGATCGTGATGGCTTCCTTCACTCATATTGCAACACCATCCCAACACCCGAGGGCGGCACTCATGAACAGGGGTTGCGCTCGGTTATTGCCAAAGGTCTTCGCAGTTACGGAGAATTGATTGGCGACAAAAAGGCTGCCCAAATCACCGCTGAAGACGTGTTTGGGACCGCCGCTGCTTTGATTAGCGTCTTCGTCCGCGAGCCTGAGTTTGTGGGACAGACCAAGGATCGACTGGCAACTGCTGAAGCCACGCGGATTGTCGAAAATGCCATTCGCGACCCGTTTGATCACTGGCTTGGTGCGAGCCCGAAAGAGGCGCGCGCCTTACTTGACTGGGCGATTGCCCAAGCTGATGACCGCCTCAAGCGGCGCAAGGAAAAGGAAGTCCAGCGCCAAAGTGCAACCCGCAAGCTACGCCTGCCCGGCAAATTGGCCGATTGTTCACGACAAGACGCCGTCGGCACCGAGATTTTCATTGTCGAAGGGGATTCTGCAGGTGGCAGTGCGAAACAGGCGCGCGACCGCAACACACAGGCTGTCCTGCCCCTTCGCGGCAAAATTCTCAATGTTGCCAGTGCTGGAGGCGACAAACTGGCTGGCAATCAGGAATTGTCCGACCTCGCTTTGGCTCTGGGTGTCGCACCCGGTTCAAAGTTCCGGCTGGAGGATTTGCGTTACGAGCGGGTCATCATCATGACCGATGCTGATGTGGACGGGGCCCATATCGCAGCCTTGTTGGCGACTTATTTTTTCCGTGCCATGCCCCAACTTGTCCATGCAGGCAGACTCTATGTCGCTTTGCCGCCACTCTATCGCCTGACTCATGGGGGCAAGACGCTGTACGCCAAGGACGAAGCGCACAAGGACGAGTTGTTGAAGACAGCGTTTAACCCGCGCGCCAAAGTCGAAATTGGCCGTTTTAAGGGTCTGGGCGAGATGATGCCGGCACAGCTGAAAGTCACCACTATGAACCCTGCAACCCGCACATTGGCGCGCTTGGTGATCCCGGAAGACGATTTGCCAAGTGTCGGCGAGCTGGTTGAAACCCTGATGGGCCGCAAGCCAGAACTGCGGTTTAAGTGGCTGCAGGAAAATGCCCGCTATGCCGAAGAGCTCGACGTCTGAGGACAAAGCTTACGGCGCTCTTGCCCTTTGCCGTCATCCGCGCCACACAGCCTCACGCTGAATGAATGCACGTGGCAGTGGGAGAGACGCAATGAGCCGGGAATTTGACATCATTGTTTTTGGAGCCTCAGGTTTTACCGGCCGTTTGGTGGCTGAATATCTTGCCGAAACCTACCCAGCGGGCGTACGCTGGGCGATGGGCGGGCGCAATCATGATAAGTTGGCCGCCGTCCGAGATGAAATCGGGGCACCCAAGGATACCCCGCTGGTTGTCTGCGACAGCGACGACAAAGCCTCACTTGAGGCGATGGTGCGTTCAACCAAAGTGGTGCTGACCACCGTGGGGCCCTATCAGCTGTATGGCAATGAATTGGTCGCAGCATGCGCAGCCCATGGCACCGACTATGTGGATCTGTGCGGAGAACCTGCTTGGATGCGCAAGATGATCGACGCCCATGAGAGCGCCGCTAAAGCATCCGGCGCACGCATCGTGTTTTCCTGTGGCTTTGATTCCATTCCGTTTGATCTGGGCGTGCAAATGGCACAGGAGGCGATGATCGCCAAAACAGGCAAGCCAGCCACACGTGTCAAAGGTCGGGTTCGCAAAATGAAGGGCACGTTCTCAGGCGGCACAGCAGCAAGCCTGAAAGCTACCATGGCGGCCGCCATGAAAGAGCCTGGCGTGCTTGATCTGTTGCGCAACCCCTTTGCCCTCACGCCAGGCTTTGAAGGCCCCACGCAACCCCATGGGATGAAGCCCTATTTGGACGAGGAAATGGGCACATGGGTAGCCCCTTTTGTGATGGCCCCGATCAATACCCGCAATGTTCATCGCACCAATGCACTTTTGGGCCACAAATATGGCGCTGAGCTCACCTATGAAGAAATGATGGTGACCGGCCCTGGCGAGAAGGGTGAAGCCATGGCCCATGCGATTGCGGGCGACAAAAGCCTTGGCGCAGAAGGTGGGCCTAAGCCCGGTGAAGGTCCTTCTAAAGAAGAGCGCGAAACCGGCTATTACGACGTCCTGTTTATTGCAAAGGGCGACAATGGCGATGATGTCGAAGTCGTCGTCACCGGGAATCGTGATCCCGGTTATGGCTCAACCTCGAAAATGATTGCGGAATCGGCCTTGTGTCTCTTGAACGAGGCCAAGGATGCTGGTGGTGGCATTTGGACGCCAGGTGCCGTAATGGGCCCTGCCCTGCGCGCCCGCCTGATTGCCCGTGCTGGCATCACTTTTGACGTGGTCAAGAGCTAAGGCATACGAGCCTTCATACGCTGCGGCGCGCCTTTAGGGCCGCCAGCAGCGTGCCATCATCAAGATGATCCAACTCCCCGCCAACAGGAACCCCATGGGCCAGTTTGGTGACGCTGACGCCCTGATCAGCCAAGAGGTCGCCCAAATAATGAGCGGTGGTCTGTCCTTCCACAGTCGCAGCCAAGGCCAGCACCACTTCGGAAACCCCGCCAGCCTGAACCCGTGCGAGCAGGCTGGCAATCCGCAAATCCTCTGGACGCACACCATCAAGGGCCGACAAGACGCCTCCCAGCACATGATAATGCCCTTGATAGGCGCCCGAGCGTTCAAGCGCCCACAAATCGGCAACATCGACCACCACGCACAAGGTGCTGGCATCTCGGGCGGGATCGGTACAGACCGAACATGGGTCAGACGTATCAAGGTTGCCACAGCGCTGGCAGGTACGAACTGATTGGGCAGCATCGGCCAATGCTTGGCTCAAAGGCTGCATCAGCCCATCACGTTTTTTCAGCAGGTGTAAAGCCGCCCGCCGTGCCGAGCGTGGCCCAAAACCCGGCAATTTCGCCAAGAGGGTCACCAGACGCTCAATCTCCGGGCTGGCTTGGGCGCGGCGTGGACGGGCAGACATCTCCGCCATGATCAAAATGGCATCTTGAAGCCAGGAGGCAGTGGTAAGCCGCCCATCAAATCCTTTTCCATATCGCCGCGGCTGGCTTCCACCTTTTTGCGGGAATCCTCAAAAGCTGCCTTGATCAAATCTTCCAAAATTTCAACATCGTCCGGTACGCACAGGCTGGGATCGATCGATATGGCTAAAAGTTTTCCTTCGCCATTGGTGGTGATTTTCACCATGCCAGCCCCAGCACTGCCTTCAGCTTCAATCTTTTCCATCTTCTTTTGGGCATCTGCGACTTTGGCCTGCATTTGCTGCATGGTCTTCATCAGGCCGCCAAGATCTTTCATCATCATCTCTCTCCTTGCCGCTGGTGATGGCATAATCGCAGGACGGCATCTAGTACCCAGTTCAGGCCCGATAATGGAGCCTAGTCACCCACACGCCGACGGGCAAAATCGACCGAGAGCACATTGTCGCGCTCAACGTCCTCTTCGCCATCTTCGGGGGGTGCATCCAAGCTGGCAGCAGGCTCTGGCACGGGTGCCTCACGCACTTCGAGGATCCGTGCACCGGGGAACGCTTTAAGGGCTGCCAGAACTTCAGGTGTCTGCTTGGCTGCTTCAAGCCGTTCGGCATCCAAACGTTTGCGGCGTTCAGCCACGCTTTCCTGTCCGCCTTGGCCGACATCAACTTCCCAATCTTCCTGCGTCACCGCGCAGAGCGCCTCCACTGTGCGGCGCTGTAAATCGGATGGCGCGTTGGCCAAAAGCTCAATCACCAACCGACCGGGTGTGAGAGAAACAGGTCTGACGAAACGCTCAAGCTCAGCCACCAAAGCAATTTCGCGGGCGTCTTCCAACGCATCGAGAAGATCATCAAAGCCAGGAACCACAGGCGAACGTGACGCAGATGGGTCGACAGCCGCCGGATTTGCTGCCGGATTTGCTGCCGCGGCGGGTGCCGACGCACGGATAACTGCCGGCGGCGCTGCCGATACAGGCGCAGAAACCTCTATCGCGGTCGGGCCAGACGTTGAGATTGACGCAGCGCTATTCCCGGTGCTTTGCGCCATTGGTTGGCCCACCAAAAGCCGCGCTAAGTCCTCCGGCGGTGGTAATTGCTGGGCCGCACAGGCGCGCAAAAGGCACATTTCAGCCGCCTGCACCGGGTCAGGTGCACGCCCGGCTTCCTCAAAGCCGCGCAGGATGATCTGCCATAAGCGGGTAAGGGCTGCGGGGCTTGTCGCTTCGGCAAAAGCGCGCATTTGGCCAATATGATCGCTCGCCCCAGCAGGCCGCCACTCTGCTCCCAAGACATCCGCACGCGATACTTCGTGGATCAAGTCCATCAAATCGCGCAAAACCAAACTTGGATCTGCCCCTAAATCATATTGTTCGCGAAAGGCTTGCAATGCTGTCTTGCCATCGCCTTTAAGCACTGCGCCTAAGAGGTCCAAAGTCCGGCTGCGGTCGGCCAATCCCAACATGTCGCGGATTTGTGTCGCGGTCACACCTTGGCCCTGATCCTGCACAATGGCTTGATCGAGCAGGGAAAGTCCATCGCGGGCTGAACCTTCGGCGGCCCGCGCAATCAATTCAAGGCCATCGGCCTCAATATTGCTGCCTTCTTTCCGGGCAATCTTTCCCAGATAATCGGCCAAAACACCGGGCTCAATCCGGCGTAAATCAAAGCGCTGACAGCGCGATAGGATGGTAACCGGAACAGAGCGAATTTCAGTTGTGGCAAAAATGAACTTCACATGCGGCGGTGGCTCTTCCAGTGTCTTAAGCAAGGCGTTGAACGCGCTCTTTGACAGCATGTGAACTTCGTCGATGATATAGACCTTGTAGCGGGCGGCAATCGGGCCATAACGTACCCCGTCGAGCAGTTCGCGCATGTCCCCCACACCTGTGCGCGAGGCCGCATCTAGCTCAAGCACATCTGGATGATTGCCGCGAGTGATCGCCTCACACTGGCTTCCCAATGGATCAAGCTGGATCGAGGGCCGATTCACGCTTGGGGTCTGATAATTCAATGCACGTGCAATCAGGCGGGCTGTTGTGGTCTTTCCAACCCCGCGCACCCCGGTCAGCATAAAGGCGTGCGCGATCCGATTGGTGGCAAACGCATTGGTCAACGTTCGCACCATGGCTTCTTGACCGATCAGGTCTTCAAATCGCTGCGGACGATATTTACGCGCCAACACCAGATAGGGTTGGCCAGTGGGCGCAGTTGGGCTCGGCGGCTCCGAGCTTTCCCCAAACATGGATAGCGTCAGGTCATCGCGCGGCTCATCAACCAGATCGTGGATATCATCGGGATGTTCACCACCAAAATCTGTGCCAGCCATGCCGTGGTTCCAAATTGAGGGGTTTGAACCCAATTGACGGGTTTCACATCATACCGCGCGCCTGCCAAAAGCCCGACAATGGCCAGAAGGCAGGGGTGGAGACCGAACGGCGACCCACGGCAAAACTCGTTGCGGCTGCTTCCTTCCGGACCTGACCGAATTGGCGAGGACCATGTCCACCGCCGATCTCCACCCCCCATATCGCAAGTTGGCCTGCGCTTTTCAAGTGTACTCAACCGCATTCCTGTGCATGCTTGCCATCTGCGCGACGGCTGATTTCAGACTTGACCATCGGGGCCGGCCTAGGTCAGGTGCATGTATGAGCGTCCATTCTGCCCCTATGCCGTTCACCGGTTATCCGTTGGATCGGGCCAGCGCCTTGCGGCGAGACATCGCCGCCATCGAAGCCTTGGCCAATCACCCCGACAGCGATCTGATCCTGATACAGGAGGGCAAGCCAGTCTTGTCGACGGCCCCATCAGCCGATGGCAGCCGCAGTTTGCTTCGCTTAGCTTGCGCGAGCCGAGGCGGATTTCTGCCACGGTCGAGCCCACCACCCATTTTGATGGGGCTGGATAGCCAGGGTCGGGCTACTTTTGCCACCAGTCTGCCCGCCCGATTTGATTGGCAGGACAGCCCAATCCAAGGTTTAGGTGAGACTGAGGACTTGCGCGCTGCGGCCAGCATTCTTAACCTCACCGATCTGGCAGTTGCGGGGACAGCCAAAAGCCTATTGGATTGGCACGCTCGCCACGGGTTTTGCGCCAATTGCGGCCATGAGACCCAAGCCGCAGAATCAGGTTGGAAACGTGTCTGTCCTGACTGCAAAACGGAGCATTTTCCCAGGACAGACCCCGTTGCCATTATGCTGGCAGTGAAAGGCGATCACTGCTTGCTTGGTCGGGGAATAGGCTTTCGTTCAGGCTATATCTCCGCACTTGCAGGCTTTATCGAGCCGGGTGAAACCATTGAAGAAGGCTGCGCCCGCGAACTCAATGAGGAGGCAGGCGTGCGCATGACCAAAGCGCGCATCGTCGCCAATCAACCCTGGCCATTTCCATCTCAATTGATGATCGGCCTGATTGCGGAAGTCGAATCCTATGACCTTACCATCGACCCGCACGAGATTTCCCAAGCGATGTGGTTTTCCCGTGACGAAGCGCGCGCTCTCCTTTCAGAACAAGGCTGCACACGCGATGGGGCAATATTGCGGGCTCCCCCGCCGATTGCCATTGCGCATCATTTGATCAAGCTGTGGGTTGAGGAAGGCTGTTAGGCCGCCCGCCCCGCGCACGCAGAACACATACCTTCTCAGGCAAAGTCCCGCGCAAGTTCCGCCCGGGTTGCTGGGCTTAAAATGGTTAGATGGGCATAGCTTTCATGATCGCTGCCCACCATGATCTGGGTCGCCGGGTCACGAAACACAGCAATATGGGCAGGCTCGAGCGGGAAATGCATGAAATGGACCGAGGAGGCCTTGCCGTCTGATCGGGTGCGTTCCACATCGCCCTCAGGGATTGCACGGATCTTATCAGCGCCAATCTGAAGGAAGAAGTGATCCTCAATTCCGCCCAGTCGGGCAAGAATATTGGCCCGGCGCGTTGGTTCATCAATCTCAAACATGATGGTGGCAACCAATTCCGAGCCTTGCGGGATCAGTGGATTATAGGCGGCCAATTCATCCTGAATTTGCTCCTCCCCGCCCTTCTCGATCAACAGCATTTCCTGGATCTGGAACAGCATGGTCTCAAACGTCTCAAAATAGACGGTGCAGACAGGTCCAAGGTCAATCCGGCGCAATTTCTTGATTGGCAGAAGCTCAGCTCGGCGTTCTTTGCGAACTTTCGCGAACTCTGCGTCAGACAGAAGGTCGGCGCGGGTAATGGTGCGAGAAGATGCTGGCATATCTTTTTCCTCAGCTTAGGCCGTAAGCACGGGCCAAAATCTCGATGGGATGGGCTTGTAAGGGTTGTTTGGCTGGAGCCTTGTCCGGACCGGTTTCCGCAATCAACATCTGGCCCAAATGTTTGCAGGCCAAAGGACAATCCGAACACAGAGTGTCATTATCCTTGCTGGCCACCTGTTTGGCGGCGGGCTTACCGACTTTGAATGCCAGCGGCTTGGTCTCTTTAAGCACACCAAATGTGCCGCCATGGCCAGAGCAGCGTTCAACCACATCCACTTTCGTTTCGGGAATGAGTTTCAGCATTTCAGCCGATTTCTGACCCATGTTTTGAGCGCGCGCATGGCACGCATGGTGAACGGTTACACCGCCCTCAACAGGCTGCAACCCGGGAGCCAGTCCGTACGTCTTCGACAGATCGACCATATATTCGGAAATGTCGCGTGTCGCAGCGGCCAGCTTCTTCACCTGGGGATTATCGGGCAGGATCAGGGGCCACTCGAACTTCATCATCAGGCCGCAGGATGCTGTCAGTGCAATGACGTCATGGCCGCTATCGATCCAATGTTCAAAATGAGCGGCAACACGGGCGGCGCGCGCCGCAACTTCGGCGATATTGCCCGATTCCAATTGTGGCATGCCGCAACACTCAGGATAGACCAAAGTAGAGGCAATTCCTTGCTTGGCCAAAACCTCTGCGGCTGCAACGGCGGTATTGGGGGCATTATAATCGACAAAGCAGGTGGCATAGAGGGCCGCCTTACGCTTGCCATAGGCTGGTCCAGCTTCATCGCCCTGGGTTGTGGTGGCCAAGTGGTCAGAAGCTGTCGTGGTGTGAAACTTCGGCAGCTCAACCTCGGCATCAATGCCGGTCAGTGTCTCAATCACAGCCCGTACAGGCTTGTTGGACACATCACTGGCCCAATTGGCGATCCCCGCAATTGGGCGGGCCAAACGGCCATTACGGTCGGTCTCGGCCAAAGCCTCGCGCACGGGATTATCAATGCCGTCCGCCCGCCGCTTTGCAGCCCGGTGACGCAGGATGAGGTGGGGGAAATCGAGGTCAAACTCGTGTGGGGGTACGTAGGGACATTTGGTCAAGAAGCACATATCGCACAAGGTGCAAGCGTCAGCGACCTCCTGATAAGCAGCCTTGGGCACGCTATCGAGTTCGCCGGTTGGGCTTTCGTCGACCAGGTCAAACAATTTGGGGAAGGAATCACACAGATTGAAGCAACGCCGACAGCCGTGACAAATATCAAACACACGCTCCATCTCATGCTCGATGAGCGCTAAGTCATAATAGCTGTCTTCCTGCCACGGGATGGGATGGCGGAACGGGGCATCCAGACTGCCCTCACGGGGTGCCTTTTTCATCTCTTCAGCCACGCTTAACTCCTCCCTGCAACGCCGACACCAACCTCTTTAGAAAAAGCCGACCAGACTGGCCTCACAGGCAAAGGGGCTGAGACATGCCCAGCCCCTTGCCTGATCACGCGATCAAAAGATCAAGCGTCCATGCTGTCCAATGCGCGCTGGAAGCGGCCGGCATGAGACTTTTCAGCCTTTGCCAAGGTCTCAAACCAATCAGCAATCTCGTCAAAACCCTCTTCACGGGCCGTGCGCGCCATACCGGGATACATGTCGGTATATTCGTGGGTTTCCCCAGCGATGGCCGCTTTCAGATTGTCAGCGGTGGTGCCGATTGGCAGGCCCGTTGCAGGGTCGCCCACAGCTTCCATAAATTCGAGGTGACCATGGGCATGGCCGGTTTCGCCTTCAGCGGTTGAGCGGAACACGGTGGCCACGTCATTATAGCCTTCCACGTCAGCCTTTTGTGCGAAATACAGGTAGCGGCGATTGGCTTGGCTTTCACCGGCGAAAGCTTCCTTGAGATTTTCGAGTGTTTTGCTGGTTGCGAGGCTCATCATGTCTCTCCTGAGAATCGAAGCTAACCTTGGCCCAACTTTGCATGCCAGACGTTGTGCGTCGGCCGTCGCAGGCAGGTTGGTCGCGAGCAACACCAGAATGTGGCGCAAAGATCAAATTGATTTTGACTATCCGGTCTATAGATTCAATCAATGTATCGTGAGGGGGCGCAATCGGGTGGGCCGCTCACAAGCCCCCAAACCTCAGGGCTGTGGACCTGCTACGGCAGGGCTGGGCACTGGGGCATTCGGAGTGACAGGCAGGACAGTATCGCTGGCTTCGCCTGGGGTGGTGTTGGCCTTTGGCCCCTCGCTGCTGGCGGACCCTGCTGCCACCGCCGCAGCGGCTGCCTTCATTTGGGCCAGGGTCGCAGCATCAAGTGGTTCGGTCTGACCTTGTGGCACATTGGGGCCTGGAGCTTCAGAGCCATCTGGATAGACCCAGCGTGAGCCCCCGTCCACAAGGCTAATCGCAGCCTTCGGCGCAAAACCCTGACTGCCATCACTTAGCTTCAAGACATACCATGCAACGCCCGATTGGGTTTGCCCGATCACCCGCACGGTTTCTCCGGCCTGCAAGGCGCGCACCACACGCGAATTTGGCAGCGGTGTGGCTTGGACATTGACAATCTGAAGGGCACGACCTGCCACACCAATCTTCGATGTGGCCATATTCATATCGTCCATCATTGCATCGTCATCGGCCGTGGTAAAACGTTGCAGCAGATAGACAATATTGGCCCCATCCAGCGGGATACGCAGCCACAACTCACCTTCTGCTTCAACCATGCCATCTGAAATCAGCCGCGTCCCCCCATCGACCGTCCCGACAATTTTGCCCGACATGGAAGGGGTTTCGCGCAAATTCAGCAATGTAGACGTCACGATGTGGCGCACCCCACCGGTTACTTTGCCACTTGCGTTACTTGTGACGATTTCACGGAAAAGTGCTTTCGGCGCAAAGCCCTTTGCGCCGTCAATGGCGGTCAAGCTCAACCATTCGACCCCATTTCGCACTCCAGCACTTTGGGCAGAAACGATGGTGCCTTCCTTGAGAATCAGCGCGATGGGGGCTGCCAAATCAGGGGTTTTTCGCACGTCGGTTCGCCCCAGTGCACTATAGGACTTGGCCTGCTCAATTTCTGGGGCGGCGACTTCATCCTTCATGAAAAGCGCGCGAAACCCCATGAAAGCGGCAACGCTTACGCCGATGGCCACAGCGGCGGCAGCCAGCATAACCATCACCCGGTTAGCACCTCCCGATGCGCCTGAGCCGGGCTCACGCAGGGACCTGGAATCCTGTGATAGCATCGGTGTATTCCCATTGTGACGGCGCGTGACCAAGTAAGGAGCCGTACCTCTTGGTGCAGCGGTTTACCAGCATGAACGGGGTGGCAACAAGGGGACGCTCACAGCAGACGCCCGCCCCTACTGATTGATCGCCAAAGCCCTGCCCGGCAACCAACCTTGATTCCCCTTAGGCGAGGTCACTTGATACCAAGGAACACCCGCCACAATCCGGACATCCTCAGCCGGCATCAGTGTATCAACAGGCAAAACTTCCAAAACAGCCTCCGATGTCACCCCCGGTCTGGCCCGCAGACTGGCAGGTGCCCCATCGACGCGCATCAAGGTGCCGACACTCACCGCCATCGGACCCTTCGGCGGAGCACTCTCGGCAGGATCAGGCGGAACAATGCCATCCTGACCTGAAGTCCCATTTGGAAGCACCCCAGCCCCGGCTGTCCCGGCTTGGCCAGTTGGGCCCACAGGCGTCAAAGAGACCCCTGCACTACCCAAAATCCAGCCTGTGCGTCCGTTGGTGAGCTGGACCTGATTAAAAAGAACGCCTGCCACAGTTTGCTGGGCGATCACATTGACGAGCATGCCTTCAGCCACATTGCCCATGGGAACGCCATCTGCTGCTGGAGTCTGAAAGATGGTTGCAGGGCCTTTGAGTATCTGAAAGGTGATGGGCTGCGCGAGGGCCATCGGGCCAAGTTGTACCGGGGCAACCGGCATCACCACGCTGTTAATCGTGTTACCTGCAGTTGGATCAAGACTGGAGTAGTCAGCCTCTCCCTCACCCAACAGATCCAAATGATCTTCGCGCACAAAGCCCGACCGCGACCGATCCGTCGGCAGGGTAACACGGAGCCAGATTTGCGCGCCTTGGCTCAGCTTTCCAGTGACGTCCAAAATCGTATCCACCGGCAACACCATAATCTGCGCACTTTCAGAATCGGGCAGCACACGGGCGGCGGTTTGTTCAATGACGCGGCGTAATTGCGGCGGCGAAATCTGTTCAATGGCCAGCCCCTCGCTGTTGGCAGACAGACCGGATGGATCGACCCATGCGGAATTGTCGGGCTTGGGACCAAAGGCGCGCCATGCGATAAAGCCGACCAAAATGATCAAGGCGGCAATGGCTGCCCAGCGGGTCACGTTCATTGCCGACCCAGCAAGAGCCGATGGTTCTTTTGTCTCTGATGCCATCTGCGTGCCCGATGGCGGTAGGCTGCGGGTGCCAAAGTGTTGAGCCTCTGCATCAGGCCAGCTGGAGGCCGTTGGCTGTGCCGTCGTGACCAACGGTTCGCCGACAAGCGCCAGCGGGCTGCGACACAGGGGGCAAACGCTGTCGGGGCCTGCATAGGGCAGATCCAATTCCAGACGGGCATTTTCGCATGCCTCTGGCTGATTTGAACACCGACCTATCGGCACTGTGCTTCTCCTGACGCTGTGTTCCATACCAAATCTTGGGCGCGACATTGCCCTTGCCATCCCGGCTGAGGCAAATGCTTTTTTCAAACACAGGCAACTCAAACCCGTCTTGAGACCACCTTATGGCCCCCCATTGCGGCAAGCCAAGGGCAAGAGCCCTACCCGCCTGCACACACAAAAAAGTCCCGGCCACAGGGCCGGGACTTTCGATCTTGTGGGTACGCCTCGATCAGCCTTGATGAGCAAGAACAGCCAAGAGCAACAAAGCCACAATATTGGTGATCTTGATCATCGGGTTTACGGCAGGCCCAGAGGTGTCCTTATATGGGTCACCCACAGTATCACCGGTCACCGAAGCCTTGTGGGCATCAGAGCCTTTCATATGCTTGACGCCATCGCGATCAACAAAGCCGTCCTCAAAGGATTTCTTGGCATTGTCCCAAGCCCCGCCGCCGGAGGTCATGGAAATAGCCACAAACAGCCCCGTCACAATCACGCCCAAGAGCATGGCACCAACCGCAGCAAGCGCTTGAGCCTTCCCTGCAATGGCAGTGATGGCGAAGAACAACACGATGGGCGACAGCACCGGCAGAAGCGACGGCACAATCATTTCGCGAATAGCTGCTTGGGTCAGAATATCCACGGCACGGCCATAATCTGGCTTGGCTTTACCTTCCATGATGCCGGGGATTTCCTTGAACTGGCGGCGCACTTCCTGCACCACTGATTCTGCGGCCCGTCCCACCGCTGTCATTGACCAGCCGCCGAACAAATAGGGCAACAGGCCGCCGATCAGCAGACCGACAACGACATAAGGGTTGGACAGGTCAAAGCTGACATCAACACCGGCAAAGAAGGGATATTCCGCCGCGTTGGAGGAGAAATATTTCAAGTCCTCCGTATATGCCGCAAACAGAACCAGAGCACCAAGACCGGCTGAGCCAATCGCATAGCCCTTGGTCACCGCTTTGGTGGTATTGCCAACCGCATCAAGCGCATCAGTCGTCTTGCGCACTTCAGGCGGCAAATTGGCCATTTCGGCGATACCACCGGCATTGTCTGTTACCGGGCCAAAGGCATCAAGAGCCACAATGATGCCAGCCACCGACAGCATGGTGGTTGTGGCAATGGCGATCCCAAACAGGCCAGCCAGATTATAGGTCGCAAGAATGCCACCTACGATGATCAGTGCTGGCAGGGCTGTGGCTTCCATGGAGACAGCCAGACCCTGGATCACATTGGTCCCATGGCCTGATACCGAGGCTTGGGCCACCGACTTCACGGGACGATAGTCAGTGCCGGTGTAATATTCAGTCACCCACACGATTGCTGCGGTCACCACCAGACCCAACAGGCCTGACAGGAACAAATTCATGGCCGTGATCGACACACCGCCAGAGGTCACATAAGTTTGGGTGACAGTGGTTTGAACCACACCATAAAGGCCAACAACCGATAGCACGCCGGCCGCAATCAAGCCCCTATAGAGCGCATTCATGATATTGTTGTCTTTGCCCAAACGGACAAAATATGTGCCGATGATCGAGGTCACGATTGCCATGGCACCAATGGCCAAAGGCAATGACATCATCACAGCCGCGCCAGCTTCCTTGAAGAAGATCGACGCCAACACCATAGTCGCAACCAAAGTCACGGCATAGGTTTCAAACAGGTCGGCCGCCATACCGGCGCAGTCGCCGACATTGTCGCCAACATTATCGGCAATCGTGGCCGGGTTGCGGGGGTCATCCTCAGGGATACCGGCTTCAACCTTGCCGACCATATCGCCACCCACATCTGCACCCTTGGTGAAGATGCCGCCACCAAGACGGGCGAAAATCGAGATCAGCGAGGCACCGAAGCCCAAAGCCACCAGTGGGTCGATCACCTCACGGCTGGTTGGTTCAAGTCCCATGACTTGGGTGAGGACATAATAATAGCCAGCAACACCGATCAGCGCGAGTCCGGCAACCAACATGCCGGTGACTGCCCCAGAACGGAAGGCCATGGACAAACCAGCGGCCAGACTGTTGCGAGCCGCTTCAGTTGTACGCACATTGGCCCGCACCGATACCAGCATGCCAACATAGCCTGCCACGCCCGACAGCACGGCACCGACCACGAAACCGATGGCAGTGGGCATGCTGAACAGGAAGGTCAGAACAACAGCGATCACCACGCCGACGATGCCGATGGTGGTATATTGCCGGTTCAGATACGCATTGGCCCCTTCTTGAATGGCAGCAGCAATTTCCTGCATCCGCTCATTGCCAGGACTGGATTTGAGAACCTGTTGTACGGTGATGAAGCCGTAGATCAATGCAATGATCCCGGCACCAATGGCCGCGACCACACTCATGACGCTAACGTCCATGTTTATCCTCTTTCGTTTCCCGGTTCATGTGCGGCCAAAGTTGATCTCTGGCTCTACCCATGTTCCCCATTTTGTTAAGGACTTATTCTTTAGGGGGCGATTTGGCGACTGGCAACGTGGTGCGACTGTTTGTGGGAAGACTTGGCAGTGATTAGGCAGCGCCGCTGCATGATTAACCATTCAGCGAGATTCCTATGGCACATCATCCCCATGTCTATGTCATCGCGTCGATCCGCTATCGCTCTCAGCGCCGCCAGTGCCGCAACTTTGATGCTGGGCCCGAAAATGTCCGCTGCGGCTGAAGAAAAGAAAGAAGAGGCCGGCGAGCCTCTGGTTGCTGAATTGACCAATGTCGTGCTCCCCCTCGCCCGGGATGGAGCTCTCGTCAATTATTTGTTCGTGACTCTCAAGATTCGCATGTCAGACCTGAATGCGGCTGCTTTCGTGCGCGAACAACATTTCTTGGTGCGCGACGGGATTACGCGAGCTTCAAGTCGGTCGCCAATTCCGATTGGTAAGTCACCTGGCACATTTGATACCGCAGCGGTCGTGCGGCTGGTGACAAGTGTGGTCAATGGGCTCAAGCCCGGACTGCGCGTGGTGCGCGTCTCGCTGGAACAGGCAGCATTCATGCGCCGTTGATCAGTCGGCGCGGATCTGCCAACCCAAGCGGTTGGGAAGATCAATCTCCTGATTACCAGCTGTGACGCCCAATCCTGTCCCAGCTTCAATGCTGCCGATGTCCGTGATTGTGACACCCAATTGTTTGGCTGCAGACGTCAGCGACTGCGCGTCGGCAGGATCAATGGCCATCAAGGGTTGATAGTCTTCTCCCCCCGTCGCCAAGGCCAATTGGGCCGAGATGCGATCAGGTTGTGCGGCAAGCCACAGCTGTGCCTCTTGCGACACAGGAAGGCTATTGAGCTCGAGGGTTGCGCGCACCTGTGACGCTTGAGCCAAATGACGGGCATCGGCCAGCAAACCATCTGATACATCAAGGCTGGCTTTGGCATATTGGGCCACAAGCGCAGCAAAGGCCAATGGCGGGGGTGCCGGTGCTTGGGCAAAGGCAACAGCACCGGCCAGTCCGTCGGAAGCAAGCCGCTCCAAGCGGACTTGCAGTCCCAGATGAGCGTCACCCACATATCCGGCCAGCATCAGCCGGTCACCCACACGCGCTCCGCTGCGCAAGATGGGCAGACCTGTCGCGGCCAAGGGTTGCCCAATAAGGGTTAAACTCGCCACCAGCGGTCCATGCGTTGTGCTTGTATCGCCCCCCATCAAAGGACAATTCGCACATTCTGACGCAAGCGTCTGCCCGAGGCCTGACGCAAAATCAGTCAGCTCATGCCGCGAGCGGCCCGTCGGCCAAGCCAATGCCAGAAAGGCTGCTACAGGATGGGCTCCTTTGGCAATGAGGTCAGATGCATTGCGCCGTACAAGCCGCCGCCCGACCCATTCAAGGGGATCAGATGGCAGAAAATGAGTACCTTCAATCACTTGATCTGCCGTGACCACGAAGCCCTTGGATGACACGGGCAATTGAGCCACATCGTCCCGCAAACCAAAGCTGCCTGCATGCTCGTTGCTCAATGGCCGCCAAAGGCGGGCGATCAGCTCAAATTCCAGAGACGGGTCTGCCACGTCGCCTCCTTGCAGCTCTCAGGTCTGTAAGCTGAGAGCCCCTCCATCATTTATGTCGACACCCAAATTGGTTCAATAAGGGCCAAGCACGATCTAGGACGTCACATGACGCAAGTCATTGGCCTTGAGTTCACGCGCCAAACGGTCGAGCAAACCGTTCGTAAATCCACCTTCAGGGCCTTCGAAGAAGGCGTTGACGATCCCCACATATTCATCAATCACCACAGCGACTGGCACATCGGCCCGCCGCAAGAGCTCCCACGTCGCGGCACGAACAGCGGCGCGGACGATGGAATCTATACGATCAAGTCGCCAGCCCTTGGCCAGACGCGCCTTGATCGAGGCATCAATCAGGGCTTGTTCGTCCACCACGCCTTCGACAATGGCGCGAAAGAAATCCGCATCAGCGACTTCAAGAGGACCAATTTCGCTATCCTCACCCAAACGGTGGTCGAGAAATTCCCGCACAATCGCCTTTACGCCGCCGCCTGAAACTTCCATCTGATAGAGCGCTTGGACTGCAGCCAGACGCGCGCCACGCCGGGCGTCCGTCAAGGACGTGGGTTTGGACCGGCTCATACGCCGCCCATATTCAAGCGGCGCTTGACTGACAGCATGGTCAAACAGGCAACGACAGCATCCTTGCCTTTGTTCTTTTGGTCGCGCCGTGCCCGTGCCAAGGCTTGGGCTTCATTCTCAACAGTCAGAATGCCATAGCCAATGGGCAGGCCCTCCACCGACATGTCCATTAAAGCGCGCGCGCTTTCAGAACAAATATAGTCGTAGTGGGTGGTCTCGCCGCGGATGACACAACCCAGCGCAACATAGCCATCAAAATGCCGGCCTGCCGGACGATGGGTGGCGCGCTCTGCATGGGCAATGGCAGCCGGGATCTCAAAAGCACCGGGCACTTTGATGATGTCATACGTGCCATTGACCGCTTTGATCGCCTCAGCGGCACCAGCCACCAATTCTTCAGCAATATGGGCATAGAAATCGCCAACCACGAGCAAAAGATGGGGCGGATCGAATTGAAGTGTCATCGTCAGGTCCACGGGTTAAAAGAGATAGAGCTCAGCCAGCCCTTGATAGGATGCGTTCGACGTAGCGCGCAACTTGGTCCGCTTCAAGATTAACATGGACACCCGGCTTGAGGCGACCCAATGTTGTCACGGTCCACGTGTGCGGAATGATGTTGATGCCAAAACATGTATCATCAACCTCGTTAACGGTCAGCGATACCCCATCGACGCAAATGGATCCTTTTGGCGCGACATATTTGGCTAAATGCGTCGGCACGTCGATGACCACTCGGTGACTCTCATGTTCCTCATGGACTGAAACAACCGTCCCCAAACCGTCCACATGGCCCGACACCAGATGGCCACCCAATTCATCACCCATTTTCAACGCCCGCTCGAGATTAAGTAGGGTGCCGACTTCCCAGTCCCGCGCGGTGGTTAAACGACAGGTTTCCTCACTCACCTGCACCCGCCAGCGCGAGCCGCCCTCAATCGCCTCAAAACCAATCAAGGTCAGGCAAACACCTTGATGGGCAATAGAAGCCCCCATCGACAAGCTCGCCAAATCGTAACGGCTGTCGACCACGAAGACCGTATCGGCACCGGGGCGACGATGTGCTTCAGCAATCCTGCCGATATCGGTGATGATGCCAGTAAACATGGTCAGACTTTCTGGTTTGGGAGATGGCAAAAGGTTTCAAGCAGATCTGGACCGAATGTCTGTTGATCCATCAGTTGGAAGTGGTGGGCCTGATTGAGGGCATCAACCCCCAGACTGTCAAACACCGCCCTTCCATCCCCGCCGAGCAAAATCGGAGCGCGGAACCAAGCAATTTCATCGACAAGCCCTGCGCGCATGAAGGCCGTCGCAATCCCGGGACCAGCCTCAACCATAACAGACTTGACCTTATGGTCACTCATCAGTCGTTCAAGCACCGCCTCCAAGTCCACACCGGCGGTGGCCCCCGCGTCATGGGCGGCGGGTACAAGATGATGGACGAGACCCTTTGGCCAAGCATCTTTTGGCGGCATGGGACTTTGGGCCGTACACCACACTATGCCTCCCTGCCCGAGTGAGCGCATGAGCTGGCTATCCCACCCAAGGCGGGCTTGGCGGTCGAGGACAATGCGGAGCGGTTGGCGGGCCACTGGCGGATCAGTCCGTGCTGTCAGCAAGGGATCGTCAGCCAAAACAGTGCCAATTCCCGTCAGCACCGCGTCGTGAGCCGCGCGCATTCGGTGAACTTCCTCCCGCGCGGCAGGCCCGGTAATCCACTTACTTTCCCCTAACCGTGTGGCGATGCGGCTGTCGAGGCTGGTCGCAAGCTTCAAGGTGACACGCGGGCGCATTGGCACCGACCTAATCGTCACGCACCTGCCCCTGAAGTTTGAGGCGTTCCTTTAAAGCCCCCAGTTCATCATCGACAAACCGGTTGAAATCTTCCGCTTCGCGAAAGTCACGGTAAACAGATGCATAGCGCACAAACGCCACAGGATCGGTTTCACCCAATGCATCGAGAACAAATTGACCAACCGTGCTCGTTGAGACTTCCGCTTCGCCGGAGGTTTCAAGTCGCCGCACAATGCCTGATATGAGATGATCAATCCGTTCTTCCGGCACATCACGCTTACGCAGAGCGATGGTGACCGATCGCTGCAACTTGTCACGGTCAAACAATTCGCGGGTCCCATCACGTTTGATCACTTTGAGCTCGCGCAGCTGCACCCGCTCGAAGGTTGTGAAACGACCACCACACGCAGGACATTGACGCCGCCGCCGGATCGACGCGCCATCTTCAGCTGGACGGGAGTCTTTCACCTGGGTGTCGGCAAAGCCGCAAAATGGACACCGCATGGCTTATCCTTTCGGTCCCACTTAGAGCACCAAGCCCCAACAGCCTGATGCCGGAAGCAGTCTCAATAAAATGGGAAGCGCGCACATAGGGCTTCAACCTCGTGGCGAACGCGGGCTTCTACCTCTGGATTTCCGTCCGGGGTTCCAACCAAAGCGTCTAACACTTCGACAATTTTGCTCCCGATCCATGTAAATTCCTCGGTCCCAAAGCCGCGCGTGGTCCCAGCCGGCGACCCAAGCCGCACCCCCGATGTCGTCGTGGGCGGGGCAGGATCAAACGGCACACCGTTTTTGTTGCAGGTAAAGCCTGCCCGCTCAAGGGCGGCTTCACTGGCTTTGCCGGTCAAACCTTTCGGGCGCAGGTCGACCAAAACCACATGAGTATCAGTCCCACCTGACACGAGGTCGAAGCCCCCCACTTTCACGGCAGCTGCCATTGCTTGGGCATTCGCAATCACCTGTCGCGCATAGGCTTGGAAGTCTGGCGTCAGCGCCTCACCAAAAGCAACAGCCTTCGCGGCGATCACATGCATCAGCGGGCCACCTTGCAAACCGGGGAAGACAGCCGAATTGAACTTCTTGCCCAAGGCCTCATCGCGCGACAAGATCATGCCCCCGCGTGGGCCGCGCAGGGTCTTATGGGTCGTGGTTGTGGCAACATGGGCATAATCAAGCGGATTGGGATGGGCCTTGCCCGCAACCAGCCCAGCAAAATGAGCCATATCGACCATGAAATAAGCACCCACCATATCCGCAATGGCCCGGAAGCGCGCAAAATCGATTTGACGCGGATAGGCCGAGCCCCCCGCAATGATAATCTTGGGCTGATGCTCTTTTGCCAGAGCTTCCACCGCATCATAATCGATCAAGTGGGTGTCAGGTCGAACACCATATGACACCGCCTTAAACCATTTTCCCGACTGGTTGGCTGGCGCACCATGGGTCAAGTGCCCCCCACTTGCCAAATCAAGACCCATAAAGGTTTCGCCGGGCTTCAAAAGCGCCAAAAATACAGCCTGATTGGCTTGTGCTCCCGAGTGGGGCTGGACATTGGCATAGGCACAGTCAAACAAAGCACGCGCCCGCTCCAATGCCAGAGTCTCGGCAACATCAACAAACTCACAGCCGCCATAATACCTCCGGCCAGGATAGCCCTCGGCATATTTGTTTGTCAGAACCGAGCCTTGGGCTTCCAGAACCGCTTTCGAAACAATGTTCTCAGAGGCGATCAGCTCAATCTGGGTTTGCTGACGGTGAAGTTCTTCGGCAATAGCTGTCGCAAGGCCTGGATCCTTCTCGCGCAGACCGGACGAGAAAAATTCTTTCTTTACAGAATATTGTGACTCGATGATGGCTGTCATGGCGTGATGGACTCCGTTTGGCCCTTTCTACATGAAGCCTATCATGGTCCGCAACCACTGTAGCTGCCACGCATACCAGAAGGTAAGATGTATAACTTGACTCATATTCAAGATTAACATTATCGAAAATTTCAGTTTTCGAGATTTTCACATTGAGCTCTTGATAGGGGACAAAAAATTTCTCTTTTATTTTCATTTATTTAAGTATCTACGCGACCTGACATCAACCAAACAAACTTAACGTTAAAAAGAAATTTTGAAGTTTAATTGCTTAACTACCCATGCGAAACAGACAGAGTCGGATATAGCTATGGAGGCAAATACCAATTGAAGGGATTGCGTGAAAATGAGAAATCAACGAGAGAACAACAGCTCTGATATACTGGAAATGACGACTGAAATCGTCTCCTCCTATGTCAACGCCAATGAGATCCGCGCCGAAAACTTGAGCGATCTTATCCGTAGCATCCACAAAAGTTTGATTACATTATCAAACGATGACTTTGAGAAGCCTTCAGAAAAGCCAAAGGCCGCTGTGAGCTTGGGAAAGTCAGTCACGGATGATTACATTATTTGCCTAGAAGACGGCAAACGACTCAAAATGCTTAAGCGTTACTTGCGCTCTAAGTATAATCTTTCTCCGGAAGAGTATCGTCGTCGCTGGAACTTGCCAGCAGATTATCCGATGGTGGCCCCCAATTATGCCAAAAGGCGCAGTGAATTTGCAAAGCAGATTGGCCTTGGTCGGGGTGTACGAGGACGCTAGATCGATCTGAACTATAGTTTGTTATCCCAAATATAATCGACGTCTGGTATTGTAGTAGTTCAGGTTAGAATGCCGCGTTTCGGCAGAGCGGGTAGAGGGCTTTTTGTTCCCTTGCCCGCTTTGTCTGCAGGTCGGTTGTCGATCTCCAGGTTGGTTGGCGCTGCCCTGTCGGGGTCCAGCATAACACCATGGGCGATCAGTGCCTGTCCCAATTTTCGTAAAGCCAGCCGCTTCTGATCGAATTGCGCGGCTGAGGCCGGAGTTGTAACAGCGACCTCCAAACCTGTTTGAGCATCTATGGCCCGGACTTGAGCATAAGGGCCGCGGATTTGGGTTTCCAAATAGATTTCGCGCTGCATCAAATCCCGCAACATGCCGTCATGTGCGGTGGGCTCTCCCACGATCAGGCCACCCGAACCTGACTTGTAGAGCCCCAGACAGCCCTGACAGCCTCGACCAGCTTCAGACATAGGCCATCATCATGCAATGGACTTGGGGTAAAGCGCAGTCGTTCTGTCCCGCGTGGGACAGTGGGGAAATTGATCGGCTGCACATAGATGCCAAACTCATCGAGCAGTCGATCAGATATCGCTTTGCAACGCACAGCATCGCCAACCAAAAGCGGCACAATATGGGTGGTTGAGCTCTCCATCACAGGCAGGCCGGCTTCTAGGAACATCTGTTTCAGAACAGACGCTTGGGCCTGATGACGTGCGCGTAAACCCACACCGACTTCGCTCTTCAAAATTCGCACGCTTTCCAGCGCGCCGGCCGCCAACACAGGTGCCAAGGATGTGGTGAAGATAAAACCAGGTGCGAACGAGCGGATCGCATCCACCATGACACTGCTACCCGCAATATAGCCGCCCATGAGGCCGAAAGCCTTGCCCAACGTGCCCTCAATCACATCGATCCGGGCCAAAGCATCATCGCGCTCGGCAATGCCAGCACCACGCGCTCCATAAAGACCTACTGCATGGACTTCATCCAAATAGGTCATTGCCTGATAACGTTCTGCCAAATCACAGATGGCGTGGATGGGCGAAACATCACCATCCATGGAATAGACACTTTCAAACGCAATCAGTTTTGGTGCATCGAGAGGAACGCGTGCCAATAGGCTTTCAAGGTGCGCGACATCATTATGCCGAAACACGCGCTTTTCACAGCCCGAGCGGCGGATGCCTTCAATCATCGAGGCATGGTTCTTTTCATCTGAAAAGATGATGCAACCGGGCAAGATCCGCGACATTGTCGCCAGTGTTGCGTCATTGGCGACATAGCCGGATGTAAACAACAATGCGGCTTCCTTTTGGTGTAGGTCAGCCAATTCCCGCTCTAAATCGACATGAAAGCTTGTTGTCCCGGAAATGTTGCGCGTGCCGCCTGACCCAGCCCCCACATCCTCCAAGGCACGGGTCATGGCTGCCAAGACTTGCGGGTTCTGTCCTTGGCCCAAATAATCATTCGAGCACCAAATCACGATATCCTGTTCGCCCTGCTCTGTGCGGCGACGCGCGTGGGGGAACTGGCCCTGCTTGCGCTTCACATCGGCAAAGACGCGGTAACGCCCCTCGGCGCGCACATCCTCGACTGCCTGACGAAAAGCCTTTTCATACTTCATCGCTTGTCCGGGGCCATGCCCGCCTCTCATTGCCGATGACCCTTGCGAGCCGCATGCACTAACTAGACGAAATCCGGCGCAAGGCCATAGGCAATATGTCGCATTTTGCCCGCTGGGGGCTGAAACAACATCAAAAAACCGCCATCGGAAGACCGAAGGCGGTTTTTTGATCCCGGCTGAGCTGGGTACCAGGGTTACAGACGGAACCGGATCTGGTCCGCCCAGAAGCGTTCAAGCCGAGTCAAGGTTTTGTTGGAAGCCACCAAATCAGGGCTCTCAACCCCACCAACGGGGCTCAACGTTGCCGCGTGACGCTGGAACATCGTATCGAGCTGCTTGCGCAGATCGCTGCCTGCTTGGGTCAGCCGCAACCGGATCTGGCGCTTGTCATGGGCGGACTTACCACTTTCGACATAGCCAAGCTCGTGAAGCTTCTTCAGATTGTAGGACACATTTGAGCCAAGATAAAAGCCACGTGACTTCAGTTCGCCCGCTGACCACTCTGCATCGCCGATATTAAAAATCAACAAAGCTTGGACAGGAGTGAGATCGTCGTGGCCGGCGCGATCGAGATCATCCTTCACCACATCCAGCAATTGCCGATGCAAACGCTCAACGAGGGAGAGAGCACGCCGATACTCGCTCAGACTAGATTGTTCGACCGTTTCGATGGTCGTATTTTGTTGTGTTAGACCCGCCATATTTTTTCTCCCGCCGTATTCTTCGACGTTTCGAAGTAACTTAGCTGAAAGAGTCTAACATCTTGTTAAAATGGCATTTACCTGTTCCTAAGCATGTCGATCACCCCGGAAAAATCGCGATTCGGAGCGTAGTTAACGACATATTCACTATAAATCTCTTCTGCTTTTAGGGCCAAAGCCGGACGAAGATCTACGCTGTCATTTGCCTGCAAAGCCAGTCGCAAATCCTTCAACATCAGGGCACCAGCAAAGCCATTGGCAAAATCACGGTTCGAAGGAGCCGTTGGCACCAGTCCAGGAACAGGTGCGTAGGACGTCATCGACCAACTCTGGCCAGACGATTGGGATGCAATATCGAAGAAGGCCTTAGGATCAAGGCCCAGTCTTTCGGCGAGCACAAACGCCTCGCATGTTCCAATCATTGTGACGGCCAACAACATATTGTTGCAAATCTTGGCCGCCTGCCCGGCCCCAGCCTCCCCCGCATGGATGACCGCTTTACCCATTGCAGACAAAACGGGCTTGGATGCCTCAACATGATTGGATGAGCCGCCGACCATAAAGGTCAACGTGCCCGCTTGTGCCGCGGTGACTCCACCAGACACCGGCGCATCACACATCGCAAAGCCATGAGCCTCTGCCTGGGCGGCCAGCGACCGGGCATCTTCAACCGCAATGGTTGAGCAATCCAACAAGAGTGCACCCTTACAAGCATGGGCCAAAACACCGCCAGCCCCCGCATGCACCTCACGAACATGATCGCCGGTGGGCAACATTGTGATGACGACGTGGGCGTCCGCCACTGCCTCACCAATAGAGTTGGTGGCCAGACAACCCGCTGAAACCGCAGCGCTCACCGCCTCAGCCACCACGTCAAAGGCATAGACACGATAGCCGGCCTTGGCCAAATTGGCCGCCATACCAGCCCCCATCGCACCCAAGCCGATAAACGCGATATTGGCGATTTCATCTACCATGTCAGAGGTTCCCATTCTGCGCCTTCAGCCGGGCTTAAGGGTGCAAAGATCGCATTGAGCAAGGCCTCGTCGACCCCATTCAACGTCTCAGGCTGCCAGCGTGGGGCATGATCCTTGTCGATAAGTACGGCCCGAACGCCCTCGATAAAGTCATGGCGGCGAACAACCCGCGATCCGATGCGATATTCTTGGCGCATATGGGCGGCAAAGTCTGTTGCCAGTGCCCCTTGCCGCAACTGCCGAAACGCCACTTTTAAGGTCTGCGGGGACTTTGTGGCGAGAATGGCCAATTGCTCGCGCGCAAAATCATGATCCACATCTTCAAGCGCTGCGATGATGGCTTCCACACTGTTTGCCGCAAAACAGCGGTCAATAATGGCCCGATGTTCTGGCACCAGATGGTGTAACCGGCCCGCCGGTTCACTCAAAGCATCGAGGCCTGAGGTCAAAGTGGCGATGGGTGTATGGGTTGCCATGGCCCCAGCAATCTGGGCTTTGGCGGCCACCAAAAGGTCTTCAGGGATGAAGTGGGTCAAAATGCCTGCAGCAAGGCAATCGGCTGCTTTCAGCCGGGTCCCGGTAAGCGCCAACCACAGACCAATCTGACCGGGCAAGCGCGGCAGGAACCAGCCACCCCCGACATCTGGAAACAAGCCAATCCCAGTCTCTGGCATCGCAAAAACCGTGCGCTCAGTTCCAATCCTGAAAGGCCCATGCACCGAAATGCCGACGCCCCCGCCCATGGTGATGCCATCCATCACCGCGACATAAGGCTTGGGATAATGGGCGATGAGATGATTGAGCTGATATTCGCGGCCGAAGAAGGCTTGGGCCTGCTTGCCATCGCCTGCGCCGCTTTCTGCCAACATGCGGATATCCCCACCGGCGCAAAATCCCCGCGAACCCACATGGTCGACCATCACGCCCTTGATCTCGGGGTCGGCAATCCAGCTTAAGAGAGCGGCAATCATGTCCTCAACCATGTCCTGATTGAGGGCGTGCAAAGCCTCAGGCCGATTCAGAGTTAGAACGCCAAGCCCACCTTGGCGCGACACAATAACCGGCTTGGATTGGGTCTCGCTCATAGGCTTGCCCGCGCGGCCACCGCCTCTGCGGTAAAGTCAGAGAACACCCCATCGACACCAGCAGCCATGAAAGCACGGATTTCACTGACAAGATCGCCATGTTGGGCCAGATAGGCAGGGCTTGCCGCATCCCCCTTGCGCAGTGATTGGGGCAGGAAATAGTTTTCAGCCCGGAACGTCCAAGGATGAACCACCAAGCCTGCCTGATGTGCGTCAGGCACAAAGCGCGTGGGAGTCATCAACTGATTGGCACCATCACGGGGTATGATCATCACTTTCTCAGGTCCGACACCGCTGGCATAGCGCGCAATTTCGACCAAACCAGAGGCCGTTGCCATGCTGGCATAGCTGACTTTTTGGGCTGACAGATCAAACGGGCCGCCCTCGCTTGCCATCAATTGAACCAATGGTGCTTTTGTCAGTGTTTTCAGGCGCTTTAGATTGGTGACCTCAAAGCTCTGAATGAAAATGGGGGCATCTGCCGCATCAAGGCCGTGGGCCTTGATCGCGCTAACCAGCGGGCGATCAAACGATAAAGACAGGCCTTCAAACCAGGTCGGATGCTTGGTTTCGGGATAAACCCCAATGGTCCGCCCCGTCTTGACCGATTGAGACTTTGCAAGCGCCAGCACCTCCTCGAAGGTGGGCACGTCAAACTGGCCATCATAGGCCGTATTGGCCGGGCGCAATTGTGGAAGTCGCTCTTTACAGCGCAAAGTCTTGATTTCAGCGAGTGTGAAATCTTCAGTAAACCAGCCCTCGTGACGCTCCCCATCAATCACATGGACCTTCTTGCGGTCGGCAAACTCAGGTCGATTGGCGACGTCGGTTGTCCCGCCAATCTCATTTTCATGTCGACAGATCAGATGGCCATCCTTGGTCAACACCAGATCGGGTTCGATAAAGTCCGCTCCCAGATCGATGGCCAATTGATAGGCCGCCAAAGTATGTTCCGGGCGCAAGCCGGAAG
Source organism: Candidatus Phycosocius bacilliformis (assembly GCF_003112735.1). Taxonomy (GTDB): domain Bacteria; phylum Pseudomonadota; class Alphaproteobacteria; order Caulobacterales; family Aquidulcibacteraceae; genus Aquidulcibacter; species Aquidulcibacter bacilliformis. Next base: position 243,402 of record NZ_BFBR01000002.1, read on the forward strand.
CCCCGCGATGGGCAATGATAATGGGTTTGCGCATGGCGGTCTTCCCGTGCTGATGATGATGGCCAGCGGCCTGAGTGGCACCAGAAGAGGCCAGTAGGGCCGGAGCCAAAAGTCCGGCCATTATTGTGCGACGATCAAGACGATTTTCACAGTCCACGATCCATCTCCCGTGCGATTATGACGCGCATCACCTCATTGGTGCCTTCCAAAATCTGATGGACCCGAAGATCGCGCACAATGCGTTCGACTTCATAATCCTTCAAATAGCCATATCCGCCATGGATCTGCAGTGCCTGATTGGCGACCTGAAAGCCGATATCGGTAACAAAGCGCTTCGCCATCGCGCACAATTTGGTCGCCTCTGGACTTTGGGCATCCAAAGCAGCCGCGGCATGACGCAGAAAGACTCGGGCTGCCTCAAGCTCAGTGGCCATGTCAGCCAACCGAAACTGTGTATTCTGAAAGCCCCACAAGGTTTGGCCGAACTGGCGGCGCTCTTTTGCATAGGCCATCGCCCGGTTGAGTGCTGCCCCTGCCCCGCCCAATGAGCAGGCCGCAATATTGAGGCGGCCGCCATCAAGGCCCTTCATGGCAAAGGTGAAGCCTTGGCCCTCCTCCCCCAAAAGATTTTCTGCCGGCACGCGGCAATCTTCGAAAATTACTTGAGCTGTGGGTTGAGCCTGCCAGCCCATTTTCTTTTCATTCTTACCAAAAGACAGGCCCGGCGCATCCTTGGGCACCAGAATGGTGGAAATGCCACGCGGACCAGCCTGTCCGGTGCGCACCATCACCACATAAAGATCTGAAAACCCGGCACCGGAGATAAACGCCTTGCTGCCATTGAGGAGATAATCGCCCCCATCTCGCCGGGCCGTCGTGGCAAGCGATGCAGCATCCGACCCCGACCCAGGCTCGGTCAAGCAATAGCTGGCAATCAGGTCCATTTGCGTCAATGCTGGCAGATAGGCCTGACGTTGGGCCTCATTCCCAAACGTATCGATCATCCAGCTGGCCATATTGTGGATGGACAAAAAGGCAGCATGGGACACATCACCTGCCGACAATTCTTCGAAAATGATGGCCGCATCCAATCGGGAAAGACCTGATCCGCCTACATCATCGCGCACATAAATCCCCGCAAATCCCAAAGCGGCCATGGCCTGCAGGGTCGGTCGATCCAAAGTGCCTGCTTCTTCCCAAGCAGCAGCGAAAGGGGCCAAAGAATCAGCCGCAAAGCGGCGGGCAGTCGCGATGATCAAATTCTGATCTTCGGTGGTGTCATAAGCCATGGCAGACAGAGTCCTCTGATGCGGGTCTCAGTAGCCGTTTCGCCCCTTTGGCGCTACAGAAGTTTCCATGACAACACACCTGCCCCCCGCCGCCTATCCAGCTACCCGCATGCGCCGTAACCGCTTGACCGATTGGCGGCGGCGACTAACCCGGCAGACCGAGGTCAGTGTCAATGATCTGATCTTGGCTATGGTGGTCCATGATGGCACACAAAGCCGGATCCCGGTTGCCTCCATGCCCGGCACCTATCGCTATAGTCGGACTGAAGCTGTCGCAGTGGCGCAAGAAGCAGAATCTCTGGGTGTACCAATGATTGCGGTTTTCCCCTTCATTGATCCGGCTCTGAAAAATGGTGAAGGTAGCGAAGCCTTCAATCCAGACGGACTGGTACCAGATGTGGTCTCCGCCATGAAAAAGGCGGCCCCAAATGTTGGCCTGATGACCGATGTCGCCCTCGACCCCTTCACCGATCATGGCCATGACGGTCTGATTGATGACGCCGGAACCATGCTGAATGACCCCACGATCGCGGCCCTCGTGCGCCAAGCGGTCTTGGAAGCTCAGGCTGGGGCGGATGTTGTTGCCCCGTCAGACATGACGGACGGGCGGATTGGTGCGATCCGGGCCGGGCTTGATGCGGCTGGTTTTCAAGATGTGGCGATCATGTCCTATGCGGCCAAATATGCCTCGGCCTTTTATGGGCCTTATCGGGATGCCATTGGCTCGAAAGGTGCTCTGAAGGGTGACAAAAAGACCTATCAAATGGACCCAGGCAATAGTGATGAGGCAATACGCGAAGTTGGTCTTGATATCGCCGAAGGCGCTGACATGGTGATGGTCAAGCCCGGCATGCCCTATCTGGATATTGTCCGCCGGGTGAAGGATGCTTTCGGTGTGCCGACCTATGCATTTCAGGTCTCTGGCGAGTATGCGATGATGGAAGCAGCCATTGCCAATGGCTGGCTCGATGGCAGCCGGGTGCGCATGGAGGCGCTGGCCTGCTTCAAGCGCGCCGGGGCTGACGGCATCATCACCTATTGGGCCTTAGAAGCCGCCAAAAAATTGGGTGAACGGCCATAGAGGGCAAACAGGACCAGCCCGTCACCGCCGCTTCGATTTGGGGCTGGCCTTCTTCGGGCTGGACTTGGTGGGGCGAACCACGGGTGCAGGAGGCAATTCAGCCGGACCTAGGACCAGAAGTTCTGGTCGGCGTTTTCCATCCTCATGAGGCAAAGGCACCATCGAAATCTGGTAAAATGGCTCTCTGGCACCCCCAGCAAAGGTTACAGCCATCCCTGAACCAAAATCTGAATTTTGCCGGACAAGATTCTCATTTTTAATGCATTTTGCAATTTCGTCGGAAAAGTCTGCTAGGACTTTATCGACCGAGTTGGCTTCCGCCTCCACGGCCTCCTGGGCACCATAGCAAGCCAGAGAGATCATCGCGTTATAGACAAAGCGGCAATCAACCAAACCTGCCAAAGGCCTCACAGCAGCGACATTGCGGGTCACCATGGTCCATTTGCCGGTGGCGTCGCGTTCACGCGTTGGCGTGGGCACTTGCACGACCAGTGACCGAAATGCCTGGGGACGATCGAGCGTCGCCTTTTCAATCACAGCTATTGCGTCGCAAATCGGATTTGGGCGAACCGGAGCCGCAATCTCGGGCGCGGCCAGTAAAATCAATCCAAACATCATTCTTCAGCCTTTCCAGCGTGGCGAAAGCGGCGAGCCAGGCTGGATGTGTCAAGCCGTCCGCCACCTGCTGCCTGAATTTCCCCATAATAGCCGTCAACCAGCTTCGTGAGCTCCAGCGTCAACCCCTTAGCTTCTGCAGCTTCCAGCACGATCCGCAAATCCTTACGCATCCAGTCGACCGCAAAACCGAAATCAAAGCGGTCTTCGGCCATGCTAACCCATCGGTTATCCATCTGCCAAGACCCAGCAGCCCCCTTTGAGATGGCAGCCAGAACCGCATCGGTATCAAGCCCTTGTGCCTTGGCAAACGCCATGGCTTCGGCCAAGCCCTGCACCACACCTGCAATCGCAATCTGATTGACCATTTTGGTCAATTGCCCGGTACCGGCCTCCCCGATCCGCACGATCGTGGCACAATAAGCACTCATGACCGGGTGGGCCGCGGAAAAATCAGCTTCAGTGGCTCCGCACATTGCGGTCAAACGACCATTGACCGCCCCAGCCTGCCCACCTGAAACCGGTGCATCCACCCAGCCGAGCCCCCGATTATGGGCTTGTTTGGATAGATCCGACGCAAGGGCAGCCGAGGTTGTCGTATGATCGATATAAATGGCCCCGGCCCGCATGTGCGTGAAGGCAGCCTCAGCTACCGCGCGCGCATCAGGATCATCACCCACACACGCCAGAACCATATCCGCACCATCCACGGCCTGTGCAATGCTTGAAGACGGACGGACTGCATGGGCGCTGGCCCAGCTTTCCGCTTTGCCCGGACTGCGGTTCCATGCACGAACCTGATGGCCCTTCTGGACAAGCCAGCCCGCCATGGGCCCGCCCATGACGCCAAGGCCCAAAAAAGCTACCTGTGACCCACTCATGAGCCGCTCAAAGCCGCCGTGGACCCAAATTTACCCCGAAAATAGGCCAGACCATTGCCGTCATGACGCTGATAGGCTTGGGTTTCGCCAATCAGGATGAGATGATCGCCAGCATTGATGCGCTCAACCACTTTCGCATCAAAGGCGGCAATCGTGCCGGGCAGGATCGGACTACCTGTGGCAAGCTTGCCATATTCCCCTGAGGCCAGACGCTGATCGCCTTTGCCGGCAAAACGCATCGCCAAGTCGGTTTGATCGTCCGACAAAATATTGACCCCATAAGCTGTACAAGTAGCAAACAGCTCATAGGAATCTGATTTGTTGCCAAGACACCAGAGTACCAGCGCGGGTTCAAGTGAAACCGAGGCAAAGCTGTTGACGGTTAAGCCGTGGCCGTTTCCGACTGAATCGAGCGCGGTGACAATGGTCACCCCGGTCGCAAAACTGCCCAGTGCCGCGCGATAGTCTTTGAGATCGAATGTCATTTTCTGATTCCTGCAAACCTGCTCTTAACCGACATCGGTCATACTTCTCAACACCATCACTGAGAGATCCGGATAATGTCGTCCAATCGGCCCATAATTGTCAAAAAAGTCAAAAAGATAGCCGGTGGACACCATGGCGGTGCCTGGAAGGTGGCCTATGCTGACTTCGTGACTGCGATGATGGCCTTCTTCTTGTTGATGTGGCTGATCAATACCTCCTCACCCGAACAAAAGCGCGGGATTGCAGATTATTTCGCCCCTGCCAGCGTGTCGGCATCGACCTCTGGTTCTGGTGGGATATTGGGCGGGACAGCGCTGGGTGAAGTGGGCGCGATGCAAAAAGGTGCCACGCCCATATTTGAGACCGTCGCGCCAGCCACCACCCCCTCAAGTCAGACAGGGGACAGCAATGGAGACGGAGCGGCTGATGCCGCTGATAAGGCAGCCGAAGACGAGATTGCCCGCCGTGAGGCTGCCGAATTCCAGCAAGCTGAAATGAGCCTGCGGCAGGCGCTGCAGGATATGCCTGAGCTTGCCGAAATGTCGCGCAACATCATCGTGGACCAAACCCCCGAAGGCTTGCGTATCCAATTGGTTGACCAAGAAGGTCGGCCCATGTTTGATCCCGGTTCAACCGTTCCCAATGATCGCGCCCGTCTCATTTTGCAGGCGGCTGCCCGCATCATTCAATCGCTCCCCAATCGTGTGAGCATTTCCGGTCACACGGATGCCGCCCCCAATCCTGACCCACGCAATTCCAACTGGGAATTGTCATCCGCGCGCGCCAATTCGGCCAGACGGGTGCTGACCAATGCCGGGCTAAGCGAAGATCGCATTGCCCAAGTCTCCGGCAAAGCCGGTTCTGACCCCCTCTTTCCAGACGATCCCTATCAGGCCGCCAACCGCCGGATTGCCATTGTTCTGCTGCGCGCGTCATCGCCCTTACCGGCAGACGGTGGCTTGTGAAAATTTCCGCCTCCTGACGGGCCTTTCTGACTGGAAGGTGTTGTCGTGGGCTGAATTAGGCTGTTACAGTGCCAATACATGAGCACGGACCCAACAACACCTGCTGGGCGGATATCCGCTTCCCGGAACATCCGGTTTTACCTAACTGCGGCCCAGCCCTGCCCCTATTTGGAGGGGCGGCGGGAACGGAAGGTTTTTGCTGCCTTGGATGGCCATGATGCGATTGATCTGAACGATAGCCTCACCCATGCAGGCTTCAGGCGGTCGCAGAACATAGCCTATCGTCCTGCGTGCGACATGTGCGCAGCTTGTGTGTCGGTACGCGTTCCTGCCCAGCCTTTTGTGTTTACCCGGCGATGGCGGCGCGTGCTGACACGCAATGAAGACCTCGTGTCCAATTTGGTGCCGGCACGAGCGACCTATGAGCAGTTTTCACTGCTTCAGACCTATCTGCACGACCGCCATTTTGGTGCGGGCATGTCAGACATGTCAGTCTTCGATTTTGCGGCAATGGTCGAGGAAACCTCGGTTCGAACCCATATGATCGAGTATCGTGTGGGCTCAGATGATGGTCGTTTGGTGGGTTGTGCCCTCATTGATGCGTTAGCCGACGGCTTGTCGATGGTTTATGCTTTTTTTGACCCCACCGAGGCTGGCCGGAGCCTGGGCAGTTATATGATATTGGATCATATTCGTCAGGCCAAAACGGTCGGTTATCCCTATGTTTATCTGGGCTATTGGGTTCGGGGGTCGCGAAAGATGGCCTATAAAACCAATTTCCGCCCGATCGAGGCCTTGGGTGCGTCAGGCTGGACCGATCTTGGCCCCCATCTAGACGCCCAATGAAGCTTTGACGTGGGCGGCTGGTCTGCACATGGCCCTGTTTGGGTCGCAGCCGCCATTGGTTAGAATTCGTTAAACATTTCACATCAGAACTCCAAAAGTGCCTATGTCCGATTGGAGTGGAAATCGATGCGTTGTTTGTTAGGTTTTGCTGCGTTAGCGCTCTTGGCCAGTCCAGCTTTGGCTGAATCCCCTTTCTCCTTCGGCGGTAGCGTAGGCTATGAGTTTCCTGTCGATGGCAAAATTCTTGACCGGACCGGCGGCACCAGTGTCAATTTGACGACGCTCAATCCAAGTCTGGCAGGCACAGGTATTCTGCGTTTGCGGGGCACTGATTATAAGGACAGCCATGACGGCACGCTCGCCGCAACAGTGGAAGTTCGATATGCGCTGAGCCAGATGAGTGAAGTATTTGGTGCGCTTAGCTACCGGCAAGCCAATGGCAAAGTCGCTGATATTGGCTGTATCGAGGTGGTTGTCGGCGGGGTCACCAATTGCAACACGCCCCTGCGCGCAGCCTTCTCCGATTTTAAGCAAGCTGGAGTGGAATTAGGGTATCGGCAATGGCTGACCAGCGGCATCATGAGCGAGCGGCTTTTCCCCTATTATGCTGTGCGCGCGGGTGTGACCCAAACCGATGCATTGACCGCGCAAGTAACAACCAATGTCGGGGCTGTGACCAACGCCTCCATCGGCACATGGAAACTTTATGATGACAAAGTGACCTATATGGTAGGGGCTGATTTGGGCGCGACCTATCTGATTGCCCCATCTGCCGAGCTGGGTGCTGAAGTCGGGGTACGTTATTATTCCAAGCTTTCGGATAATGACACGAATCTGACCGCTCTAGGCCTTGCCAATGCGAATAATAAGTCCGAGCGTATCACAATACCGGTCTCAGTTCGCCTGAACGCAGCATTCTAGAAATGGCACGATAGCTGAGTTTCGGGGCATCTGGATAACCAGATGCCCCTTCTCATTGGGCTGTAACCCTATCCGACAAATTTGCCTGACCGCGAGAAGCCACGCGGCACCATACGTCCAGCCGCGGCGCGCTTGGCGACATAATCCTTCCAATCTGGTACGTCGCGGCGCCGGCCAGATGTGTCGTACCACGCCAGACCTTCATCGGCTTTGAACGTGATGGCATCCAACAAGCCACCATCCTTATAGGCTTGTAATTTGACGCCCTTCCCGCGACCCATGCGGGGCAATTCGTCGGTCTGGAAGATCACCAGCTTACGGTTCTCGCCCACGACAGCCACCAAATCCCCTTGGACACGTGCCACGACGCTGGCCTTGGCGCCCTCATCCAAATTCAGGACTTGCTTGCCCGAGCGGCGCAGCGCCACGCATTCTTCATCGCTGACCACAAAGCCATAACCTGTGCTGGCTGCTACCAGATGCTCGCCCTCGGGTTTGGGCAGGAACATGGCTATGATGTCATGCTCTTCTCCCAGATCGATGGACAGCCGCACCGGCTCACCCAGACCGCGCCCGCCGGGCAATTTATCGCCCGCCAAAGTGAAGGCGCGACCATCTGAAGCAAATAGGATGATCTTATCCGTCGTTTCGGCGTGCAGCGACAAATAATAACCGTCGCCATCCTTATATTTGACCGTGGACAAATCATCGATCCGGCCCTTGAGGGCACGGATCCAGCCCTTTTGGGACAGAACCACCGTGATGGGTTCGCGCGTCACAAAGGCTTCCGCACTCAAGGCAAAAGCTGCAGGGGCTTCAGCAAAAGTGGTGCGGCGCGCACCCAAAGCGGTATCCTTGGCGAAGGCAGACTGGATTTCGCGCAATTCTTCAGCCGCTTGGGCCCACTGCAAATCTGGCGAGGCCAGCATCGCCACAAGGCCTTCCCGTTCCGCCTTCAGATCCTCATCTTCCTGCCGGATTTCCATTTCTTCCAATTTGCGCAGATTGCGCAGACGTGTGTCTAGAATGGCATTTGCCTGCACGTCGGTTAGGTCAAAAGTGGCGATCAGAACTTGCTTGGGCTCATCTTCATACCGGATGATGCGGATGACTTCGTCGAGATTGAGATAGGCGACCAGCAAACCTGCCAGGATCTCCAGCCGCCCATCAATCTTTCTGAGGCGCCAATTCGCCCGCGCAAGAATGACGTCGCGCTTGTGGTCAAGAAAGGCCTTGAGACAGTCGACAAGGCTCATCACCCGCGGAGCGCCTTTGGCGTCGAGCACATTGAGGTTCATCGAGAACCGGCTCTCCAAATCGGTGAGCTTGAACAAGCTTTCCATCAATTGGTCGGGTTCGACTGTGCGGGCGCGCGGCTCTAGCACCAAGCGAATGTCTTCAGCACTCTCATCGCGGACATCGGCCAAGAGCGGGGCCTTCTTGCTCTCGATCAATTCGGCCAGTCGCTCCACGATTTTCGACTTCTGGACCTGATAGGGCGTCTCGGTAACAATGATGCGCCAGGTGCCCCGGCCAGTATCTTCAACTTGCCAGCGTGCCCGCGTGCGGAAACCGCCTTTGCCAGTGGCATAGGCCTCCCGGATGGCCGCCCGGCTCTCAATGCAAATGCCGCCGGTGGGAAAGTCAGGGCCTGGCACCAAGTCCAAGATTTCATCAAGGCTCGCCTCTGGCCTCTCGATCAAGAGGAGGCAGGCATCGATCAATTCCGCCGCATTGTGGGGTGGGATGGATGTGGCCATGCCCACGGCAATTCCCATGGAGCCATTGGCAAGAAGATTGGGAAAGCCTGCTGGCAAAACCGATGGCTCGGTATCCTCCTGCGAATAGGTTTCACGGAATCGGACGGCATCCTCATCCACACCCTCCATCAGAAGGGCACCGATCTCGGTCAACCGGGCCTCGGTATAGCGATAAGCAGCCGCGGAATCCCCATCAATATTGCCAAAATTGCCCTGGCCATCGACAAGCGGATAGCGGACCGAAAAGTCCTGCGCCAAACGGACAAGCGCGTCATAAATCGCGCTATCGCCGTGGGGGTGGTATTTCCCCATCACGTCCCCAACGATCTTGGCGCACTTTTTGAAATTGCTCTCAGGATCAAGGCCCAGTTCACCCATGGCATGGATGATCCGGCGTTGCACCGGCTTTAGCCCGTCGCGAACATCTGGCAGCGCGCGGGAGGTGATGGTCGAGAGCGCATAGACAAGGTAGCGGCTCTCCAGCGCCCGATCAAACGGCTCATTGATGATGATACCACCATCACCACCGCCACCGCCTTCCAGTTCCACGATATCACCCATGGGGCCCCACCCTTCGAATCACACCCCCATCATGGCAGGCCCGATGCCGCCATGCGACGTCAACGGGCAGCACGCGGGTGCTGCTGCTGCATTAAGGCGTGGATAGGCTGTCTTAAGCCAATCCTCTTGTCATGTCGGGGAAGGATGGCAGCTCCTACGGGAGTCGAACCCGTCTTTCCTGATTGAAAATCAGGCGTCCTAACCGATAGACGAAGGAGCCATACCGCACGCGCACCGCGTGTGAGGCGCGCTCTATACAAAGGCCAATGCCAACGTGCAAGCGGCCTTTACTGTTCAGATGCAGGACTTGCATCGATTATTTCACAATCGACTGCATCACCACCGCGCCAATCATCCTTTTTCAGCCGGACAACCACATGCAGACGGCCACGCCCCATTAAAGCATCACCTAATGGTGTGTTGAGCGCGCGAAAACAGATCGCCTTGATTCGTGCGCCGGTCTCATCCTCAAGCATCACGCGAACATGATTGCCGCCAACAGGGGCTGCCGCGAACGGTCGGACATTGGCAAAAGCAAACACCGGATCAGGCCAACCAGCACCATAGGGGCCGACTTGGGTCATCAGGCCCAAAAGGTCCCAATTGGCGGCAGCCACGCCCAATAGGGCATCAATTGCCAAATCCTGCCGCAGGCCTGCGGCATCGGCTTCAGCTGATAGGCGGCGTGCCAGATCGGCATGCACATGGGCCAAATCGGCAAAGCGTGTGGTCAAACCCGCTGCCATCGCATGGCCGCCCCCGGCCAGTAGCAATCCCTCACCAGCCGCTGCCGAGACCGCAGCCCCCAGATTGACCCCCGCAACTGAGCGACCTGACCCTTTGGCAATTGGGTCATCAGGATCAGCCGACCCCACCACTATGACAGGGCGATGGAAGCGATCCTTCAAGCGGCCTGCCACAATACCGATAATGCCCGGATGCCAGCCAGGGGCACCGAGCATCAAAAGCGGCCCATCGAGGCGACCTGCCTCGCCCCGCTCTACCCGAACAATGGCTTCCTCCAAAACATTGGCCTCAATCGCCCGTCGCTCGGCATTGAGCCGCTCTAATTCCTCCGCAAGGCTGCCCGCCTCGACAGGGTCCTGCGTCGACAGGATTCGCACGGCGAGTGAGGAATCCCCAACCCGCCCGCCCGCATTCAAGCGCGGCCCGAACACCCAGCCTGCCGCATAGACCGAGCCTGGGTCCTTCAGTTTGGCTGACTGAGCCAATGCCGCAAGACCCGGGTTGGATAGGCGCTCTTGAACTTTAAGGCCTTGCGCCACCAGCGCGCGATTGAGCCCGGTCAGCGGGGCAACGTCGCAGATTGTCCCCAGTGCTGCCAGATCAAGACGGCTCAGCAAATCAAACTCTGGACGATCCCGCCACAGTCCTGCCTCGCGGGCAGCCCGGTTTAAGGCAACCAATGCCACAAACACCACGCCAGCCGCGGTCAAATGACCCAGACCAGACCTATCGTCTAAGCGGTTTGGATTGACCACGGCCAAGGCCGCCGGTGGCGGTCCATGCATCAAGTGATGGTCAAACACCACCACATCCAGTCCAATGCGATGAGCTTCCTCCAACGCAGCGTAAGCAGCTGCGCCACAATCCACTGTGATCAACAGATCGGTGCCTTGGTCCTTAATTTTATTGACGATCCGAGGACTGGGACCATAACCATCATGGATGCGATCTGGCACAAAAACAGAGGCGCGCGCGCCAACAGCGTTGAACCACGCCAAAAGCAAAGCACCGGACGTACCACCATCCACATCATAATCGGCAAGAATGGTGATGCTGCGCGTGTTTCGGACGGCATCAAGAATGGCGCCCACGGCCTTGTCCATATCGTGCAGGCTGAGAGGTTCTGGCAATTCCGTCTTCAAACGGGGCTCAAGAATGCGCTTGGCGTTGTCGGCTGTCGCCCCACGCGCTGCGAGAAGTTTGGCCACAACAGGGTCAAGGCCTTGCCGACGCAGGGCCTCTTCCACTTGGCCAATATCTTGAGGCCCTGCCCCATGTGGCAGGCGCTGCACCCATCTGCGACCTGACAGACTCGACTCGATGTTTAAAAACGAGCCGCCATCCATGCGTTCACCCCAAATGCCGGGTCCGCACGATGCGGGCAGTCTTGGCGGCCGAATCCAGCACCAAGGTTTCAGTAATGAAGCCTTTAGCTGTGGCCTTTACCCCAGAAACGAGTGCGCCATTGGTCACACCTGTGGCGGAAAACACTACATCGGTAGAAACCAGCTCATCGAGCTGGTAGGTCCGGCCGAAATCGGTAATGCCGGTTCGACGGGCGCGGGCCTTTTCATCCTCGTTGCGGAAGACCAGACGGCCTTGGAATTGGCCGCCGACGCATTTGAGCGCTGCCGCTGCCAGTACACCTTCAGGCGCTCCACCTTGTCCCAAATAAAGGTCGATCCCTGTCTCAGGGTCAGTGGTATAAATCACACCCGCCACGTCACCATCAGTGATCAGATGCACGCGTGCGCCAACCGAGCGAAGGCTATCGATAATCGCGCTGTGACGGGGCCGGTCCAGCACGCACACACCAATCTGGTCTGGACTCACGCCCTTTGCCTTTGCCAATGCCGTCACATTCTCAGCGGGGCTGCGGTCAAGATCGACAATCCCCGTTGGCAGGCCCGGACCGACGGCAATCTTGTCCATATATGTGTCAGGCGCGTAGAGAAGCCCGCCTTTGGGCGCAATGGCCAGCACCGCCAAGGCATTCGGCATGGCCTTAGCGGTCAGAGTGGTACCTTCCAGTGGGTCAAGCGCAATATCAAACTCCCCACCCTGACCCGTGCCGACTTCCTCACCGATATAAAGCATGGGGGCTTCATCACGCTCCCCCTCGCCAATCACCACCCGTCCCTTCATGGCCATGGCGTTTAGCCCTGTCCGCATGGCGTCGACAGCAAGCTGGTCTGCAGCCTTTTCATCGCCCCGGCCAATCCCTCGGAATGAAGCAATTGCGGCAGCCTCTGTCGCAGCCAAAGCACCTGCGGCGATATCGGGAGGTAGGTGGAGGGTCATACAAGGTCCAATATGGTTGCGGAGTGACGCCGGGCAAATCGGCCCAGCTCAATCTTCCAAGGGCATCAAGACGGGTGCCTCGACGAGGACATCCAATCGGGAAAGCTCACCCAAGGCTTCCAGCAAATCGTGCTCCGCCATGGGTTGGGTCGTCAGGACGATGGGCACGCGGGCCGCATCTTCGGGCGGCTTTTGCAGGAAGCTCTCGATGGAAACAAGGTGTTTTGCCAGCGTGTCAGTGATTTTTGCGATCGTGCCAGCCCGATCTGGTACCCGCAGCCGCACGTAGAATTTTGACGATGCCAACAAGCCACCTTTTGCAGCTTGCAGCGTTTGGGATTGGCCAGGGCCTGAAAACACCGGACGAGAATCCTCATGCGACAAGTCGATCAGATCACCTGCGACAGCCGATGCTGTGGGTCCAGCACCCGCCCCAGCCCCCACCAGCGACAATCGCCCAACAGGGTCAGCATCAATCACCACCGCATTGAGCGGGCCGTTGACACGGGCGATGGGATGATCTTGCGCCAGAAGGGTTGGCCGGACAGATTGAACAACCTGATCGCCTTGGCGGGAGGTTTTCGCCAAAAGCTTGACCCGGCGGCCAAGAAACTTGGCACTTTCAAGATCAATCGGTTCAATCGCCTGAATGCCTTCCAGACGCATGGCCGCAAAATTAGGAGCCCCGCCAATGGCAATCGCTGACAGAATAGCGAGCTTATGGCCGGCATCGGCCCCTGACACGTCAAGGGTTGGATCGGCTTCAGCATAACCCAGGCGCTGGGCATCAGCGAGGACTGCCGCAAAACCGCGACCACTCACATCCATTTCAGTCAGGATGTAATTGCAGGTGCCATTCAACACGCCACTGACTGCATTGATGTGATTGGCCGCCAAGCCTTCGCGCAACGCCTTGATGACGGGAATGCCGCCAGCAACAGCGGCTTCATAGCGGATTTCGGCACCATTTTGGGCGGCCAGCTTTGCCAACGCGGCACCATGTTCAGCAAGCAGTGCCTTATTGGCCGTCACCACATGCTTACCGGCGGCCAAAGCGGCTTCAACAGCCTTCCGTGCCGTGCCTTCCGACCCGCCCATCAATTCGACAAACACGTCGATCTCAGGACTTTTGGCAAGCGCCACAGGATCATCGAACCAAGCAATGGCCGAGATATCGACATCGCGGGCGCGCCCCTTGGTGCGCGCACTTACCCCGGTCACACGCACCGCTGCCGCCAACGGGCCGCGACCAAAGGCTAGCTTCAACAAGCCGCCACCAACGGTGCCCAGCCCTGCAATACCAATTCTCAAGACTGCCATATCCAACTCTCGTTCAGGCCCGCAGGCCGATTAAACAGCTTCACCCTTTGCCGGCTTTACAGCGTCCCGCTTTCCTCGGTCAGGAATTTGCGGACAGCGCGGGCGGCCTGGCGGATGCGTTGCTCATTCTCAACCAACGCGATGCGAACATATTCGTCGCCATATTCGCCAAAGCCTGCCCCCGGTGCGACCGCAACCCCGGCTTTCTCCACCAATCTTTTGGAGAATTCAACTGAACCGAGCGCACGGAATTTCTCTGGGATCAGCGACCAAGCAAACATCGAGGCCTGGGGCTCAGGTACGTCCCATCCAGCACGGGAGAAAGAATCGATGAGCGCATCGCGGCGGGCCTTATAAACGGCACGCATCTCGGCCACACAAGCCTGTGGTCCATTGAGTGCTTCAACCGCTGCCACCTGCACGGGCGTATAGGCCCCATAATCAAGATAGGATTTGACCCGCGCCAAAGCGGCAATCACCCGGTCATTTCCAAGTGCAAACCCAACCCGGAAGCCAGCCATGGAATAGGTTTTCGACAAGGTGTTGACCTCAACCACCACATCCTTGGCCCCCTCGACTTGCAGGATGCTGGGTGGGGGCTTGGCCTCATCGAAATAGATTTCCGAATAGGCCATATCAGAGATGACCAGCATATTGTGCTTTTTGGCCAGCGCGACGACCTCTTTGTAATAATCAAGGTCGACAACCTGCGCGGTTGGATTGGCCGGATAACAGACAATCATGGCAATTGGCCGTGGCACAGAATGACGCACAGCCCGGCTGATACCCGCCAGATATTGCTCAGGACTATGCGCCTCGATGGAGCGGATAACCCCGCCAGCCATGATGAAGCCAAAAGCATGGATCGGGTAAGATGGATTGGGGGCAATCACCACATCGCCTGGCGCGCAAATCGCTTGGGCGAGGTTGGCAAAGCCTTCCTTCGACCCCAATGTGGCGACAATCTCGGTATCAGGATTGAGTTTGACGCCAAAACGGCGGTCATAATAGCCAGCCATTGCCCGGCGCAGGCCGGGAATACCGCGCGAGGCAGAGTAGCGATTGGTTCGCGGCTTACGCGCTGTCTCAACCAGCTTTTCGACAATATGCTCCGGCACGGGCAAGTCCGGATTGCCCATGCCGAAATCGATGATGTCAGTTCCGGCGGCACGCAAACGCGCTTTCAGCTTGTTGACCTCTTCAAACACATAAGGGGGGAGACGTTTGATCTTGTAAAAATCGCCGATCATGGCGGAAACCTTTGGTGTAGCGGGCCCATAGGCCCATCGTGTTCTGAAATTGGAAGAGCAGCGCGATGTTAGGTTGGAGGCAGACGCGCAAGATCTGCCTCCATCTTAGCTCGGGCCTCTTCTGCCCAGGCTTCGGATTGAGCATCGCTCAACATGGTCGGCGCGGAGGCAGGATTGGCGTCCACAAGGGCTTTGGCGGCTGCGGCCCAGCTTTGATCTGCTTCAGCCTTGGTAATTGGGCCTGCCCCCGGGCGCGCATCAACAGCTTGCCCGTCGCGGGTGAGGCCGTCCTGAAGGTCTGCCCAAGCCTTTTGAGTTGGCAAATCCTTTGGCGGGTCGGGGATTTTGCGCAGATCGGGATAATCACCGGGTTGAATGACCGCGCCAGCAGACCGCAAGGCATCAGGCAAAAACCCTTCTTCAGTCTTTAGAGACTGGCAAGCACCGACAAACAACAACATGCTGAGCGGCATCACAATCGCCCTATGTCTGAACCACCCTGCCCGCACGTGGCGAGGTTCAGGCCGATTGGATGTTCCCTGTCTGCCCATTTGGCTTGCCTTCTCCTGCTTGCCCACCCGGTCCACCGCTTTCACCTGCCCGTCCCAGCGTTCACCCGTCCCTGCGTTCAATCGCCTCTGCTTTCAATCGCCTCAGGATCACGTCCAGACGCCATAAATGGTGGAAGTTTGCTTCGCACATGGCTAGACTATGTTCATGCGCCGCTGCGCTGTTTGCCGCAAGGCAAAGAGTGCACAAAATCATGACCGAAGACGCGATTTGGCAGAGGAAACAGGGTCCCCATCATGGCAAAAAACACCGCCGAAGGCCCGACTGGGCATCAGGCAGAGGAAAAGCCCAAGACCAACGTGCCACCAGGAAAGTCTGCCGATGGCGACAGCCTGATGGATGTGCTCGCCGCGCAAAATCTTGACACGCTTGAAA
Source organism: Candidatus Phycosocius bacilliformis (assembly GCF_003112735.1). Lineage (GTDB taxonomy): Bacteria > Pseudomonadota > Alphaproteobacteria > Caulobacterales > Aquidulcibacteraceae > Aquidulcibacter > Aquidulcibacter bacilliformis. Next base: position 259,370 of record NZ_BFBR01000002.1, read on the forward strand.
CCCTCACGCGCAATCTGGGTGACGCCATGACGCGAATGACCGCGTTGGGGGCTACCGCAGTTGATGGTGTGATGGCCGATGATGCGCGCCCATTGCGTGCCGATCCCTATGGGCTTGCTCCCTATGCCGCCGATGTCACCACGCGTCTGGTCTCGGATCCAGAGAAACTGGCTGCCGCTCAACAGCAATTATGGCAGGGCTATGCCGAGATCTGGACAGAGGCGATGAAGGCGGGTCTCGACATCGGCGCGACAGAGGCCAAACCCGATCCCAAATATGCCGACAAACGCTTTGCCGACCCTGATTGGCAGCGCTTGCCAATGTTCAATCTCTTGGCCAAAACCTATTTGCATACCGCCAATTGGTTCACCGGCCTGATTGATCACGTTGAGGGTCTCGATGATATGACCCGACGCAAGGCGACGTTTTTCAATAAGCAATTTGCCGATGCCTTCTCGCCATCGAACTTCCTGATGACCAATCCAGTTGCCCTGCGCGAGGCCCTGCGGACCGGCGGGCAAAGCATTGTGCGTGGACTGGCCAATCTTGAACAAGACCTCAAGCGGGGCCAAGGTCGCCTCACCCCTGCCCAAGTTGATGAACGTCCCTTCAAGATCGGCGAGAATATCGCAATTACGCCCGGCAAAGTGATCCACCGCGGCGAGATTATCGAAATCCTGCAGTATGACCCGGTGACCCCAACGGTCTATGCCACACCCATCCTGTTTTTCCCGCCATGGATCAACAAATTCTACATCCTCGACATGCGTCAGGATAATTCCATGGTGAAATGGCTGACCGAGCAAGGCCATTCCGTCTTTGTGGTTTCTTGGCTTAACCCCGGTGTCGAACACACCGACAAGACCTTTGAAGATTATGCCCGGCTGGGCATTTATGAGGCGTTGGACGTGGTGTGCAAAGCCAGCGGCCAGAACAAGGTCAATACAGTCGGCTATTGCATCGGGGGCACACTTCTGGCGTCAACCATGGCAGTTATGGCCCAGACTGGCGACACGCGGATCAATTCCACCACTTTCTTTGCCTCACAACAGGATTTTGAAGAGGCAGGCGACCTCAAAGTCTTCACCGATGACGCGGCCATCCAATATATTAAGGACGAGATCGAACATGCTGGTGGCGTGCTTGATGCCACGGTCATGGGCGAGACGTTTAACTTCCTGCGCGCCAATGATCTTGTCTGGTCATTTGTGGTCAATAATTACCTGATGGGTCGTGACCCCAAACCTTTTGACCTGTTGTTCTGGAACGCAGATCAGACCCGGATGCCCAAGGCGCTGCACCTCTTCTATCTGGACAATTTCTATCGTCACAATCGGCTTGGAAAAGGCGAGATGACGATGTCGGGCTATCGGCTCAATCTGAAAGACGTCAAGACTCCGATTTATATGCAGTCCTCAAAAGAGGATCACATCGCCCCGTGGCGATCCATCTATCGGGGTGCAAAGTTGTTTGGCGGGCCGGTCCGCATGATTTTGGCGGGCTCTGGCCATATTGCCGGGGTGATTAATCATCCCGACGCAAAGAAGTACCAACACTGGCTGCCCCCGGCGACCATGACAGAATTGCCGCCGACAGCAGAAGCCTGGCAAAGCCAATTGATTGAGCACAAAGGGTCGTGGTGGCCAGACTGGGCTCAATGGCTCGGTGAAAGATCCGGCGAACAGGTTCCAGCCCGTGTGCCCGGCGACACTGGCCTGCCCATTTTGGGCGATGCGCCGGGAAGCTATGTACTGGTCAAATCTGGCGATTAAGGGCGCGGCTTCAAGCCCGCGCACTTGATTTATACAGGAATTGGCAATCCATGGGCTTATTCGCCTCGTAAAGTCTGCCATGCAAGTTTCCCCGCCCGGTCACTCCCCCGCCCTTGTCTGGTTTCGTGAAGATCTGCGGATCGATGACCATCCAGCTCTTGCCGCAGCCGCTGTTGCAGGCCCGGTATATGCTGTCTTCATCTTGGAAGAAGGCCCGGATCTGGGCCGTCCCTTGGGTGGGGCCAGTCGGTGGTGGCTACATCACAGCCTGACCAGCTTAAGCCAATCCTTGGCCCAACATGGAATCAATCTGATCCTTAAGCGCGGTGATCCCCGCACCATCATACCTGATCTGGCTAGAGAGCTAGACGTTGCACAGGTGCACTGGAATCGGCGCTATTATGCTTGGTCAGTCCCGGTCGACCGAGACATTAAAGACAAATTGCGGACTGCAGGCTTGGGCGTTTACAGCCACAAAGCACAAGTCCTGACAGAGCCTTGGGAGGTCAAGACCGGCTCTGGCGGTGCCTTCAAAGTTTTCACACCATTCTTCCGCGCAGCAACCCCCTTGTGCGACGCGTTCGCCGATGCGGCAGGCCCGATGCCCACGCTAAACGGGGGTCGTGTTCCAGCGCAAATAGGTGAGACCTTGGCGGATTGGGCTCTCCTGCCATCCAAGCCGGATTGGTCGGGTGGCCTGCAGGCCAGCTGGCAGCCAGGTGAAGCCGGTGCGCGTGCACGGTTGGATGGGTTTCTGGCAAAGGGGCTCAAAGGCTATGGTCATGACCGCAATTTGCCTGCCAAGCCTGCAACCTCGGGCCTATCTGCCCACTTGCATTTTGGGGAAATCTCCATCCGTCGGGTCTGGCAGGCAGCCCGCGCCGCGATGGCGGCCAATTCTGCCTTGGAAGAAGATGGCCGGGTGTTTCTGTCAGAATTGTGCTGGCGAGAGTTTTCTTTCCAACTGATCTACCATTACCCAGACTTTCCCGAGCATAGTTGGAAAGAGGCCTTTCGCAGCTTCCCGTGGACATCGGATCCATCCGCTGTGCGGGCTTGGCAGCGCGGCCAGACCGGTTACCCCATTGTGGACGCTGGCATGCGTCAATTATGGAAGACAGGTTGGATGCATAATCGCGTACGCATGATTGTGGCATCCTTTCTGGTCAAACACTTACTACAGGATTGGCGTGTGGGCGAAGCTTGGTTCTGGGATACGCTGGTCGATGCCGATGTCGCCAATAATGCCGCAGGCTGGCAGTGGGTTGCTGGCTGCGGGGCCGATGCTGCACCCTATTTCCGCATTTTCAATCCGATGGCCCAAGGCGAGAAATTTGACGCAGATGGGGCCTATGTGCGCACATGGGTCCCTGAGCTGGCCCGCCTACCCGACCGCTATATCCACCGCCCCTTTGAATGCCCGACCCATGTGCTGGCTCAAGCCGGCGTGCGGCTGGGTCAGACCTATCCCTTGCCCATCGTCAATCACGAAAAGGGCCGCAAACGCGCGCTTGATGCCTTTGCCAGCCTCAAAGAAACCGCATCGGGAGATCCTGCATGAAAATCGCCATTATTGGATCAGGCATTACCGGCATGTCGGCGGCCTGGGCACTCAAGGATGCTCATGAGGTCACCTTGTTTGAGAAAGACGCACGCCTTGGCGGGCATTCCAACACCGTCAATGTGGATTATGATGGCAAACGGATCGATGTTGATACGGGCTTCATCGTCTATAATGCCCTCAATTATCCCAATCTGATTGCTTTGTTCGATGCTTTGGGTGTGGCAACTCAACAGTCAGACATGAGCTTTTCAGTCCGCGACGGTCGCCCCGGCAGCGAATGGGGCTCTGATGGGGCACCGGGCTATTTCGCGTGGAAGCGAAACATGCTTGACCTCAACCATTGGGCGCTATTGGGCGATATGTTGCGCTTTAATGCCCAGGCACAAAAAGACGTCGGCAATCCCCGCCTACAAAGCCTGAGTTTGGGGGCATATTGCCGCGAGCTTGGCCTCTCGCAGCGGTTTTTAGAGCGCTATCTGGTGCCGATGGGAGCAGCAATCTGGTCAACGCCTGAAAAAGATATGCTGGACTATCCCGCCGCGAGCTTTGTGCGCTTTTTCAACAACCACCGCCTTGTGCATTTTGAGCGGCCTAATTGGCGGACAGTGACGGGTGGATCGCGGCGATATGTGGAGAAATTCGCCGCAGCATTGGGAGACCGGGTTCAGTTACAATCACCGGTCTCGCAGGTGCGCCGCGACACTCAAGGTGTCGACGTCACGATAGCCGGTCAGGTCCACCGCTTCGACCAAGTAATTCTGGCCTGCCATTCTGATGAAGCTTTGGCCCTTCTGGGTGATCCTTCGGCCAGTGAGAACGCCATTCTTGGCGCGATTGGTTATGCGCCCAATGAAGCGGTGCTGCATCGCGATGATGGCTTTATGCCGGTTCGCAAGGCAGCTTGGGCCAGTTGGAATGTTTCGCGCGGGGATCCAGCAGCCCCGATTGAATTGACCTATTGGATGAACCGCTTGCAGGGGCTTGATCCTGCCTGCCCGCTATTTGTTACCCTCAATCCGGCCAGGCCAATTGATCCAGCCAAAGTCTTTGCCCGCTTCCAGTATGCCCATCCCCAATTTGATGGTCCCGCGGCAGATGCTCAGCGCCAGATTTGGTCCATTCAGGGCGTCAACCGGACTTGGTTTGCCGGGGCGTGGCAGGGTTATGGCTTCCATGAAGATGGGCTGCGGGCAGGCCTGCGTGTGGCGCTGAAACTGGGGGGCCATGTGGCTTGGACTTTTGTTGATGATGACATTGTACGAGACCTCGCCCCCGACGCCGCACACAGCCCTTCTTCAGGCTCCAGTCAGGTGGCCGAAGAGTCTGAAGCCGCCTCATGACACCAGCGCCCGCCCCCGGATTGATGCGCGGCCGGACAGTTCATGTCCGCTTCCAGCCCTTTGCGCATCGTTTGGAATATGACCTCTTTCAACTTTTGATCGATGTGGATGAGGTGGCCAATGACGTCAAAGGCCTCAGATGGCTGACTTATAATCGCTTTGGCCCCTTTGCCTTTTATGATCGTGACCATGGCGACCGGTCAGGCGCGCCCTTGCGCCTATGGGTGGAAGCCCAATTAAAAGCTGCAGCTATTGAGCATGATGGTGGGCCAATCCGCTTGCTCACCTTCCCGCGCGTATTGGGCTATGTGTTCAATCCACTTTCAGTGTTTTTCATCCATCACCGCGACGGCCGTCTTGCGGCAGTGATTTATGAGGTGAACAACACCTTTGGGGAAACCCACAGCTATGTCGCCCCAGCAACCGGCGCTGAAGTCGAGTTCCAGGAGGCGGATAAGATTTTTCATGTTTCGCCGTTTTTTGATGTCTCAGGTCGCTATGCGTTTACTCTGCGGTCAGGACAGGCCACCCTCTCCTTGACGATCGACAGTTTTTCAGATGCAGTCCGTCAACATCTGGCAACCCTGAAGCTGCGTAGAGAGGCGCTGAGCGACAGGAATTTGGTGCGTGCTTTCTTTGCCATCCCGTTGCTCACGGTCAAAGTGATCTTAGCAATTCACTGGGAGGCGTTGAAATTATTGCTGAAAGGTGCACGCTACCATCACAAACCAGTCCCTCCCATTCCCGTCAGTATTGCCAGATTAAGCAGGATGCCTTCGCCCCATGAGTGACGTAAAAGACGCCAATCCCGTGTTGATGACACCCAAACTGGCCCGCCAATTGCGGCAGGTGCCCATGGCCTTCAAGATGGCCGCTGTGGCCATGACCAATATTGTTGAAGGCAATATTCTGGTCCGTTTGCCTGATGGACGAAGCCTGCTTTTCCAAGGTCATAAACCGGGCAAAAGCGCGGTCCTGGAAATCAAAGACTTCAGCTTCATCAAGCGGGTCGCGGCCCAAGGTGATATCGGCTTTGCTGAAGGCCTGATGGCCGGTGAATGGGAAACCCCGGACCTTGCCGTTCTGCTCGAAGTTTTCTCTTCCAATCTCGATTTGATGCCCAAGCTTTTGGTCGGCGGTCCTTTGTGGATGGTGATCAATAATTTCCGCCACAAATTCCTGAAGAAGAACACCAAATCCGGCTCGAAAAAGAATATTCTGGCCCATTATGACTTGGGCAATAATTTCTATTCGCGCTGGCTTGATCCCAGCATGACCTATTCTTCCGCCGTCTATGAACAAGACGGGCAGGATCTGACCAGCGCACAGATGAACAAATATCGCGCACTGGCCGAGCAGGTGGACCTGCAGCCCGGCCAGCATGTGCTCGAAATTGGCTGTGGTTGGGGTGGCTTTGCTGAATATGCTGCACGCGAATATGGCGCGCGGGTCACCGGGGTCACCATTTCGGAGGAGCAATATCGTTATGCCACCGAACGGATGGCCAAAGCGGGATTGTCAGAACGCGTCGACATTCGTCTGATGGATTATCGCGACATCGAGGGCCAATATGACGCGGTCGTCTCCATCGAAATGTTCGAGGCGGTTGGCGAGGAATATTGGCCGACCTATTTTGACAAGGTCAATTCGGTCTTAAAGCCCGGCGGGAAGGCAGGCCTGCAAATCATCACCATCGATGACCGCCTGTTTGACGACTATCGCAGCCGGGCAGACTTTATCCAAAGCTATGTGTTCCCAGGCGGCATGTTGCCCAGCGTCTCGCGCCTTAAATCCGAAGTCGCCCGTGCAGGGCTCGTCTGGCAGAATGCCTCTGCCTTCGGCCTGTCTTATGCCGACACGTTGGCGACGTGGGCTAAGTCATTCTTGGCCGAATGGATCCACATTAAGGACATGGGCTTTGATGAGCGTTTCAAGCAATTGTGGCGCTTTTATTTGGCCTATTGCGAAGCCGGATTCCGCACCGGGCGGATCGATGTTGGCCATTTCTCTATGGTCAAACCCTAGGACCAATACCGCTGGTATGAAAACGCCCCGTCTGATCCAGACGGGGCGCTTTTGTTTGGCGTTGCCAGCGACCTCAGCGCTTAATCTGTCCCGCGATATAGTCGCGAACCGCCTTGCCATAGGGCGGGCGCAAGGCCTTCATCGGACCAACATCTTTCTTCAGCTGGCTGTAGACGGAACGCGCATGGCTGAACTCTTTGAAGCCCTCATAGCCATGATAGCAGCCCATGCCAGACGGCCCGATCCCGCCAAACGGTAATTCCTCCATCGCAATGTGGAAGATCACATCATTGACGGTGACGCCCCCGGAGGTGGTATTGTTCAAGACATATTCCTGCTCAACCGGATCAGCCCCGAAATAATAGAGACCCAAAGGCCGGTCATTGGCATTGATATGGCCAACCGCCTCCTTCACATCCTTATAGGTTTTGATGGGCAACACCGGACCGAAAATTTCTTCCTGCATGATGGCCATATCGTCTTGTGTATCGAGAACCAATGTTGGCGGAATTTTGCGGCCATTCTGGGTGGCAAAATCCTCCCCTGCAGGATTGATTTCCACCACCGTCGCACCCTTGGCTTTTGCATCTGCAATCAAGCCTTGAATGCGGTCAAAATGGCGCGGTGAGATAATGGCAGTATAGTCGGGATTATCGCGCAATTTGGGATACATGGCCGTCACCGACTTGGTGATGGCACCCACCAATTCATCGCGCTTTTCTTCTGGAACCAAAAGATAATCTGGTGCCAGACAGATTTGACCGGCATTGAGTGTTTTGCCCGCCATGATGCGGTCTGCTGTTGTGGCCACATCCGCCGACCGCGACACCACTACTGGGCTCTTGCCGCCCAATTCCAACGTGACCGGCACCAGGTTTTCAGCTGCCGCCCGCATGATGTGGCGGCCAATCGAGGTCCCGCCGGTAAAGATCAGATGGTCAAAGGCGAGTCGCGAGAAGGCCTGACCCACATCAGGGTCACCCGTCACCACGGCAATTTCCTCTTCAGAAAAGGCCTTGGCAAACATTTGGCGCATCAATTCTGATGTCGCCGGCGTCAACTCAGAGGGCTTGATCATCGCCCGATTGCCCGCGGCCAAAATCTGAGCCAATGGCGCAAAGGTGAGATTGACGGGGAAGTTCCACGGCGCGATGATCCCAACAACCCCTTTGGGCTGATAGCGGACCTCGGCCTTCGCACCTAAAAGGCCCAACAGAGCCGGTGAGGTTTTGCGTTTGTCGGTCCGCATCCATTTGGCCAGATTGGCCTTGGCATCCTTTAGGGGGCCGATTGAAGCTGCAACATCGGTCAACAAGCTGGTTTCGCGCGCCCGGCAGGAGAAGTCTTCGGCCAAAGCTGCCACAATCTGATCGGCATGATCAACCAAAAGGCCAATGCAGCGATCAATGCGATTAATGCGCACTTCAGCAGGTGGAATGCCATCACGCAATTGGGCTGATTTTTGCATCGCGAGGATTTGGTTCAGCCGGGCGATGGTTTCAGCATCACCTCGGACAGAAAATGTCATGTCATTCATATGGCTGGCTCCCTGATCAGATGCCCCGGACATTTTTGTGCTTGTTTGTACTCCAGCAAGCTCGGGACGTGACTATGTGCACGAAACGCGGCGTTTTCCAAGTGCGAACTCAAATCATGCCGTGATGTTTACCTAATCTCCATACAGAATCAGTAATATCGAGTTACTGAGAGAAACAATGGTGGAAAAAGTGGTCCAAAACTTGATCGGGGAAGAAGGCGTTGCCGTAGCACAGGCTGCATTGGACTCCCTCAAGGAGCACTCGATTACGCCATCACCGGAAAATTATGCGGTCTGGCTCGCCTTCCACACCGCAACCCCAGAAGATTTAAAGGCCGAACTCGACATGATGATTGCGGCTAAACGCGTCATCGATGATTTGGCCTGTGACCAACTCTACACCAAATATTTTGAGGATATCGGCATCGGCTCGCGCATGATGAAGGCGGGTGGCAAGATTGCTGCTGAGATGGAAGATGTCCGCCGCGGCCTGTTGAAGGCTGGCGTCAAGACCAAGGCTTATGGCGAACAACTCGAAATTGCCAAGCAAGAGCTTGCCAAGACGGATAGTCCGCTCATCACCAAAAATCTGGTCGATACGCTGGTAGGAGCCACCACCGAAATGGCAACTCAGTCGAAAGACCTCGAAACAAAGCTTGCTGAATCAAGCATTGAGATTGAAGCGCTGCGCGTTCAGCTTGAGCGCGTGCGCCAGGAAGCAGCAACCGACAGCCTGACCGGCCTTGCGAACCGCAAGGAATTCGACAGTCGTTTAATTGAGATGTGCGCCGCAGCAGACCGGGGCGATGGTCCGATGTGTGTCATCATGGCCGATATCGACCACTTCAAGCGCATCAATGACACATTTGGTCACCAAACGGGCGACCAAGTCATCCGCTTTGTCGCAACCGTCATGGATCGCGCCAAACCAAAGGGTGGCATCGTGGCGCGTCTGGGCGGAGAAGAATTTGCCATGATCACCCCGGCCACAGACCGCAAGGCTGCCATCGCCATTGCAGAAAAGATACGGCTGGCCGTCGAAAGCAAACGTCTGGTACGCCGTGCCTCGAACGAAGATTTGGGCAAGATCACCGTCTCGCTTGGTGTGGCCCAACGGCGAACCTCGGAAAAGCCAACCGATGCGGTTGAACGCGCTGATGCCGCCCTCTATCAGTCCAAGCGTGGCGGGCGTAACCGCGTAAGCCAAGAAGAACTCTTGAAATCCAAGGCTGCATAAGGCGCTATGGGTTCAAAGCCTACCTGTTTTTCCTAACGCAAAGATCAGACGGGCACGGGCTTCTGGCATGGTTTTGCGAACCGGGCTCAATAATTCGCGGTCGATGAAATGGCCCATCAGGGCAAAGCCATCCGCGATATCCCCACTCTCCGGCTTGTTTTGTCCGCCAAGTAAAAAGGGCGGCAACACCAATAGCTTATCGGCGAAAGGCGCACCGGCTTCGCGTGAGGCCGCACGCCCTGTGCGTGGACTGACCCACGCCAGATCATCATGCGAGCCTGTCAGCGCGCATTGGCTGAGATCAAGCCCATAACCCATCTCCGCCAACAATCCCATCTCCCAGCGGACATAAAGGGCTGGCCAATTTTGATAATTACCCATGGCATCAAGCAGGAGGTCGCTGGCCTCAAAGAGACCTAGACAGGGCTGACGCTCTGCGGTGACCTCTAAAAGGAGCGCAGACATTGACGCCAAACCTGCCAAAGCGGCCGCATCATCCATCAGGTGAGCAGGCCCAGCCCCGCGACTTTCAATCTCTTCAAAAAAGCCAAGTTGCTCATCAAGTCTTGCCCGCCAAGCCAGTTCCAGGCGGCTGCCCGGTTCCACCAGGGCGCGTTTGCGCTTACCCGCTCCGCCATAAACAAGACCAGAAGCGCGCCCGACTGCGTCGCTCAGCACATCCAAAATGACATCATTCTCGCCGAGACGGCGTGCGCCAAGCGCAATGGCCCGCCCCGCCCAACCACTCATGTGCGGACCTGCGGGCTAGACATCATAATCGAGGCCCATGGCAGAGAAATGCGATCGATCCTCCAGCCAATTTTCCCGCACCTTCACATGGAGGAATAAATGCACAGGTTTTTCAATGGCTTCAGAGATTTCCTTCCGAGCGTTCTGGGAGATCCATTTCAAGGTTTCTCCACCCTTGCCAATAGCAATCCCTTTATGACCATCGCGCATCACATAAAGGGTTTGATCGATACGAACCGACCCATCCTTGCGTTCGGTCCAAGCATCAGTCTCAACTGTTGCCTGATATGGCAATTCTTCATGCAGGCGCAGAAAGACTTTTTCGCGCGTGATTTCAGCTGCCATCACCCGCAAGGGCGTGTCAGCAACTTGCTCTTCAGGATAAAGCCATGGCCCTTCAGGCATGCGCGCCGCCAAAAGCTCAGCAAGTCGATCCAGACCAGAGGATTTCAGTGCTGAGATCATCACCACCTCCTCATACACGCCATGATCGAAAAAGCGCTGTGAGAGGTCGAATAATTTGGTCCGTTCCAGCGCATCCACTTTATTCAATGCCAAAATCGCTTTTCGGCCCTGCTTGGCAAGTCCTTCAAGAACTTGAACCACATCGGCCTCGGTGCGCTTGTCGCCCGCGTCACCGCGTCCCTCATGCACCCGGGCAGCGGAGGGGGCATCTACGACATGAACCAACACATCAGCATCGGCAGCCCCGCCCCAAGCCGATGCTACCATCGCCCGATCCAGTCGACGTTTGGGCGTAAAAACGCCTGGCGTGTCGACCAGAACAATTTGAGCGACCCCGTGCAGCGCCACACCGCGGACCGGGAAACGTGTGGTCTGAACCTTTTGGGTCACGATAGAAATTTTCTGGCCGACAAGCGCATTGACCAATGTCGACTTGCCGGCATTGGGTGCTCCCAGAATAGCGGCGAATCCGCAGCGGGTCGGACCGCGATCGTCGGTTGGGATTGTTTCGTTCTCGTCAGACACGCAAGCCACCTTGTTTCAACAAATACTGGGCAGCTGCCCGTTCGGCATTTTGTTTGGATGTTCCTTCAGCCCGGGCGATATGGGGTCCAACCTGAACTTCGATTACGAAATTGGGCGCATGATCTGGTCCCTCGCGCGAGACGACTTCATAGATAGGGGCCGGCAGGCCACGCTTTTGCGCCCATTCCTGCAATGCATTTTTGGGGTTGCGATGACCACCCTCTTCACTGGACAAGCCTGTTTGCCAAACAAGGTCAAACAAAGCTTCGACCGCCGGACGGCCACCATCGAGCCAGAGGGCGGCAATGACAGCCTCACAGGCATCGCCAAGGATCGAGTCGTTATGGGCCAGACTCGTCAAGCTGATGCTCTTTGACACGACCATCAAGTCGGTAAGACCCAAGATGCGCGCAGCCTCTGCGCAATTGCGCCCCGACACGATGGCCGCAAATTGGCGGGTCAATTCGCCTTCTTCCGCCCGACCATGAAGCTCGAACAGGCGTTCGGCTGTCATCAGGCCCAATACCCGGTCACCCAGCCATTCGAGCCGCTCATTATGCGCGAATCCTGGTTGCCCGTCCCCACGCGACTTATGGGTCAATGCCCGTTCCAGCAAGCCGCGATCCTTGAACCGATAGGCAAGACGTTCTTCAAGGCGGCGGAGCTGGTCTTCCCGTTTCATCGAATGGGAACAGCCAGACGATCAAGCCGGAGGCCGGTAAACCATGTCCACGGCAGATAGATGCGTGTGGTCTCGTCAAACGACAGCAACACAATGCGGCCCCGGCCCACCAGATTCTCAGCGGGCACAAAACCCACCCCGGCTTGCAGAATGGGATCTGCCCGGCTGTCTGTGGAATTGTCGCGATTATCACCCATCATGAAGTAATGGCCTTCTGGCACGACAAAAACTTGAGTGTCATCAAACATTTCGCCGGGGCCACGGTCGTAGGTGACATAGGACCGGCCATTGGGTAGGGTTTCGCGATAACGCTGCACCACGCGCACATTTCCGCCTTGCTCGGTAATGGTCTCAGGGCTCAATGCTTCTTGCTTGACCGGGGTATCATTGATCACCAACTGACCGCCGACCACTTGGATACGGTCACCAGGCAAACCAATCAAACGCTTGATATAGTCCTGACGTGGATCAGACGGCAATTTGAACACCACCACATCGCCACGCTCAGGCGCATGACCAAAGACACGGCCCTCAATCAGCTTGGGCGAGAACGGAATGGACGCATTGGAAAAGCCATAGTCCCATTTCGACGTCCACAGATAATCGCCCACAACTAAACCCGGCCGCATCGATTCAGAGGGAATATTGAAGGGTTGAAACAGGAAAATCCGCAGCACCAAGGCAATGGCCAGGGCCATGACAACGGTCTTGATGCTTTCGGCTAAACTATCACCCTGGGGTGCTGGCTTAACCGCTTTCTTCGCGTCGGGAGTGGGATCTACAGTATCAACCATGGGTGTTCTTTTTCATGTTAATGGGCCAAAATCGGCCGGGTTCCGATCACCACATAGGCCATGGCATATGGATGATCATCTGTCAGGCTGAGATGGATATCGGCTTCAAATCCGGCGGGAACCAGTTCTTCTAGGCGCTTTAGCGCGCCGCCTGACAAACTCAAAGTCGGTCTGCCAGTGGGCAAATTGATGACTTCCATGTCCCGCCAAGCAACACCCCGCCGCATACCGGTGCCCAAAGCCTTGGAGCAGGCTTCCTTGGCTGCAAATCGCTTCGCATACGTATCGGCACGACTTGCAGGACGGCGGTTCGCGCGCGCCTGCTCGCCGACCGTAAAGCACCGCTGCTCGAACCGCGAGCCAAAACGCGCCAGTGTCGCTTCAATCCGATCAATCCGGCATAGGTCCGAGCCAATTCCGATTATCATGCACGCGCCTCATCCATAAGATGACGCATACGGCAAATGGCGGCTTCAAGGCCAATGAAAATTGCTTCACCTATGATGAAGTGACCAATATTGAGCTCATGGAGTTCCGGAATTGCCGCTACGGGGCCGACATTATCAAAGGTCAATCCATGACCGGCGTGCACCTCTAGGCCCCGTGCAGTGCCAATGCGCGCGGCCTCTGCCAACCTCGCCAGAATGGCCTGCGCCTCAGCGTGATGACCGGCAAGGGCTGCCTCGGCATAGGCGCCTGTGTGCAATTCCACCACAGCAGCACCCATGGCTTCTGCCACGGCCAATTGTATCGGGTCAGGCTCGATGAAAAGCGACACCCGCCTGCCCGCCGCGGTCAGCTGCCGTACCATGGGGGCAATCACATTGTGCAGCCGGGCCACATCCAGCCCGCCCTCAGTTGTGCGCTCTTCACGCTTTTCAGGCACAATACAAACAGCATGGGTTGGATGGCGCAGTGCGATGTCGAGCATCTCCTCAGTGGCTGCCATCTCCAGATTGATCGGTAGCTTGACCTCGGCAATGAAGGTCTCAAGATCTTCATCGCGAATATGGCGTCGATCTTCGCGCAGATGCAAAGTAATGCCATCAGCGCCCGCTTTAGCCGCCATGTGGGCCGCGCGAAGCGGATCGGGATGGGGTCCACCGCGCGCATTGCGAATGGTGGCCACGTGGTCGATGTTAATCCCGAGGCGCAATTTGTGCGGCGTACTCATGCCGCAGAGCCTTTTGATAAGGCCCGACTGCCAGGCTTGATCGCCGGTATGTCACGCAGATCATCGGGGATTTCGTCGGGCGCAAAGCTTTCGACTTCAATCGATGCCAAAGCCACCAGCTCGCATCCGACATCAGCCCGTCCCGCGCTGCGATCAACAATCACCGCAGCCCCCAACACCACGCAAGGCGCATCTTGAATAGCCTCCAGCGTCTCGCGCACCGAAATTCCAGTGGAGACGATGTCTTCCACGATCACCACCCGCGCTTCAGCAGGCAAAGTAAAGCCGCGACGCAGGCGGAACTTGCCCTCTTCACGCTCAACATAGACGGCCTTGGCACCCAAATGCCGAGCGGTTTCATAGCCGGGGATCACGGCCCCTACGGCCGGGGACACCACATAATCCACCTGCCCCCAACGGGCCTTGATCTTGTCCGCCAGCGCCTTGCACAAGGCTTCGGTCGCGGGAGGATCCATGAAAACAAAGGCCTTCTGCAGGAAGGTCCGGCTATGGCGGCCTGAGGTCAGGATGAAATGGCCTTCAAGCAGCCCACCGGCAGCCTTGAAGACAGAAAGAACGTCATCATTGGTCATCGGCATGTCCTAGCACTTTCCCGACAGGATTCACCAGTCTCGGACATGGCCTGTCCAGTCCATAAAGCGGCCTGTTCCGCTTAAACTGAGGTGATCGGCCAATCCAATCAGTCCGGCGGCACTTTCAGACGCCTCGATCTGCGCCCCAGCACCGCCCATATCGGTGCGCACCCAACCTGGATGACACGCGATAATAGCAATGCCATCGCGCGCTAAATCGTGGGCGAAGCTTTGTACCAATTTATTGAGGCCCGCTTTTGAGGCGCGATAGGCTGGCGCGCCATCAGATGCCCCCGAAAAACGGCCCATTCCAGAGGAGATCATCAACACTTTCGCCTGTCCGGCCCGGCGCAGGTGCGGCAGGAACGCCTGCAATACCCGCCAGGGGCCGACCATATTGACGTCCAGTACATCGAGGAAATTGTCGGGGGCCAAGCTTTCAAGTTCTTGGGGTCGCGGCCCGAAAACCCCCGCATTGTGGATCAACACATCAATGGGTAAATCCACCTGCGCTGCGGCCGCCCGCACGGAGGCGGTGTCTGTGACATCACAGCCAATGACGGTCAGGTCGGGATGAGAGATGGGAGCTGTTCCGTCCCGTGTCGTCCCAATGACCGTGTCGCCACGGGCCAGCAAAGCCTCAACCAAGGCCCGGCCAATGCCGCGATTAATCCCGGTTACCAGATAAGTTGCCATCGCCTCTTTCCTTCAACACCCTGCCAGAGACCAAGGCCTCAACCGCGCAGGCGCTTGACGTCCACGACCACGGGCAAAGCACGCAAAGAAGCCGCAATCACGTTTAAATGTTTTGAATCCGCAACTTCGACATCGACCAAGAGATCAATAAAGTCTTCCCGGCGATTTTGTGCCCGCACATTGGTGATGTTGCCGTCGCATTCTGAAATGATTTTACCAACTTGGGCAAAAACGCCCTTGGTGTTCTCACAGCTCATGACCAGACGGCCAAGAGCCAAGCCATTGCGCTTGGCTTCATCGGTCCAGGCAAGGTCGATCCACTGATCTTCATTGGCATCATGCTCGGCCAGATGATCGCAGTCGATTGTGTGGACCTCAACCCCACGATCGGGCACCAAGACCCCGACAATCCGGTCACCCGGCAAAGGCGAGCAGCAGGGCATGAAATGCAATGCGACCCCGCCCATTAGATCCGAGCCGCGCACAAAGTCGCTGGCATGATCATTATCGATCATGAGGCGCGGCTCACCCAATGCGCTCTTGCGCACAAAACCCGGCACCGCTGCTTCGGCAAGGCTTGCACCGGTCAACCTCCCCCGACCAATGGCTGCATAAAGCTCATCCATCGTCTCATAATTGAGGCGCTGGCGGGCGTCTTCCAGATTGACCTCTTCAGGATTGAGACCCACCCGGCGCAGCGCATGCCCAGCCAGTCGGCGGCCCAAAGTGGCGAACTCTTCCCGCTCACTCTCGCGCACCAAACGGCGAATTGCAGATCGCGCTTTGCCGGTAACGGCAACCGATTCCCAATCAGCCACCGGTCTGCGAATGTCCGAGCGCAGAATCTCGACCACATCGCCATTGACCAAAGCGGTCCGCA
This sequence comes from Candidatus Phycosocius bacilliformis, assembly GCF_003112735.1. Taxonomy (GTDB): domain Bacteria; phylum Pseudomonadota; class Alphaproteobacteria; order Caulobacterales; family Aquidulcibacteraceae; genus Aquidulcibacter; species Aquidulcibacter bacilliformis. The sequence continues at coordinate 275,404 of NZ_BFBR01000002.1, forward strand.
AAGGTCGCTCCTCGCCATTGATCCGCGCGCCCACAGTGGTGTCCCCGATCCGAGTGTGCACCGCATAGGCAAAATCAAGCGGGGTCGCCCCATAGGGCAGCACGATCAAATCGCCCTTCGGTGTGAACGCGAACACCTGATCTTGGAACATTTCCAGCTTGGCGTTTTCCAGAAACTCTTCTGGATCGCCGCCATGCTCAAGGATCTCCACCAGATTGCGCAAGGGTGCCAAAGGATCAGCCTGACGCGTATCAAGGGGATGATAGCCATAGGTGCTGTTTTTATAGCGCCAATGCGCTGCCACCCCATCCTCGGCAATTCGGTTCATCTCTTCGGAGCGGATTTGAATGTCGACAGACGTCGAACTTGGTCCAACCACGCCGGTATGGATCGACCGGTAGCCGTTCGGCTTGGGAACCGAAATGAAGTCCTTGAAGCGGCCAGGCACACATGACCAAGCTGAATGGATCACGCCCAAAGCCGCATAGCATTGAGCGGCATCAGCCACGATCACCCGAAACCCATAAAGATCAGAAACATCGGAGAAAGAGATCGATTTGCGTTCCAGCTTTTTCCAAATGGAATAGGCCCGCTTCTCGCGACCGACAACGCGCGCCTCAATGCCGGCTGCCTCTAGGGCGGCGCTAATTTTTTGGGTTACAGTGGCCACCGCCCCTGCCCGCTCAGCACGCAGATTGGCCAATTGCTCATTGATCGTCTTACAGGCTTCAGGATGGAGGTGTTGGAAAGCCAATTCCTCCAACTCACCTGAAAAGCGTTGAATCCCCATGCGTCGGGCCAAGGGGGCGTAGATGTCGGCAGTCTCGCGCGCGATACGTTGACGCTTTTCCCGCTTCTTGATGAAGTGCAGCGTGCGCATATTGTGCAGTCGGTCTGCCAATTTCACCAACAGAACCCGTACATCCTTGGACAAGGCCAGGATGAATTTCTGCAGATTCTCTGCCTGTTTGGTCCGGTTAGAATTGAGCTCAAGCTGGGAGAGTTTCGTCACCCCATCAACCAATTGGGCCACCTCATCGCCGAACAGCTTGGCAATCTCTGCACTGGTGGCGGTGGTGTCCTCGACCGTATCATGCAGTAGGCCGGTAATAATCGAGGCTTGATCAAGGCGCAGTTCGGTCAGAATGCCTGCGACTTCGATGGGATGAGCAAAATAAGGGTCGCCCGAGGCTCGCAGCTGACTGCCATGGCGCTGCATGGCAAATACATAGGCGCGGTTGATCGCATCCTCATTGACATCTGGATCATAGGCGCGGATGCGATCAATCAGCTCATATTGACGCAAAATGCGGCCCCGACTGGGAGGCCGCACGTTCTGCGCCGGGAAAGGCAATTCCCCAGTTTGATCTAAAGCATCCGTGGCCCTGCCATCATCCATGCCAAACCCTTTACATCAGTAAGGGTCTTCGCGGACAGCTTCCTGTTCTTGTTGCAAGGCGCGCAGCACATCGTCCTCGGTCGCCAGAACGGGTGCTTCCAGAGCCAGAAGATCGCTTTCTTCCTCCTCACGGACAGCATGAGGCCGTACTTCGCGCAGTGAAGCCACCAGACCATCGCGCAGGTCCTCAGTCTCAATCGTCGCATCGGCAATCTCACGCAGCGCAACAACGGGATCCTTGTCGCGATCACGGTCGAGAGTCAGGGCAGCACCGCCCGAAATCTGCCGCGCGCGGTGCGCCGCAAACAATACCAGAGAAAACCTATTTGGGACGCGCTCAACGCAATCCTCTACCGTCACGCGGGCCATATATCTAATCCTGTCGGAAAGTGGATGTTTCTTTTAGGCGAGTTTGTGAGATTTCTCAACACGGACACACACATACGGTGCGCAGGCCATCCTAAGCACCCTGTTCCACGCGATAAGTCAGCCTCTGCGGCACGTCTCCCGCCTCCAAGAAACTCAAGAAATGACCCGCCGGCACTGGTTTAAGCTGCCCGAGGCCTCCAACCTGTCCAGAAGAACCCGGCCTGCGAGCCCGCTTACCGGGTCCACCCAGTCAGGCGCGATCTCCAAAAGCGGCAAAAGTACGAAATCACGTTGACCAATGCGCGGATGGGGGAGACATAAGTCTGCATGATCTGCCCAAATCTGGCCATGATAATCTAATAGATCGAGATCTATGGTTCGGCTGGCCCAGCGGTCAGATTTCGAACGCATACGTGCTAATTTGTCTTCAATCCAGTGCAAGCGAGATAGTAAGGCCAAGGGATCATTATCTGCGGGTGCTACCCGGCAGACAGCATTGATATAGTCTGGTTTCCGTGGGTCTACCGGCCAGGCATGGCTGGTCCACAATGATGACAAGGTGGTGACAGTGTCGCCGTTTTGTGATAACAAATTAACTGCCTGTAAGATCAAATCACGAGGCTTATTTCGTCCCAAGCCTAGATTTGATCCTAGGCCAACATATATCCCGGTTTCACTGTTCCTTGATTTCGGACTTTGAAGATCAGGAAGGCATTGTTCAGAGGAAGGCCGCGTCAAGATGACTTTTTATCCTAATGAGCGAATCGCTCTGTTTATCGATGGTGCGAACTTTTATGCGGCCGCAAGGACGCTGGGTTTCGACGTCGATTATCGGAAGCTTCTTGAGGAATTCAAGAAGCGCGGGCGGCTTGTTCGGGCAAGTTATTACACCGCCATTCTCGAAGATGTCGAATACAGCCCTGTGCGTCCATTGGCTGATTGGCTTGATTACAACGGCTTCAATGTGATCACAAAGCCCGCCAAAGAATTTACTGATTCGATGGGCCGCCGGCGCGTCAAAGGCGATATGGACATCGAAATCGCTGTCGACATGATGGAACTGGCCCCTCATGTTGATCATATTGTGCTGTTTTCCGGTGATGGCGATTTCCGCGTGTTGCTTGAAGCAGTCCAGCGTCGCGGCCCGCGGGTGTCTGTGGTCTCCTCTATCAAAACCCAACCCCCGATGATTGCAGACGAATTACGTCGCCAAGCCGATACATTTATCGATCTGGCAGATTTGGCGTCGCTGATCGGTCGGCCACCCCGTCCTGACGGGTTTGAAAACACCCGCGCGAATATGCGCCCTGGCCGGCTCTCATCGGACGATGATTATGCCGATGAGTTCGAGGATGATGTCGACAGCCTCGATGATGAACTTGAAGGCGAAGCCTAAAGAATTTGGACAAAAGCCGTGCCAGCTGGCATGACTTTGCCTATGTCTACAAAATCGACCCCATCTTTGTGCCAAGGGCCTATCCAGTCGGGTGGGCCCTTTGGTTTGGCCGCGCGTGATTGTCCCCTGTGTCCACGGCTCGTGGCTTATCGGGCAGAGAATCAACGACAGAACCCGGACTGGTTTAATGGACCGGCTCCAGCCTTTGGTGATCGGGAAGCCTGGCTCCTGATTGTTGGCCTTGCGCCTGGAAGAACCGGGGCCAACCGCACCGGTAGACCCTTTACGGGCGATTGGGCAGGCGATCTTCTCTATGCCACTTTGGCCAAGGCCGGCCTGTCAGAGGGAAATTATGCAGCACATGCCGATGATGGCCTAAGGCTCAAAGGCGTGATGATTACCAATGCGGTGCAATGCGCACCACCTGCCAACAAGCCAGAACCCTCCGAGATCGCCCAATGTGCGCCCTTCCTTCAGGCGCGCATCCGATCAATGACAACGCTCACCAGCCTCTTATGTCTGGGCAAAATCAGCCATGATGCCACCATTCGCGTCCTAGGCGGCAAACCGTCAGCACATAAGTTCGCGCATGGGGCTGTTCACGAGATTGCCGGCATGCGCCTCTATGACAGCTATCATTGCAGTCGCTACAACACCAATACCGGACGCTTAACGACGGCCATGTTCGAAGCCGTGTTTGCCCGCATTCAAGCCGACCAGGCGCGATGAACGCTCTAGGCTTCGGCCTTCTGGTAGCGTGGTAATGTCAGCATCAGAATCCCCGCGATCACAAGACCAACACTGGAAATGATCAAGACAAGGTCATAGCTCTTAAGAGTGTCATATGCCATGCCAAAAGCCAAAGGACTGATCCCGGCACCGAGGGTATAAAACACATATTGCCAGCCATAAATCTTACCGTAGTTTTTCATGCCAAAGTAGCGGCTGGTGAAAAAGGCAATAAGATCAAGCTCCGCACCCAAGGCGACACCGACCAATATGACCGCGACAACTGCGGGTCCATGGCCACCACCCATCAGCAGATAACAACCAATCGCCGGGATGGCAAAGCAGGCTGCGGCAATCGGCGGGGCGTGAAACTTGTCGATCAGATAGCCGACCGCCAAGCGCGAGACCAGAATTGACACCCCAATCAGACTGGCAATCTGGGCAGCCTGCCCCTTCGACATGCCATTATCGGTCATCATGGCTATGATATGAATGGCAATGCCGCTCATGGCGAACGTGACCAGGAAGAAGGCAATGCCCATTTTCCAGAATGTTCCAGTTCCTGCAGCTTCCTTCAAGCTAACGCCTGGAAGGGCTGCTAAAGCCTGCGCGTCGCGTACTTGCACCCGGTCCCTAAACAAAAGCAGAAACACTGGTAGCCACAACACCAGAATAAGGCCGATGGCGACATAGAACACACCCTTCCAGCCAAATTCATCGACGCCAAGCCGATATAGAATGGGCAAAGTAATGGCGGCCAATGAAGTTCCAAGCAGGGTGAGGCCAAGAGCCAGCCCACGCGCGCGGTCAAACCATTGATTGATCGCCCGGGTATAGGTGAGCGGCAACGTGCCTGCCGCAGCAATCGTCATCAGGAAATATCCCAGCCAGAATTGCTTGAGGTCGCCATTATTCAGGGTGAGGATATACAAGGACAACGCCAATAGGAGCCCCGACACCAAAGCCACCGGACGCGATCCCAGGCGATCTGTCACCACCCCAGCCACATAGGAGGACAATAAATTGCCAATCCCCATGAGCGTGATCGCAGTGGACACTTCAGTCCGGCTCCAGCCGAAAGCTGCTTCCAATGGTCCAAACAGGCTTTGAACGGCATAAAAGGGCAAGGTTGCCAGCGAGGCATAGACACCGACAATGGATGCCAACAGGACCGGACCACCCTGAACAAATTCGTTCATCGGTTTAGATGCTGTCACCTGACCCTGCTGATCATGGACTGTCATGCTGTATGCCTCCCCCGCGCCGCATCACTGGCGGCCTCACCAACATTGATATATCTTTTCAAAGAAGCAAATGAAAAGAACGCGAACAATGCCTAAATCTCAGTATGAAATGCACACGCCTTCCCCGCCCATGTCGCTGGCGGGAGTTCGGGTGTTGGATTTATCCCGTGTCTTGGCGGGACCCTGGGCAACCCAGACCCTGGGTGACTTGGGTGCTGAGATTATCAAGATCGAACGGCCCGAAGTGGGTGATGATACGCGCGGCTGGGGTCCGCCCTTTCTGCCGGGCCAAGACGGCGAACGGGGAGATGCCGCTTATTATACCTGTGCCAATCGCAACAAATCCTCGGTCACGGTGGACTTTACCAAGCCTGAAGGCGCAGCACTTCTCACCCAGATCATACCAAGCTGTGACGTGTTGGTGGAAAACTTCAAAACAGGCGGACTGGCCAAATATGGCTTGGACTATGAAACTGTAGCCCGCCTCAATCCCCGTATTGTGTATTGCTCGATCACCGGTTTTGGCCATACCGGGCCGTCTGCAGCCAAGCCGGGCTATGATTATCTGGTCCAAGCCGCCGGCGGACTCATGAGTGTAACCGGCCAAGCCGACGGCACCCCAGGGGCTGAGCCCTTGAAGGTTGGCGTTGCTGTGGCAGATTTATTCACCGGGCTTTATGCCACAATCGCCATCTTGGCCGCGCTGCGCCATGCCGAGGCGACGGGTCAAGGCCAGCATATCGACATGGCTTTGATGGATTGCCAAGCGGCTGTTCTCGCCAATCAAGCGGCCAATTTTCTGGTCTCGGGAACAGTGCCGGGCCGCCTCGGAAATGCCCATCCCAATATCGCGCCTTATCAGGTGTTCCCCACCGCTGATGGCCATCTTGTGCTGGCCGTTGGCAATGATGGGCAGTGGCAGCAGTTTTGCGCCGCGGCTGGGCTGGATGTTCTGGCCCAAGATCCGCGCTTTGCCAGTAATGCGCAACGGGTCGCCAACCGAGACGCCCTGATCGCTTCCTTGCGCCCTGCCCTTTTGCAAGACACCACGTCAGGCTGGATGAGGCGGCTGGAGGCTGCTCAGGTGCCATGTGGGCCGATCCAGACAATTGATCAGGTGTTTGCTGATCCCCAAGTCATAGCCCGGCGCATGCGCGAGGACAAAGCCCGCCGCGATGGGACGGCCATTCCCTTGGTTGCCAATCCGATCAAGATGAGCCTGACCCCACCTGTGACCCGGCGTGCACCCCCAAGCCTTGGGGAAGACACTGAAACTGAGTTGCGCCAGCTTTTGGGGTTAAGTGATGCCCAGATTAGCGGCCTGCGCAATCGGGGCATCATCTAAACCGGCCTGCCTATTTGGCCTGAGCGCCGTCCACCTTCACATGGCCATCATACCAGCTGATCGTACTCAAGATCGCCGCCAGCCACTGGCTAGGACGTCCAAATCCGTGTCCCGCCTCGGGCAATCGGACCATGGCGCTTTCCACGCCCTGCAATTGTAAGGCTTGGAAATATTGCTCGGTCTCGCCCATCGGGGTGCGGAAGTCATTTTCCCCGGTGATCAGCAAGGTGGGTGTGCGCACATTGCCGACGAGCGACAAAGGTGAACGGGCCCAATATTTTTCAGGCTCTTCCCAGGGCATTTTGGCAAACCAATAGCTGCCCACCACCGCACCGATATCGCTGGCAAGGGCTTCTGATGTCCAATTGATCACCGGGCGCTTCACCGAGGCTGCGGCAAAGCGATTGGTCTTGCCAATGGCCCAGGACGATAAGACACCGCCCCCAGACCCACCGCCAATATAGAGCCGATTGGTGTCGATGAAGCCACGCGCGACAACGGCGTCCACGCTGCTCATCAAATCATCATGATCCTGACACGGGTAGCAAAGATTGATCAGATTGGCGAACTCCTCGCCATAACCAATCGAACCGCGCGGATTGGTGAATAAGGTCACATAGCCTGCCGCGGCATATAAATGATGGGTGATGGAGAACATCGGGCCATAATCGCTATGGGGGCCACCATGAATATCAAGCGCGAGGGGGTATTTTTTGTTGGGGTCAAAATTGGGGGGATACAGGATCCACCCATGGATTTTGCGGCCGTCGGCGGATGAGGGCGTCCAGATTTCTTCAAGCTTTCCAATCGTCTTGCCCGCACGCCAAGCCGCATTCATATCCCACAACAGAGTTTCCTTGCCTTGCGTCCACAAAGCCAAAGCAGCCGGACGATCCGGCTCGACGCTGGGATAGACAATCTTGATCCCATCGGTGGAATAGCTGCCACCTGAGGAGGGCAACAACAGTCGCGTGTTGCCGACTTCGGGTGTCATCACACTTAGTGCACCAGCTAGCGGGGCAAAACCAACTCGACTGATCCCGACATCTTGATAGAGGAAACTCAAACCCTTGCCGTCCTTTGCCCAGGAAATCTGGCTAACCGGACGATCCAGCTTGGCGGTTAGGTTGCGCGCAGCGACCGCCGGGCTCGTAGCTGAGAAACTGGCGACAAACATATCGGGGCGCTGGAACGACACCTTTTTGTTCGCCCAGCCGACATAAGCCAAAGTCTTGCCATCAGGGCTGAGTGTGGGACTATTCTCAAAACCGTCCGCATTTGTGACCTGGCGGGGTTTGCCACCACCTGCCGCAGGCCATGCGTAAATGTCGGTTTGTAGCGGCTTCAAATGGGCGTCTGGCGCGGGATTGCCGCTAACCAACACGACTGTGCCATCAGGGCTCCAAGACGGCGCATCATCTTCAGCCCCCCAATCCCCGGGGCCTTCGGTGATTTGGGTCAGAGCGCCGGTCGCGACATCGAGTGTGAAGACCTGATTATCGCCGGGTGTCAGCCAGCCATCGGGGTCGGTCCGATAAGGAAAAGTACGCACAACCCGCGCTGGAGCCGCCCAATTTGCCCCCTCGGGCTTTTCAGGCAGCTTATAGAGGTCATCAGGCTTAGCTTCGACCAGACTGACAAAAGCAAGCTTCTTGCCGTCTGGCGACCAGGAGAGAGATGACGGGGCCTGTTTCAGCGCAGTCATAGGACGCGCAATGCCGTCCTTGACCGAGAAAAGGAAGATTTGGGCCTTGGACCCATCCTTGCCCACAAAGGCAATCGAAGACCCGTCTGGTGACCAGCGCGCGCCCGACGGTGCCCGATCTGCCCCCACCAACAAGCGGCGCTGATCCCCTGCGCCACTGCCGGGAACCGGTACAAGCCACAATTCAGTCATCACCCGGTCGGTTTGAATGTCACGGGTCTGGCGCAACACAAGGACAGTGCGGCCATCGGGGGAAAGTTGTGGATCAAGTGGCTGCTCCAGCCGATAGAGGTCAAGCGGCTCAACCGGCTTTGCCGCTTCTGCCATTGCCGGGCCTGATACCAAGACCCATGCTGCAACCAATCCCATTCTCAGACGCATGGCCACCCTCCCACTGCAAACCAATGAGGTCTGTATCACGGGATATGGGCCTGTCGAGAGGCCTGGCCGCACAGCAAAAAGCCCCACCGAATGGCGGGGCTTTCTTCATCGCGATTTGATGACGCGCTTAGTCTTCTTTTGGCGTCAAAACCTGACGACCGCGATACATGCCGGTCTTGAGGTCAATGTGATGAGGACGACGCAACTCGCCCGAATCCTTGTCTTCGACATAGGTGTTCAGGCCCAGAGCATCGTGAGAGCGACGCATACCGCGACGGGATGGGGTAGTTTTGCGCTTTGGCACTGCCATGGTGCAGGTTCCATTTCAAAAGAAAGGGCGGCCCGTCAGGGGCCGCCAGAAAACTGAAGCGCGTCTCTACGCGCGCTCGCCTTCAAATGCAAGCCGTTATGCCAGTGATGTTTCAGGGTCGGGCGCGCTGAAAGGAGCAGGTAAGTTATGAGTTATCCTTGCAATTCAATTTGCTACTAGATTCGCCAAACAAAGTCGGGGTTGCCATCTAGGAAAACAAAGATCAAGTTCTGTCTTGGAACTCGATCTTACAAAATATCAATTAACACTACTCTGTAACATCTTCTTCTATCAACCCGAGAAATGAAACAGCTTCAGAAATTGGAATGAAGAAATTTACTCCAACTTGAGCCCCAGAGACTTGTAGCCCTGAGACAGTGATACCAACCACTTTTCCTTCGTTATCTAAGAGTGGACCGCCACTATTTCCCGGATTTACCGCAACATCGCTCTGCAGATACCGAAACCCTCCAACGATTCTGCTAGATGAGATCACACCCTGTGACACTGTGCCTTGAAACTGCATGCCAAATGGTGACCCTATTGCACGCACGGTACTACCAAGCTCGGGGATGGTTTGCGAAAGCTTGAAAGGTAATCTTGACCGATTATCTGTCTTTACTAGCGCAACGTCCCTTCCACGATCACTTCGCAATACGGTTCCAATTGTTTCAGCACCATCGCTCCATCGAACCCTAACTAAATTTGCATCGCCCACAACATGGCGGTTTGTCAGAATTAGTCCCTCGGTAGAAATCAAGAAACCACTCCCAGTCGACTGACCGTTAGACAAACTCACGACGGACCCTACTGATTGCTCTAAGCTATTACCCAGATAAGTCGCTGCTTTTTTGTATTTAAAGGGTGCGATTTTTGGAGCGGTGATGAGTTCGCCCTCCGAAAGCTTTTTTCCAACGAATACTTTCCTGAACTCCGCGCTATTAATCAGCTGTCGCACGTTCTCACCAAACGCTTCATCGAAGAGCATTAGGGGACCACCCGGCCCAGACTTTTGTCGGTTTACGCCGCCTCTCGTTGAGATTGCAGCAACGACTTTACGCTGCAGTCTTGAGTAAACCTGCCACTCAATGTCAAAGATAATTTGACCCTTTATGGTATCGAAATCGCCAAATCCGGCCATAATTGCGCAGATTTTTGCACTTGCTTGTTTGACCGTACCAGCAACCAAATACTCGGCCTCAGAAGTGTCAGATTCTTCAAATAGGTTGTCAGTACCACCGATAACGCGAAAACCTGTCTTTTCTAGTTCTTCTTTGAACACTTCATCGAATTCACCCGTATCAATTCTTACCTGCCCGCCACCCCAAACAAGTGTTTGAAATGGCAAACACAATACACCCCCCTGCAATTGCCCCCAAGTCTGCCCACGGTTCAATCGCGCTGTCACGCGGGAAAAAGCAACTGGCCGCGTTTCACTATCTATCGGAAGTGGGATAACATTGGTTTGAGGTGGTACAGAAGTACTCTGGGCAAGACCCATCGAAGGAACTGCAACCGCCAAACCGGTGCCAGCTGCCAATAGAGCCAACACAAAACCTTTGGTTATCAATTTTCAATCTCCACAATTAATCAACGAAACAAAATTATCGAAGTTAATGGGGTAGTCAACACCGCCTAGACCAACCGGCTCTGCACCAACGCCGCACGCACAAAGTCGGCAAACAGCGGATGCGGCTCAAAGGGGCGCGACTTGAGTTCTGGATGATATTGCACGCCAACAAACCACGGATGATCAGGGCGTTCGACAATTTCGGGCAACACCCCATCGGGGGACACACCAGAAAAGATCAGACCTTGCGCCTCCAATGCGTCACGATAGGCCATATTGACTTCGTAGCGGTGGCGATGACGCTCTTGGATCGACAATGCCCCACCATAGGCGCGTGACACCACAGAGTTAGCCTTCAACACGGCTGGATAGGCACCCAGACGCATGGTGCCGCCAAGATCGGTCTCTTCGCCGCGCACTTGACGCTCATTGCCCTTGACCCATTCGGTCATCAAACCGACCACCGGCTCAGACGTGGGGCCAAACTCGGTTGAGGAGGCCGCGTGAATACCTGCTTGGTGACGTGCTGCCTCTACGCACGCCATTTGCATCCCAAAGCAAATGCCGAAGAAGGGGATTTGGCGTTCGCGGGCAAATTGTACCGCCTTGATTTTACCCTCTGCCCCGGAATCGCCGAAAGCCCCCGGCACGAGGATGGCATCGACGCCTTCAAGTTCGGCATTGAGTGTGTCATCGCCTGAATCAAAAGCGCGCGCATCCACCCAATTGATGTTGACCTTCACATCATTGGCAAGGCCCCCATGGTGAAGAGCCTCGATCAGGGATTTATAGGCATCTTTCATGGCGGTATATTTACCCACCACTGCGATGGTCACGTCGCCATCAGGCGCGCGCAGCCGCTTGGAAATCGCCTGCCATTTGGACAAATCGGGTGCCGGCGCATCTTTGATCCCAAAGCGGGCCAATACTTCCCGATCCAGCCCCTCGGCATGATAATCCAGTGGCACCTCATAAATGTGGGCAGAATCAAGAGCCTGAATCACCGCGCTTGCGCGCACATTGGTGAAGAGCGCGATTTTGCGCTTTTCTTCCACTGGAATAGGTCGGTCACACCGACAAATCAGAATGTCTGGCTGGATGCCGATTGAGCGCAATTCCTTGACGCTATGCTGGGTCGGCTTGGTCTTCATCTCACCTGCTGTATTGATGTAAGGCAAGAGCGTGAGATGGATATAGACCGCCTGTTCAGGCTCTAATTCCTGGCCCAATTGGCGAATGGCTTCAAAGAAAGGCAGCCCTTCAATGTCACCTACCGTGCCGCCAATCTCACATAAGACAAAGTCGGCGTCGCCAGCATCGGAAAGCACGAAGTCTTTGATTGCATTGGTGACATGGGGGATCACCTGAATGGTCGCGCCCAGAAATTCACCCTTGCGTTCCTTGGCGATGATTTCCTGATAAATGCGCCCGGTGGTGATGTTATCAGCTTTGGCCGCCGACACGCCGGTAAAGCGCTCATAATGACCGAGGTCGAGGTCAGTCTCTGCACCATCATCGGTAACAAAGACCTCGCCATGCTGATAGGGGCTCATCGTGCCGGGATCAACATTGAGATAGGGGTCGAGTTTACGCAGCCGAACCTTATAGCCGCGCGCCTGCAGCAGCGCACCCAGCGCAGCCGATGCAATACCTTTTCCGAGCGAGGAAACCACGCCCCCAGTGATGAACACATATCGGGTCATGGGGGGTCGTTCTAATCCGCAACGCCCTCCCAAGGGAAGAGGCGTCACTGGAAAGAGTTGCGGATGAACCGCTTATTTCTTTTCGGCTGGCTGCGGTTCGGTTGCAGGACCCACTGGTGCCACAGGAGCAGCTGGCAAAGTGGTTAGCGGTTCTGATGCTGGGATTGCCCCTCCGGCAGGAGCAGCGCCAATTGTGTTGCCGGGGACAACAGGCACCGATAAATCAATTGCCTTGGTTGGCAAACCATCCTTGGTTTGGCCCGAGTTCATCAGTGAGTCGTCTGGACGGGCTGCCGACTTATTCATGATGGTCAGCGTCACGCTGGTCGCCAGGAATGCAATACCCAGCACCGTGGTGGTCCGTGTCATGAAATTGGCAGCAGACCGCCCCGACATCATGGACGAAGGTCCACCGCCCATACCTAAGGCCCCGCCACCCTCTGAACGTTGCAGCAAAATTGCGCCGATCAGTGCCAGGCAGATCAGAAGATGGATGATGAGGACGACTTGGATGAACATGGAAATGCCTGGGCCCTGAAGAAAGATGTCGGCTGGACGTCGAAAGGCTCAACCGCCGGATTGGGCTGCTATGTCGCTCTTTCAGGCCTAAACTTCAAGACACCAACGACAGCGCAAGCGTTTGACGCCGTTTGGCCCGCTCCTTTGCCCGATCAAGCCGTCCGCGCACCTTATCAAGTGTTTTCTCAAGTTCGGCCTTAAAGGCTTCCCCACCCTCAACCGCATAGGCGACATAGAGGGCCAGCGCCAGCTGACGTGTCAAATGGGCATTTTCAACCCGTTCAGGCCCCGGTGCACTGGTGCGCGCAGCCACGCCTTCCAGCACCATGGCAATTTCTTGGACTTCATCAATGTCGAGGCGCTTTGCGGCACGAACCAATTCGGCAGAGCTTTCAAGAAGGTCGACTACAAAGCCGGCGTTGGCGTCTCCGCGCCCTTTGGCCTGAATGGTGACTTCGGCAGCCATGGCGATGCGGCGCGCCAATTTAGCGAGGCGGTCTTGGTCAACTTTTCGGCGGGCTTGCGCAAGGATTTCAGCCTGCATGACAGGGTCGAACGTGGCCATTGTCACCCGGTCACGCAATGCATTGGGTGGATCGAAGGCTTCCGGTGCCATGGATTCACCACCCGTACGTCCGCGATCTGGCCCAACATAATCGGATGTCACCACAAATTGCTTGCGCGCGGTGATAATGGCGCGGACACGCTCGGTGGTTTGGATTTGTGAAAAGGGTCGCAACAACACGTCATCGCAGCCCACATTCATCAGCGACGCGACAAGGTCAGTAGAACCCGCCCACAATGTCGCAATCACGGGCACAAAAGGGTTGACCCCAAGCTCTCCCAAACGCTGGGCGCGCAAAAGTTCGACCACTTCCTCGTGGGCTTCAGTCGCTTCCACAACGAGAAGCGAGATATCCACGTCACGGAGTCGACGCCGAATTTCACGCAGTGAGGTCATGCCCTCAATGCGGCGAAATCCAATGCCATGGAGCACGGAGCGGGTCATCAGCATGTTGCCGCGTACCGGATCAAAGATCAGGACCGTTGCCGCTGCCAGTTTTTGCTTGTCCAAAGGACCGTCACCCCTTCAACCAGACGACCTGTTTGCCACAGGGTTGTTGCTAAGAGGTTACGATGATCGTGAAATTACGCTATCACCTTCAAAATTTTCAGAAATCCGTCGGCGGTTAAACTTGCCCCACCAACCAGAGCGCCACCGACATGGGCGGTCTTCAACAACTCGGCGGCATTTTGAGCGTTTACAGAACCACCATAGAGAATGGGAATTGTCGCCCCAATCGGTCCAAAACGCCCAACCAAGAAATTGTGGATCGCCCCGTGCATGATCGCCACATCCTGCGGGCTGGCCACCAGCCCCGTCCCGATTGCCCAAACTGGCTCATAGGCAAGGATAAACTGTCCTGATGCAAAACCATCGGGGATGGAGCCTTCAACCTGCGCCAAAACGACTGCTTCGGCCTTGCCAGCCTCGCGTTCGGCGCGCGTCTCTCCCACACAAATGATCGGCGTCAATCCAGCCCGCAAGCCAGCTTCTGCTTTGGCCTTCACGATTGCGCTGGTCTCCCCGTGATCGGCACGGCGCTCTGAATGACCCACGATAACATATGCAGCACCGGCATCCTTGAGCATTTCGGCGGACACATCACCTGTATGGGGCCCAGAGACACGCGCATGGCAATCCTGCCCGCCGGTGCTGAGGCCGGTTCCCGCCACGGCCTCACTCAATCGAGCCAATAAGGTTGCGGGCGGACAAATCGTCAGCGAAACACCGCGGCGGGACGCATCACCTGCCTCGGCTGCGATCTGCCGGGCTTCGTCCAAGGAGGCCTCAAGGCCGTTCATTTTCCAATTGCCCACCAACACGATCGTCATGCCGATTTCTCCACGCCAAACAGTTTGGACGTCGGCTTAGGCAAGTCTGATCGGATTGGCAAATGACGCGTCCGTGGGCAGAGCTTTAGGCTCGTCGTCTGCAAGACCAAGCCAACCGAGTGCAGGCCTTGCCTTGCCCCTTGTTCCAACGATCCTTATGCTCAGGGGAAACTTTTTCAGGATCCCCCATGCTCACCGCGTTTCGAAAATTTGCCCGTTCGTGGGTCTCTGCGATCATCATCGGTTTGTTGGTCATTTCCTTTGGCATCTGGGGCGTCAGCGATGTCTTCACGCGGGGGCCAAGTGATGCTGTGGCCCGCGTTGCCGGGGAGTCCATTAGTCAAAACGAATATCGGGCAGAATTCGACCGCCTTCTCAAGCGGGCCAAAGAAGAAGCCAAGCGTGATGTCACCACCGAGGAAGCTCGCGCACAGGGCTTTGACAGCAATGTGCTGGAGCAATTGGTAGCCGGAAAGGCATTTGAGGCCTTCACCACCAGCTTGGGTCTGCGGGCACCTGATGCTCTGGTAAAGTCTGAAATCGCCAAGATTCCGGCCTTCCAAGACCAATTCACCCGCCGCTTCAGCCAAACCAGCTATGAAGCGGCCCTGCGTGAGAATGGCTTCACGTCGACTGAATTTGAAAACCGGGTTCGCGCAGACATCAGCCGCCAATATCTGACTTTGGCAGTCAGTTCAGGGTTACGCGCACCCAAAGTCTATGCCAGCCAGACTTTGGCCTTCGGGACTGAGCGGCGCATGGTCACTATCGTGCCGATCCCCGCCAGTCTGGTTGGTGGCCCCCGGCAACCCAATGATGCGCAATTAAAGGCCCTCTATGAGGAAAGCCGCGCGCAATTGACTCAGCCTGAAACGCGCGATCTGACCATGGTCCTGACAAGCCTGACTGATTTTGAAGCCAAGGTGAAAGTCGATGAGGCCCAAGCTCGTCAGATTTTTGAGAGCAATAAGGCCCGCCTGTCCAAGCCGGCAAAACGGGGGCTGATCCAATTGGTGAGCTCAGACAGAGCCAAAGCGGATCAGGCCGCGACCCGGTTGCGCGCTGGAGAAGACCCTGCAGCCATTGCGAAAGCACTTGGCCTGACATTACCGGTTATCCTGTCCAATGTGACGATTGACGGCATTCCCGATCAAAATGTCGGCAAAGCCGCTTTTGCCATGAATAAGGGCGATGTGCAGGTTGTCGCTGCCAAGTTACAGCCTTTTGCGGCCATTAAAGTCACTGATGCGGTCGAGGCCAAAGAAGCCCGCTTTGAGGAGAACTCGGCAGAAATCTTCACCCAATTGCGTCAGACCGCTGCCGGGGAACTGATAACTGATGCCACCGAGGCCTATGACGAAGCCATCTCAAGCGGCGCGAGCATGGAGGCTGCCGCGACAAAGGCAGGCTTTAAACTGGTGCAGATCAAGGGTGTGACGGCTCAAGGCACCGTAGCTGCCAATGGCCAACCCGTGGCTGAATTGGCTGACGCGCCGAGCCTGCTCAAGGATGCTTTTTCGGGCGGCAAAGGCGACATGACTGATCTCGTCTCCATTCCCAAAGACCGCTATGCGGCGGTGCGCGTAGATGCTGTAACACCTGCAGCCCCACCAGCACTTGAAAGTATTCGCGCTGAATTGACAGCCGAGTGGATCCGCCGGGATATACGGAAGCGGGCGGAGGATAAGGCACGCGAGGTGATGACCGAGGCCGGCAAATCTGGTCTGGAAGCAGCAGCGGCCAAGTTTAATCTGCCTGTCGCGCGTCAGCCCCAACCCCTGCAGCGTGGTCAAGGCGGGCCCCAGCTCAGCCAAGCGGTATTCTCCGCCAAAAAGGGTGCCATTGTTATGGCCCCGACCGCCAATGGGGTCGAATATTCCATTGTGCGCATTGATGAGGTGCTCAAGGACAATGAAGCCCAAGTGCCTGACCGTCTTATTCAGGCCGAAAATGCGGTTCGCAGCAGCGTGCAGCGCGATTTGGTTGCCTCGATTGAGCGGGTGGCACGTGACCGGGCCAAGGTCCAGCTCTTCCCCAAGATGATGGGGCGGGCGCTGGGTGACACGGCTGAGACCGATGCAGCCAAGGCCGGTAGCGCGGCAAAGAAACAATAGGCCCCGATGCTGGCGGTCGAACCCAGTTTTGAGGCCTTTGCCGCTGCTTATTCACAAGGACGCGGTGTGCCGCTACGTGCCCGCCGCGTCGATGACCTTGAGACCCCCGTTTCAGCGATTGCCAAGCTTGGGGCCAACAAACTTGGCGCTTGCCTGTTTGAAAGTGTTGAAGGCGGCGAAACGCGGGGGCGCTACTCCATCGTCGCCTGTGACCCTGATCTCATTTACCGGGTCGATGGGACTGGTGCCGCCGTCGCACCGATCGATGCGGCTGGCCAGGTTGGGGCCTATCAGCCCTGCGCGGATGAGCCTTTAACCGCCTTGCGTCGCCTGTTGGCCGAGAGCGCATTGGATTTCCCGCCCGACCTCCCCCCTCCGGCTGCAGGGCTGTTCGGCTACCTCGCCTATGAGACGGTGCGGCGGGTGGAGCGCCTGCCGGAAACCCAGCCCGATCCAATTGGGGTGCCAGAGGCGCTGCTGGTGCGGCCACGGCTGGTGATTGTGTTTGATGGGGTCAAACAAGAATTGCTGTTGGTCACCCCAGTCCGTCCTCAGGCCGGATTGTCTGCATCAGCGGCTTATGAACAAGGTCGCGCCCGTCTTGAAGCTGCTTGGGCAATACTCGATGGGCCGACACCTTTGCGCGTGCCCTCGTTTGAAGCCCGCCCCAGCCCATTGGGTGAGGCCACGCCAAACATGAGTCCCGATGAATTCATGGCCAAGGTTGAAACGGCCAAGGACTATATTCGGGCAGGCGACATCTTTCAGGTGGTTCCGAGCCAGCGCTTTTCTGCGCCGTTTTCGGGTTCGGCCATTTCACTCTATCGCTCTTTGCGCCGTACCAATCCCTCGCCCTTCCTGTTTATGCTGCGAATGGATGGGTTTGACATCGTGGGTTCAAGCCCGGAGATCTTGGTACGGCTGCGCGATGGCACGGTTACGATGCGCCCGATTGCAGGCACCAAGCCACGCGGGGCGACCCCAGCGCAAGACGAGGCCTTGGCCGAGGAATTGCTGAACGATCCAAAAGAGCGGGCAGAGCATCTGATGCTGCTTGATCTTGGCCGCAATGATGTGGGCCGGGTGGCACGTTCGAAACCCGGTGGCAATGAGGGACCGGTGGGTGTGGGTCGCGGTGGTGTACGTGTCACCGAAAGCTTCAAGATCGAACGCTATAGCCATGTGATGCACATTGTCTCCAATGTCGAAGGCAGTTTGAAACCGGGCCTTGATGCGCTTGATGCGCTGTTGGCAGGTTTTCCAGCTGGCACGGTATCAGGTGCCCCCAAGGTGCGAGCGATGGAAATCATTGCCGAACTCGAACCCCATGGCCGGGGTGTTTATGCCGGAGGCGTTGGCTATTTCTCAGCAGGCGGCGACATGGATTTATGCATCGCTTTGCGCACCGGTGTGTTGAAAGATGGTGTGCTGCACGCCCAAGCCGGCGCTGGGATTGTGTTGGATTCTGTCCCCATGAGTGAGCATCTTGAGTGCGTCAACAAGGCAAAGGCTCTCCTGCGGGCAGCAGAAGATGCCGGACGCTATGATGATGGGAGCAAATGCCCATGAAAATCCTGCTGATCGATAATTATGACAGCTTCACCTATAATCTTGTCCATTATGTTGAGGAATTGGGTGCCAGCACCGATGTGGTGCGTAATGACCGTTTGAGCGTCGAAGAGGCCATTGCGCGCGCCGGGGATGGCATCATCATATCGCCGGGCCCCTGCACCCCGAATGAAGCCGGCATTTGTCTGGATTTGGTGCGCGCTTTGCCTGACGAAATCCCGCTTTTAGGTGTTTGCTTGGGTCATCAGGCCATTGGCCAAGCCTATGGCGGTACGGTTTTGCGCGCCAAGACCATTATGCATGGCAAGACATCCCGCATTTCCCATGCCGGGACTGGCTTGTTTGAAGGCCTGCCGGAACAATTCGAGGTCACGCGCTATCACTCTTTGTCTGTTGCGCGCGACAGCCTGCCCAATTGCTTGCGGGTTGATGCTTGGACCGCAGATGGTGAAATCATGGGCATGAGCCATGTCGCCAAGCCTGTATTTGGCGTTCAATTTCATCCAGAAAGCATTGCATCTGAGCATGGCCACGCGCTGATCCAGCGCTTTTTGAGGTCGAGCCAGAGGGTCGCGGCGTGAGTGAGGCGATCCAGCCAGCTTTGGCCAGCTTACGCAATGGCATAATACCAGCTCCAGACATGTTGGATGCGGCCTTTAAGGCCATGCTCGATGGGCAGGCTACCCAAGCCCAGATTGGCGCTATTCTGATGGGGCTGGAACGGGTTGAGGTGACACCTGAAATGATCGCCTCAGGGGCGCGGGCCATGCGGGCTGCCATGACACCGGTTCATACCCCCCTTTCCTGCATCGACGTATGTGGCACCGGCGGGGATGGCTCGCATACGCTCAACATTTCCACCGCAGTGTCCTTTGTTCTGGCAGGATGTGGTCACAAGGTCGCCAAGCATGGCAATCGGGCCATGAGTTCGAAATCTGGGGCCGCAGATGTGCTGGAGGCGCTCGGCGTAAAGCTTGACCTCTCCCCCGCCCGTTGCGCCGAGGCGCTGGCTGAGGTGGGCCTTGTCTTCCTGTTTGCCCAATCTCACCACCCAGCCATGCGCCATGTTGGCCCCGCCCGGCGTGAACTTGGTTTTCGCACACTTTTCAATCTTCTAGGGCCCCTGTCTAATCCCGCCGGCGCACAGAGTCAGCTTCTGGGCGTTTTTGCCGATGACAAGCGCCGTCCCATGGCCGAGGCGCTACATGCTTTAGGGTGTCAGAGCGCCTGGGTGGTTCACGGGCATGGCGGGCTCGATGAAATCGCTTTATCGGGGCCAACCCGCGTCACGGCCTTGCGCGCGGGGAGTTTGGAGGATTTTGAGCTCCACCCATCTGATCTGGGCCTGCCCACTGCCCCACTTGAGGCGCTCAAAGGCGGTGATGCGGCACATAATGGCCGGGCCTTGCGCGCTTTGCTGGACGGTGAAACCGGCCCCTATCGCGACGTTGTGCTTCTCAATGCAGCCGCAGCCCTTGTTGCCACAGAATCTGCCTCAGACCTTCAATCCGCCTTGGCGGCCGCAGCCCACAGCCTCGACAGTGGTAAGGCCCGCGACACGCTTGAGGCGCTGATTGCCTTCACCAACCGGACGCCCGCATGAGCGACACTCTGACCCGCATTCTGGCTTATAAGCGCGAGGAAGTCGCCGCCCGTAAGCCACAGCATTCTTTGGCAGATTTGGAAGCTTTGGCTCAAGGCCAAACTGCTCCGCGCGGGTTTACCGCCGCTTTGCGCCAAGCAGCCTTGTCCCGGCCTGCGCTGATTGCCGAGATCAAGAAAGCCAGCCCGTCCAAAGGCCTCATCCGTGCCGATTTTGAGCCAGCCGCTTTGGCCCAAGCCTATGAACAGGGTGGGGCGGCCTGCCTTTCTGTGCTGACTGACGCACCAGGGTTTCAAGGCCATGAAGATTATCTGGTTGCGGCACGGGCCGCGACCACCCTGCCCTGTCTGCGTAAGGATTTCATGATTGATCCGTGGCAGATCGCCGAAAGCCGGGCCTTTGGGGCCGACGCCATTTTGGTGATCATGGCTGCTGTGGATGATGCCTTAGCGGCCGATCTTGTCGCGACCGCTCAACATTATGGCATGGACGCTTTGATCGAGACCCATGATGAGGCGGAAATGGACCGGGCCCTGCGGCTGAATGTTGATCTGGTAGGCGTCAATAATCGCAATCTCAAAACCTTTGTCACGGACCTCTCCACCACCGCACGGCTTGCGCCCAAAGTGCCCGACACCTGCTTGCTCGTGGCCGAAAGCGGGATCAACACTGCTTCTGACATCACCCAGCTGCAAACAATTGGGGCCAAGGCCTTTTTGATCGGCGAAAGCCTGATGCGGCAGGATGATGTCTGTGCAGCAACACGGACAATCTTGGGGATGGAGTGACCGAAGCATTCGGCGAGGATTGCATCACCCCCAGATGAGCAGCGCCCCCCTCACAACCCTTTATAAAACAGGATTTTCGTGGGTTCGCCCGGCGTGACGTCAAGGCCTGCGACCATGTATCCAGCCTTGAGATTGAGGATGGCCATTGCTTGATTGGGTTGTCGGGTTGCGGTCTCAAGCCCGCGAAAGCCTGCCGTTTTGGCCCAAGCATGTTGGGCGTCCATCAAGGCAGCGGCGATGCCTTGGCCACGCACATCGGGGGCAACGCCACCCATCCAGGAGTTGAAGACACCGCGGTTACGTTCATAGCCCAGTTTGAGGCCAATGACCCGCCCCGCTTGATCGACCGCAACATGCGCATTGAGCGCACGGCGTCCCTGCAGCTTTTCAGCAAAATTCGACCAGTCATCGGGCAGAACCACATCAAGAAATGCGGCTAGAACCTCTGCCTGTGCGATACAGCGCGGACCATCCCACTGCTCAATCTGATAGACTTGCATCAATTCAACCCCCGACCTCGACATGGCCTAGCGAGCGCGTTAGACCAACCCCCTAAAATCAACAAATGGGAGCCACACACATGACCAAAACCACAAGTTTCGACAAGCTCGCCGACCTCGCAGGGCAAGAATTGGGCGCTTCGGACTGGCTGTTGATCGACCAAGACCGGGTCAATCTGTTTGCCGACGCCACTGGCGACCATCAGTGGATCCATGTTGATGTGCCACGCGCGACCAAGGAAATGGGTGGGCCAATTGCCCATGGGTTCTTGACGCTGTCCTTGATTCCTTTCCTTGGCAAAGACATTCTCAAGGTCGAAGGTGTCAGCCGCGGGATCAATTATGGCCTGAACAAAGTCCGCTTCACCAATATGGTCAAAGTAGGCTCGAAGGTGCGCGCTGTGCAAAAGCTGTTGAGTGTGGAACCTAAGTCCGGCGGCCTGATGCTGACCAGTGAAATCACCATCGAAATCGACGGCGATCCTCGCCCGGCCTGCGTCGCTGAGACCGTCAGCTTGATATTTGCCTAATCGATAAAGGAGCCATGATGTCTCGCATTGAAGCCCGCCTGAGCGAATTGGGTATTGTCCTGCCCAACCCGCCTGCCCCCGTGGCCAGCTATGTGCCTTTTACAAGAGTGGGCAATCTGATCCATGTTTCAGGCCAGGTATCACGTGGTGCCGACGGCGATCATCTGGGCCGCTTGGGTGGGGGCTTAAGCCTTGAGCAAGGCCAAGCGGCTGCCCGTGTCTGTGGGCTCAACCTGTTGGCACAGCTGAAGGCTGCCTGCGCGGGCGATCTTGATCGTGTGGTTCAGGTGGTCAAGCTCAATGGCTTTGTGAACGTCACCCCGGACTTCAACCCAATCCCGCAGGTCATGAACGGCTGTTCTGACCTGATGGTGGAAGTCCTCGGCGAGGCTGGCAAGCATGCCCGTTCTGCCGTGGGCGTCGCCAATCTGCCCATGGGTTTTGCTGTTGAGGTCGATGGGGTGTTTGAAATCGCATCGTGAGCGTGATGGTCGCCCATGCGCCAAGCTGGGCGATCAAACCTCCTTCCAAAAGGGGTGAGCCGATCTGCGCCCCTAGTGCCGTGGGGCCCTGCTGGCCAAGAGTTCAGCCCGCACGCGAAGGGATTTGCGGGCATAGGAAATCTCCACCAGGAATGACACCAGCCCACCGATCAGCGAGGCCATGGTGGCGATAAACAACAGGGCGACAACGCGCGACAGATCAAGCGCAATCAATTCGACTGAAAACAAGGTGACGATCAACAAGCACACCAACAAGATCGCAAAAGTCGACAGGCTGATGGCATTGTGAATCCACGTCATACGCCGATCCAGCACACGTAATTCTGTAAGATGGCGGGCTCGCTGGTGGCCCGATGAGGCGGGGTCATCCAAGTCTTGCTCAATCGCGCGACCCCGATCAACAACGCGCGCCAAACGCGACGTCAAGACATTGAGCAAAGTGCCAATCCCTGCAATCAGGAACACAGGCGCAATGGACAATTGGATGATCTGGGCTATGTCGTGAGAGGATGCAAGCGGCATACGAACAGATTAGACCGTGATGATCAAAAGGTCGAGGTGGAGCCGATCGCGCGGTGTCAGTGCACGAGAATTGGCGGGTGACAGGATGGGTAAGAGGTTGCAATGACATCTGAAACCTCCAGCGATCAGCCCGAAAAACAATTCAGGATCAAGATTATCCACAGCTTTGGTGATATTGCTCGCGAAGAATGGGATCGCCTTGCCAATCCGCCGGATCAGCCCTTCGACCCATTCCTGACATGGGATTTTCTGGAAGCCTTGGAGGCCAGTGGCTGTGCGACCAGTTTTACCGGTTGGGCCGGTCGCCACCTGATCTGCCAAGACGACAGCGGAGCATATGTTGGCTTGATGCCACTCTGGCTCAAGACCCATTCCCAGGGCGAATATATTTTCGACCACAATTTTGCGGATGCTTGGCAACGCGCAGGCGGACGTTGGTATCCCAAGCTAACCAGCGCGGTCCCCTTCACGCCCGTGCCCGGCCGCAGGTTTTTGGTGCCAAATGGTCCTGACCAACAGATGGTGCGCAATGCCATGATCAATGGCCTCGAGCAGATTGGGGCGGCGAGCGGTTTGGCGACTGTCCAAGTCAATTTTGCCAAAGACGCGGATCTGGCTGCCTTGCAATCTGCACGCTGGCTGCTGCGTGAAGACCGGCAATTCCATTTCTTTAATCAAGGCTATGGCTCATTTGAGGACTTTCTCGGTGAGCTGTCCTCCGATAAGCGCAAAAACCTACGCAAGGAACGCGCGAAGGCCCAAGAGGGTCTTGAGATTGTGCGTTTAAGTGGGCGCGAGATTGAAGAAGTCCATTGGGACCATTTTTTCGCCTGTTATCAGGACACGGGTGCGCGCAAATGGGGTAGACCCTATTTGAACCGCGCTTTCTTTTCGCTGCTGGGCGAACGCCTTGCCGATCATCTGGTCCTGATCCTCGCCCGACAGGATGGTGAATTCATCGCGTCGGCGCTGAATTTTCTCGGATCTGACACGCTTTATGGACGCTGGTGGGGCCGGCTGGCGGATCGGCCCTTCCTGCATTTTGAGCTTTGTTATTATCAGGCCATCGATGAAGCGATTGCCCGAGGGCTCAAACGTGTCGAAGCCGGCGCACAGGGCGGCCATAAGCTGGCTCGCGGCTATGTTCCTGTAACCACCTGGCAGGCAAGCTGGATTGGGGATCCAGGCCTCCGGGCGGCAATTGGCGACTATCTAGCCCATGAAAGTGCTGCCATGGCAGATGATAATGACTGGCTCAACGCCAGAACCCCATTCCGACACGATGTTCGACAGGCGGATGGACAATAGGTCGCAGGGCGCTTTGCCTTCCCAATAGGGCAACCCGTGTTAGCTTACCTCTCAGGTCTGTTCAGGTAAAAGCCCCGCAAAATGCGGTCTTCCTGACGGATTATCCAGCAGAGCTCCGGTGGTCGACGACCTGACTGCCGGTCGACATCTGCCAGAGGAAACGGTGACACGCTATGGGAGTGCTTATTCAGGACTTTGAAATGGCTCTCGCCCGCGATGAGCGCGCGCGGCAAACCTTTACTTGGCTGGCCCCCAGCCATCGCAATGATTTTGTTATCTGGATCGACGCCGCAGTCGCGGCGACTGATCGGCGTAGTCGTATCCGCACTGCGCTTGATATTCTCGCCGGTCGAGATGGCGAGCGGCTGAAAACTGAATCTGCCTAAGGCCAAGCCCAGCAGTCAAGTTGCGACGTGCCTGAGACTTTCAGCATCGGCGGGAATCGCGCAAGGGTGGTCTCAGAAAGGCCACCGCCATGCATTTGTCCGCGCCCTATGACCCCAATAACATCTTTGCCAAAATTCTGCGCGGAGAGATGCCGTGCCTGAAAGTCTATGAAGACGCGGTATGCTTGGCATTTCTCGATATCTTCCCGCAAGCGCCCGGCCACACGTTGGTCATCCCGAAGCATGCCGCAACCAATATCTTGACCCTGCCAACCGAGGCCATCGGGCCCTATATGGCCAGTGTTCAGAAGGTCGCCCACGCGGTTCAAAAGGCATTTCAGGCCGAGGGTCTGACCATCTTCCAATTTAATGGCGCAGCAGGCGGCCAAACTGTCTTTCATTTGCACGTCCACATCATCCCCCGCATGGATGGCGTAAGTCTGAAAGGTCATGGTCAGGCTGGTAAGGCCGATGAGGACAGTCTCAAAACCCATCAAGCCGCCATCATGGCCGCATTTTAGGCCACAGCCATGGCTTACCGGACCATCAATGCCGATCTGGTACTGGTCACGCTCGAGAAGCTACAGCAACGGATTTTGGCCCGCTTTCCGGATGCAGGGCTCGGAAAAGTGTGTGGCGAGTTGCAAAGTCTGGCCCGCGAAGCCAACGGGCGTGTAACCCGTCTGGTGCGGCCGATCATCTGGGTCCGGCTTGGCGTTGGACTGGTGATTCTAGCCGGCTTAATCATGGCTGGGATCGGGCTGCGTGCCCTCAATCTGGAAGCGCATGAAACCGAAATGCTGTCGGTGGTGTCTGGTCTTGAATCAGCCGTCAATCTGATGCTGGTCGTGGGTGCCGGGGTCTATTCACTCACCAGTCTGGAAGCACGCGTCAAACGCCATGATGCCATGACCGGCCTGCATGAGTTGCGCTCCATTATCCATGTCATCGACATGCACCAATTGACCAAAGACCCCGTCATGTTGGGCGGCGCCCGGACCCAAGTCAGCCCAGACCACAAGCTGAGCCCTTTTGAACTGGTGCGTTATCTCGACTATTGTTCTGAAATGCTGTCGCTCTCAGGCAAGCTCGCAGCCTTATATGCCCAAGACTTCAATGATCCCGATGTCATTGATGCGGCCTCAGATATTGAGCAATTGGCCACCAATCTGTCCCAGAAAGTTTGGCAAAAGATCACCATCGTGCAAACCAGCCACGACATTGCGGCCACAGCTTAACTCATGTCCGGTCCCATTTAGGCAATTGTAACGCAGGGTGTGGCATAGTCGTTGGGTGAGTAGGAGTCATCCGATGACAAGCTGGGTCAGCCGTGCCTTAGACGAGATTAGACAACAGGCCGGAACGCATCATTCTGGTAACAGTTCCGGTGTGGCGGCTTTGCGCGCCGCCATGATGCAGGACGGCACCATCCAGCCCTCTGAAGCCGCTGCCCTGATCCAGATTCACAAGACGGGTGCACCACCGGCCGGAGAGGCAGGTTGGGCAGATTTGTTTGTCGAAGCCATGGCAGACTATTTTGCCTTGAGCCGCGAAGTGCCCATTTATCACGCCTCGGAGTTACGCCCTGATTGGGGCCGCGCCATTCATCGGGTCGCCGACGCGCTCATGCTCGATCAATTGGCTGATGCGGCATCAGAGCCAAGCTACCAGGAACGAATGAGCGCCTTGGGCGTGACCGAGGCTGATGCCCAGACCCTGATTGATGCGTTTGAAAATGACGGCGGATCGGTTCTTGATGAAACCGAATTGCGGGTATTGACCAGCCTGTTTGGGCGGGCGGTGACCTATCCCCCCAATTTGCGCCACTATGCTTGGCGGGCAGTTCAGGCCAGCGTGCTCGCCGATAAAACCATCAATGCGTCCGAGCTTAGGCTCTTGACCGCGATTGTGATGGGCCCGGCCAGCTTGTCGGGTGTGGCGGTTGACCGGGCGGAGGCCGACATGCTGGTAGCCCTCGATCACACAGTCCAGGATGCACGCAAGGATCGCGGCTGGCCTGCCTTCTTTGCCCAGAGCATCGCCAATCACCTCTTATATGCCGGGGGCAGCCCGGGGCGGCTTGATCAAGCCGAAACCGCTTGGCTCAACACGCTTTATGCTCGCAATCACACCGCAGGAGTTCAAGCTCTAAAGGAATGGTTGGCCGACCATGCTGATGATGCCGACAACGATCCGCTTTGATCACAGTCAAAGCCCACAGCACCTGAACACCCAGCAAAAAGGCGGCCTACACAAAGTTGGCCGCCCTTTTCATGTCTGAAGTCCTTATTCTGCACCCTCGGCTTCAGGGTGAGCAGCCCCCTTCTTATTGGGCTTAGGTAGAGCTGGCTCAAAGAAGAAGGTGAGATTCTCTGTATCAGCCGCATCGACATCCACGCGAACAAGACCACCCTTCTTCAATTTGCCAAACAGCAATTCGTCTGCCAGCGGCTTCTTGATCTTTTCTTGGATCAGGCGACCCAGTGGCCTTGCCCCCATCGCCGGATCATAGCCACGCACAGCCAACCAGCTGCGGGCGGCATCGGTCAATTCAATCTCCACCTGACGATCTGCCAATTGGGCTTCCAATTGCAGGACAAACTTATCGACCACATTGCCGACAATCTCAGGCGTCAGAGCCTTGAAGTGGATGACCGCATCCAGTCGGTTGCGGAATTCAGGCGTGAACAACCGCTTGATGGCCTCACCTTCCTCATCATCCTTCTTGCCACGACCAAAGCCAATACCGTCCTTGGCGGCATCCGATGCACCAGCATTGGTGGTCATGATCAGCACAACATTGCGGAAATCGACCTTTTTGCCATTAGCGTCGGTCAGAGAGCCGTGATCCATTACCTGCAGCAGAATATTGTACAGATCTGGGTGCGCCTTCTCGATTTCATCGAGCAGCAAGACGCAATGGGGGTGCTGATCAATACCATCGGTCAACAAGCCGCCTTGATCAAAGCCGACATAGCCTGGAGGGGCCCCGATCAGGCGGCTGACAGAGTGACGTTCCATATATTCGGACATGTCAAAGCGCAGCATTTCCACGCCCATCGTATTGGCAAGCTGCTTAGCGGCTTCGGTCTTGCCGACCCCAGTGGGCCCGGCAAACAAATAGGCCCCAATCGGCTTGTTGGGATCACGCAGACCCGCACGCGCCAGTTTGATCGAGGCCGCCAATGCCGTCAGTGCGGTATCTTGGCCAAACACCACCCGACGCAGATCCGCCTCCAGCGTGCGCAAGGCTTCTGTATCAGATTTGGTGACAGACTTGGATGGAATGCGCGCCATCTTGGCAACGACTGCTTCGATCTCTTTGACACCAATGGTCTTTTTGCGCTTGCTTTCAGGCAAAAGCATTTGGCTTGCACCGGTTTCGTCAATCACATCGATGGCTTTATCGGGCAATTTGCGATCGCCAATATATTTGGCTGACAATTCAACAGCTGCCCGAATGGCTTCGGTGGTGAAGCGGACCTTATGATGCTCTTCATAGGCCGATTTCAAACCAATGAGGATTTTCACCGCATCAGGAATGGTCGGCTCCACGACGTCGATCTTCTGGAAGCGGCGCACCAAAGCGCGGTCCTTTTCAAAATGCTGGCGATATTCTTTGTAGGTGGTCGAGCCCATGCAGCGCATCGACCCCGATTGCAGGGCGGGCTTGAGCAGATTGGACGCATCCATCGCCCCGCCACTGGTGGCCCCTGCCCCGATCACCGTGTGGATTTCATCGATGAACAAAATGGCATTGGGATGGGCTTCCAATTCCTTCACCACTTGCTTCAAACGCTCTTCAAAATCACCCCGATACCGCGTACCGGCCAGAAGCGCGCCCATATCCAGCGAGAAGATGGTGGCTTCGGCCAGAATATCGGGCACGTCGCCTTCCACAATCCGACGCGCCAGACCCTCCGCAATGGCGGTTTTGCCAACGCCGGGATCACCGACCAATAGCGGATTATTCTTCTGCCGACGGCACAGGATTTGAATAGCACGATCAACTTCATCAGCCCGGCCGATCAGCGGATCTACCCGCCCCTTGCGCGACTTCTCATTGAGGTCCACGCAATAGGTCGCCAAGGCCTCACCAGAGCTAGGCTTTTCCTTTGAACTGACAGTCTCCTCTTGGCGCTCTTCTGAAGCCCCTTTAACGCGCTTCTGCTCAGTCATGCCGGGGCGTTTGGCCACACCATGCGAGATGAAATTGACCGCATCATAGCGGGTCATGTCCTGTTCCTGCAGGAAGTAAGCGGCATGGCTTTCCCGTTCGGAGAACAAAGCCACCAGCACATTGGCCCCGGTCACTTCCGTGCGGCCAGAGCTTTCAACATGGATCACGGCACGCTGGATGACGCGTTGGAAGCCCGCGGTGGGCCGCGCCTCGCTTTCACCCGACACGATCAGATTCTTAAGTTCGCCTTCGATATAGCCCAGCAAATCGGCTTTCAGGCGGTCGAGGTCGACATTGCAGGCTTTCAACACATGGGCTGCATCCTCATCCTCGATCAGGGCGACCAACAGATGTTCAAGCGTTGCATATTCGTGCTTGTGCTCATTGGCAAAAGCGATGGCACGGTGGAGAGACTGTTCTAGGCCGCGTGAGAATGAGGGCACGTTCTACTCCTTTTCCATGGTACATTGCAGGGGATGCTGATTGCGCCGGGCAAGATCCATGACCTGCGCGACCTTGGTTTCGGCTACTTCGTAAGAATATACTCCACACACACCCACGCCCGATTGATGGACGTGCAACATGATACGTGTCGCGCTTTCTCGCGACTTGTTGAAGAAACGCTCCAACACATAGACCACAAACTCCATCGGCGTGTAGTCATCATTCAATACCAGCACCCGATAGAGCGATGGCTTCTTCGTCTTCGGCTTGGCGCGTGCGACAACCGCAGTACTGCGGCCACCACCAGGTGTGTTGCCATCGGTACCAAAGCCGTCATCGTCCATATCGTCACCGCGTTCGTCGCTCATCTGATCAACCGTCTCATGACGTCTGCCTCGGCAGACACTGTGCTTGGGCTTCTGAAAGAAACTCAATCGTTGACTATAGATAAGTGCTTTGCCGAATTCTGGAAGCCTATTTCGTGTGCAAGGGCTGGATAAGTTCGCAGCAACCCCGCCCCCATGACATATAGCGCAAAAAAGGGTCCGAGGCAGGCTCGGACCCTTTTAAGTCGGTCAATTCTACTCAATAACCGCTGAGCGGGCAGGCTTAGCGGGCAGACTGGATGGATGACCACAGCGCACTAGCCCGTTCGCTGATCGGCTTGGCCGACTCTTTGGTCGCAGCCAGCAACACATCCGACACTTTGGTGAATTCGGCAAAATAGGTTGCCACGGCATTCTTGGTGTAATCAGCCTGAATTTCGACAGCTTCTTGCAGCGACTTCACACTACCAAGGCTCTTGGCAACTTCAGTGGCTTGAGCTGCGGAAGCCTGCACATAAGCAAGGCTGATTTCAGATGCCTGCTTAACCCCTTCTGCTGCGATCTTAGCCGAAGACGTCAGGGCTTCAACATTGGCCTTACTATGGCTGTAGGCATCGCCAAAAGCTGTTTGCAACTTTTCATAGCCGGCTTGGAAGGCTTCAGTGGTGGGGGCAAATACGGTCTCGAAAGAAGTGGACTTGCTGGTCATGGGGGCTTTCTCCTGATGTTCGGCTCTCGGCCGGGAATCGGGTGTGGTTTCCAAGGAAGAGGGATTGGGAGCGTCCTTTAGGCCGCGTTCAGCAAGAGCCTGAAGGACAGGCCGCTCGGCGGGTGCGTCTGCGCCATGATCGGCCTGCGCGGGAGACAAAGACAAAGATGACCCCGCCACCTTTGAGGCTGGGCTTCGTGCAGACGTTGCCCGGCGTGGCTTTGGCGCAGACTTGGCCGTCACTTTTTTGGTCGCCATCATATTTCTCCGCGATCTTGTCAGAGCCAACAGGCGTTGCCGACCAGTGGCTCCAATTCATTTCGCAGTTGCAGCATGCACCTTCGCACTTGCAGCGTCAAGCGATTCCGAAGCCTCAATCCGCGACAAATGTGCCCGCATTGGGTCATGGTGGCTTTTTTCCCTGCCGCAAAGCCTGTTGGATGAGACCCGGTTTTGTCCCTGCTTGACGCGGCCTCTGCTGGACGACCTGACGGTTTCGTGTGGGGGAGTTCGATTGACAGCGCCAGAAAGTGTGATCACAAATTAACCGCGCCTGCGTAAACCATGTTCAAAACAGTGGTTGGGCTGCGCCTTGCGGCTCCGGCGTCCGGTCGGCCCGTCGCGTTAAGCCTAAGTAAACCATAAGCTTCTTAGGCTGATCGAAAGTTCTCGGAGACCAACATGGCAAGTCGCTCGTTTTCATTCAGACTGATCGGCGTCTCGATGATGATGGTGATGGCCTGGATGACGACAGCACCGGCTCCTGTTGAAGCAGCTTCAGGATCTCGGACTGAAGCCAAAACAAAAGCAGCAAAATCCAAGACAGCTAAGGCGACAAAGTCGCGCGCGTCGAACGCGAAAGCAACCCGCACCCAATCTGCACGCACCAAATCAACCAAAGCCCGTGGCAACCGCGCTGAGGCCACGCGGGCTTCGGCGTCCCGGGCCAAAGGTGCACGGACAAACAGCAGAAATCGTGAGACCACCCGCACAGCCGCCGCAAGTCGAGTGCCCACCTCTGTGGCTCAAACTCCGGCGCGGCAAGTTGCCCCCAGCACAAACACGCGCTTTGCCCAGATTGTGGTGGATGCCGATACCCAAGAAGTGATTTACGAGGAAAATGCCCGCGCATTGCGTCGGCCTGCTTCCATCACCAAAGTGATGACACTTTATTTGCTGTTCGACGCTTTGGAAAAGGGTCAGGTGAGCTGGAACGATCGGATTGTGTTTTCCAGCTATGCAAGCCGTCAAGCCCCGACCAAGCTGGGCATTGCTCCAGGCAACTCAATCTCGATGCAAACGGCAGTTGAAGCGCTGGTTGTTCGCTCGGCCAATGACGTGGCTGCTGCAGTGGCTGAGACTTTGGGTGGCAGTGAAGCGAATTTTGCCAGCATGATGACGGCCAAGGCGCGTGAATTGGGGATGGAGAACACCACGTTCGGCAATGCGTCGGGACTGCCCCACCCAATCCAATTCACCACAGCAGAAGATCTCGCCCGGTTAGCCATCGCCATCCGGCGGGATTTTCCCGACCAGTATCATTGGTTCTCAACACCCCAAATGGTGTTCAACGGCCAAGTCACCCGCAACCACAACCATTTGATGGGCCGTATGGAGGGCATGGACGGCCTCAAGACCGGCTTCACCCGCGATTCTGGCTTCAATCTGGCAGCGACCACAGAGCGCAATGGTCGGCGCGTGGTAACGGTCGTTCTGGGCGGCAAAACCCGCTTTTCCCGTGACGACTTTGTCGAAATGCTGACTGAGTCGGCGTTCCGAGATTTGCAAGCAGCCCCGCAGGGCTTTGCAAACTTGGATGCCCCTGCCCCATTTGTTTTGACAGATGCCCGAGACCGGGCGGATGCCGAAGCCCTCGTCGCCCAAACGGCCTCATTGGTGCAGGCCAGCATTCCGCATGGCGAGCGTAAAGGTCAATTGGCCTTGGTTCGTACCGAGCGTACGCGCGGCTTTGACAAAGGCAAGCCCAGCATCTTGTTGGCAGACATGAACACCTCAGCTGGTCGGGCCGTCCTGTTTGACAGCCAATCCAACCAAAGCAATGCAAGCGACCGCACCGACGAGAATGAGGATGTTGCCGAGGCAACAGGCACACAACTTCCTGCCGCCCAGCTCGCTCAATTGCCGCAAGCCCCATTGCAAGAAGGAAGTCCTGCTGCGGCGACACCAAACCGGATCGCCGCACTTGGGCTGCGGTCAGTACAAGTCAGCTACAGCACAAATCTCGCCCCGCAGCCAAGCGAGGCTGGTTCGAGCACGCGACCTGTCATGGACTTTGCGGTCATGCCCATCCGCGATGCAGGTGAGGTCACACAGGATTCCCCCCCCGCCCCGGCACCGATGGTAGCCGTGGCTGCGGTAGCGGAAGAACAAATCCGCTTACAGGAGGCCCGCGCCCTCGCAGTCCGTCAAGCCAATGAGCGCCGAGAAGCCGACCGCGCTGCGGAAGCTCGCGCGAAGGCCGTTGCTGATCGGGAAGAAGCACGCCGTCAACAAGCCGCCCGTGCGGTGGCCGCCCGCCGAGAGAATGATCGTCAATTGATCGCTGGACGGGCACGCGGGGATGCCATTGTGCAAGTTGGTGCTTTCCGCAGCCAAAAGGACGCCAAAGCGGCTCTGGCCCAGTTTTCACGCCATTTCCCGTCGTTTGCCAGCCGCGAAGTATCGAGTGTCAAGCGGGCCGACGGGGTCTGGTATCGTGCCCGTTTCTCAGGCTTGGGTTCCAGTGTTGCCCGTGAGGCTTGCCGCATCGTTTCTGGCCGAGGCGGCACCTGTCAAATCGTGGCAGACTAACGCTGCATCTCACCGCATCCGCAAACCACGCACGAACAGGTTTGCTGCAGGGCAAGGCTGCGCGCCTGGCCATCTCAAGCCTTTTTCTGACGAAGGAACCCATCAGAGGCATTGCAATAAATTAAAGTCACCATAGGCTAGCCCAAAGTTTTGAGGGGGCCAATTTGAATAATCGTTTTTTGAACATGGCAAAGGCCGTGGCATTGGTTACACTGATCCCAATTGCTGCGCTGTGCATTTCTAACCTGGTTTCGCAATCCTATCAGGGAGATTTCATTGCGAGCATGATGGATTATGCGCGCGAGAATAATCTATCTGTCCAAACCGATAGGATTCCTGATTATCGCGATCTTTGTGCCACGCATAATCCTGAAGACGCCGAGCTTTGTGCACCAGCACGCCAGCTTGAGATTTTCGAATTCGGTGCTCTGGTCAGCCTCGCGGTGGGGCTTGGGCTTTTTGGGCTCTTGGCCTTGGCGCGCCTCTATGCGGGACACAACCGACAAAGGCTGGCTTTTGTTCTGCCGCCTCTAACACGTGTCATGGTGCTTGGACTTTCTTTGTCGATCATCCTGCAAGGGGCTGTGGCGGTATTTGGCATTTATATCGCCGAAACTGTTTTTATTGGACGGGTCCATTTTGTGGTGCTGGCGGGGATTGCGTTTGCTGCTGTGATCGGCGGCGTCAACCTTGTTGAAGCATCCTTCAAAGCCATGCAGACATTGAATTTGGCGATCCAAGGCGTGGTGATAGATGATGCCACAGGCCCTGATTTGATCGCACTTGTGCATGAGGTTGCCGATGAAGTAGGAGCCCGTCGCCCTGACAATATTGTTGTTGGGCTGGAGCCAAGCTTTTTTGTGACGGGGGCTGAGGTCACGGTCTATCCAGCGGCTGAGGATCTGACGGGGTCTACACTCTATTTGCCCGTACCCTTTCTTCGTATCTTGTCACAGGATGAATTGCGCGCAGTGATTGGCCATGAAATGGGCCACTTCATTGGGGAAGATACTGAATACTCGCTGAAATTCTATCCAGCCTATGCCCGGCTTGATACAGCCATGCACGCCTTAATCGATGAACATGGGCGGATCGACTATGTGAAGGTCCCGACCCTCTCATTTCTCCAACTCTTGCATGATGAGTTTTCGGTCGTCGAGCGCAAAATTGGACGCGAGCGCGAAATAAGTGCTGATCAAATTGGTGCCAAAGTCAGCAACGCAAAGGCCTTGGCAACCTCGCTTCTCAAATTCAGCTTATTTGCAGATGCGTGGGCGACTTTGCGCGCCGAAAACGTTGACCGTCTTAATCAAGGTGAGTTTCTGACAGACTTAAATGCTGAATATGTCGACGTTTGCCAGAAAGCATTCAAGGAAATGGATTTCGCAGAGCGCAAGAACGATCTTCTGGCGTTTGAGATGGCCCATCCCAACGACACCCACCCGACCTTGCGTGAGCGACTGTCAGCCTTGGGCATCGATAGCGGCATCTTTCATAAAGAAGATATGGCGCTGGCAAACAATCCGCTGACCGGCCTTCTGACCGCCTATGACAAGATCGCGGTCCAACTCACCAAAGCAGAGCACCGCAAGATGATCGGACAAGGCTTTGCCGACCCACCTTCCTATGCTGCTTTGCGTGATGATTGAGCTGTTGGCATCAAGAGCAAGCATTTGGGCGTTTTACCGCCCAAGTGCTTCGTTCTCCGCGTTAGAATAACCGTTGATGGGCCTTGCCTGCCACGTCATTCCCACTCAATCGTCCCCGGGGGTTTTGACGTGATATCATAAACAACCCGGTTGATGCCCTTGACCTCATTGACAATGCGGGTTGCGACCCGCCCCAAGAAGGCCATGTCGAAGGCAAAGAAGTCAGCCGTCATTCCGTCGGTAGAAGTCACAGCCCGCAGGGCGCAGACATGGTCATAGGTGCGGTAGTCGCCCATCACGCCAACGGTCTTGACGGGCAACAGGACCGCAAACGCCTGCCAAATGGTGTCATAGAGGCCATTGGCGCGCAATTCCTCCAGATAAAT
Organism: Candidatus Phycosocius bacilliformis; assembly: GCF_003112735.1. Taxonomy (GTDB): domain Bacteria; phylum Pseudomonadota; class Alphaproteobacteria; order Caulobacterales; family Aquidulcibacteraceae; genus Aquidulcibacter; species Aquidulcibacter bacilliformis. The sequence goes on from NZ_BFBR01000002.1 coordinate 310,298, forward strand.
GGCATCGGCCTTGCGCAGGATATCGGCCTTCTCGCGGGTGATTTCGCCGGGGATGCGAATAGCAAGCCCTGGTCCTGGAAACGGATGTCGACCGACAAAAGCATCATTGAGGCCAAGTTCACGGCCCAAGGCCCGCACTTCATCCTTGAACAGCTCGCGCAGCGGCTCAACCAGTTTCAGATTCATCCGCTCAGGCAGCCCCCCGACATTATGGTGGCTCTTGATCGTCACCGATGGGCCACCATCAAATGAGACACTTTCGATCACATCGGGATAAAGCGTGCCTTGGGCCAGGAAGCTGGCCCCGCCGACCAAACGGGCCTCTTCCTCAAACACATCGATGAACAGCTTGCCAATCGTCTTACGCTTGACCTCAGGATCACTGACCCCGGCCAAAGCCGTCAAAAACCGCTCGCTCTCATCAGCATGGATCAGCGGGATATTGTAGTGGTCACGGAACAGCGACACGACTTGCTCGCTTTCCCCTGCCCGCATCAGGCCATGGTCGACATAGACGCACGTCAATTGATCGCCGATGGCTTCATGGATCAAGACTGCGGCCACCGAGGAATCGACGCCGCCAGACAGTCCACAAATCACCTTGCCATCACCAACTTGGGCGCGAATGCGGGCTATGGCTTCCTCGCGGAAGGCCGCCATGGTCCAATCTCCGCGCAGACCGGCAATTTTGCGGACAAAATTATGAATGAGCTTTGCCCCGTCAGGCGTGTGCACCACTTCGGGGTGGAACATCACACTGAAAAAGCGCCGTGCTTCGTCGGTGGCAACCGCAAAGGGAGCGTTTTCGCTTGTGGCCTTCACGCTAAAGCCGTCTGGCAATTGGGTCACCCGATCGCCATGGCTCATCCAAACCGGATAGCGTCCACCCAAGTCCCAGATGCCCTCAAACAGCGCACTGGGTGATTTGATTTCAACATCGGCACGCCCAAACTCAGCCGCATGCCCGCTTTCAACCACACCACCCAATTGCACCGCCATGGTCTGCTGGCCATAGCAAATGGCAAGAACCGGAACGCCTAACTCGAATACGGCTTGGGGTGCCCGTGGTGAGCCTGAATCGCATACGCTGGCAGGCCCGCCTGAGAGAATGATCGCTTTGGGATCAAATCCGTTGTCGAGCACGGCTTGGGCGCGATTATAGGGATGGACTTCGCAATAGACCCCTGCTTCCCGCACACGCCGGGCGATCAATTGGGTGACTTGCGAGCCAAAATCGATGATGAGGATGTGTTCGTGGCTAGGCTCTGTCATCGGCCCGCTTTAGCCTTATGCGCGCGGCGGCGAAAGCCCCGAACACCCAATCCCCGCAGTATACCGGCGCTTTTAGTTACCATCGTGACCGACAAAGGCCGCCCCGCGGATGGGATCAAAGCGGGCCGCCTGCGCATCCACATCAATATTCGCTCCATGGGCAATCTTCCACCCCTCCGCCAACTTCACATAGACCAGGGTCATGCGGCTCTCATGCGGAGGTGCAATGTCACCGCTGGGGGTCTTGAAAGCATCCATATGCCAATGGACCACGGCCACTGCGATGTTGGAGGCCAGTGGCGTGAGGGATTCAATGGCCAGCAATTTCTGCTGCACACCTTTGAACATGATGTCGAAATAGGTGCGATGCGCCCGGTCAACCTCCTCAAAGCCACGCCAATGCATGGCCTTCACATTCACCCAATGCACATGAGGGGCATAGAGCCTGCCCATCGCATCGAGATCGCTGATATTCCAAACGCGCTCATATTCCTGGATGGCCGCCCGGATCGCAGCCTCATCTTCCTCTGCCAGTCCAATTGGATTTGCCCGTGCCTGCCCGGTCATCATCAGTCCTCCCACAGCGCCAGCCAGCGCCAATACATGCCGTCTCAACATCATGTGCCTCCTTGATGTCGCACATGTTTAGCGGGGGAAAGTGCTGCCATACTTGAACAAATCGGACATATTGGGACCAATCGCAGAAACAGTCGTGATTGCTTCAAGTCGCGTGGCAAAACGCTCTGGGGTCATGCCGCACAAGGCATGCGCCTCGCGCGATAAATGGGCCTCATCGGCATAGCCAGCCGCTGCGGCAATCTGGGCCCATGTCATGAGGGGATTGGCGGTCCTTCGACTTAAGGCGGCATCAAAGCGCGTCAGTCTGGCATAAAATTTCGGTGTCACCCCGACGTCGCGCAAAAATCGTCGTTGCAAGTGGCGCGCACTGAAACCGGCCCGATCTGCCAGGTGGGCAACACTGACCCCGCCTGCTGCTTTAGCAAGCAGGCGGGCGATATGGTCCATCTCATCATAGGCCCGCGCACCTGCCAGACAGGCTTCAAGCCAGCTTTGAGCGATCAATACACGCTCGTCAAAACCTTGGGCCTGTGCGAGGGCTTTGGCCAGACTGGCGGTCTGGCGCGGCAGGACATCGTCAAGGCTGAGGCCTTGGTCAACCAATTCGGTCATGGGCAGGCCAAACAGGCGCGCAAGACCGGTTGGCTGGAAGCGGATGGTGAAGGTTTCAATCTGGCCGACAAAGCCTAAATCCTTGCCAGGAACACTTGTGACCCCAACGACAACGCTGGTCGGGGTGGGACTAAAGGCGGCACCATTTTCGCGGACCCGATAGGGCTCCTGAAAGTAAAATTCGATGAATTGATCGGGACGGGCATTGAGGCTGCGTATGATTTGAAGGCTCTGAAAGTCGGCCCGTCGTTCGCCAAATGAGGTCACAATCGAGGCCAAGGCCCGATGTGGTTTGGCCTGGCGGATCTGGATGGCGGGGACCGCTCGGGGAAGGTCGTGGCGATCCTCAGCACGCATGAAAAGCCCCTTCCGAGTGAGCCTAACTTGTCGCACATCTACACCCTTGGTCAAGCAAGCGGCTTGGACTAGGCTGTTCCGGTGTGCGGGGGCGTCCGCAAAGGAGGCAAAATTGGCCAGAATTGCAATTGCTGGATGCGGGATTGGCGGTCTGGCTTGCGCGATTTTCCTCCATGAGCAGGGTCATCATGTCTGTTTGGTTGAGCGATTTGCCACGCCAAGCCCATTGGGTTCAGGCCTATTGCTACAACCAACGGGGCAAGCTGTTTTAGCTCGATTGGGTCTTCTTGCCCCGGTACAAGCCGCTGGGGCGCGCATCGATCGCCTCTTTGGCAGTGTAGCTCACAGCAATAGGACGATTTTTGACCTGGGCTATGACCAATTGGGGCGTGGACGCTATGGGATTGGCGTGCACCGTGCCAGCCTGTTTCAGGCGCTGTGGAAACGGGTTCAAGACCTGTCGATTGAGGTCAAAGCCGATACTCATATTTGTGGCCGCGCGCATGTTGGAACTCAGCAGTTTCTGGTGACACAAACTCAAGAAAGGCTTGGCCCGTTTGAGCTCGTGATTGATGCGAGTGGAAGTCATTCCGATTTAGCGATAAGTGCAGGTGCGCCAATGCCGAAGCCCTTCCGTTATGGCGCGGTTTGGGCAAGCCCGATCAATACCACGGCGATTACCAACACCCTGACCCAACGCTATGTTAAAGCCCATACGATGATAGGCATCCTGCCAATTGGTCAGATTCCCGGCGATCTGCGGCCACATATTGCCTTCTTCTGGAGCCTGAAGCCCGAAGATCACGCGGCCTGGGTTGCAAACTTTGAAGGTTGGAAGCGGCATGTCGCGGACCTCTGGCCCGAGATTGCCGATGTGCTTGCTCAATTCCACCAAGCCAGCGACCTAACATTGGCCCGTTATGGTCAACGCACCCTTGCGCGCCCCTTCTGTGAAGGGATGGTCCACATTGGTGATGCAGCCCATCAGACCAGCCCGCAATTGGGGCAAGGGGCGAATTCGGCTTTGCTGGACGCTGCCATTCTGGCAGATTGCATTGCCTGTTATGGAATAGAAGATGCAGGCGCGAAGTTCGGCCGGGCACGGGCTAACCCGATCCGATTCTACCAAGCCGCAAGCTGGCTCCTGACCCCGTTTTTCCAGTCAGATAGCGACCTATTGGCCCATTTGCGTGATGCTCTGTTTCAACCCCTCGCAGCCATCCCATTTTTTCGCAGTGAAATGGCGCGAACTCTTGGCGGGCTCAAAACAGGCCTTCTCCGCTCAGCCACGCCCGACCGCCTCGCCCATCTTGCGGTCCAAGATGGGCGGCCTTTACCTCAAACGCGCAGCCCGTAAAGCCGTCCATTATTGCGCAAAGACCACGGGTCAAGACCGAGCAGGTTTTGTTACGCGCGCCGTTCCAAAACGCAGAAGAAGAAGCCGTCTGTGCCCGTCGCCAACGGCGTCATCTGCAAGCCCGGGCCTGCCTTGTGGCAATGGGGCAGCATGGCAGACAATCCAGCCTCGCCTGCCAGCTGGCGTGGGTTGAGCGCCTCAAAGCCCGGTTCTTGGGCAAGAAACCGCGCCACGCTATCCTCATTTTCTTCAGGCAGGACCGAACAGGTCACATAGACAAGTCGGCCGCCCGGTCGCACCAATGGCGCACCCAAGGCCAAGGCTTGAGCTTGCTCGACTTGGCGCTTGTCCAGCACGGCCGGCCGCAAGCGCCATTTGGAATCAGGGGCACGCCGCCATGTTCCAGAGCCCGAACAGGGCGCATCAACGAAGACCAGATCCATTTGACCAATCAGGTCGGATAAGACGTCCTGATCACGCCGGGGTGTGCGTACCTGACAATTGCGCACACCTGCCCGTTCGATCCGTTCATGGCTGTTGGCCAGACGACGGCTGTCGACATCATAGGCATAAAGCTGACCTTTGTTCTCCATGAGGGCGGCAAGTGCCAACGTCTTTCCCCCGCCTCCGGCGCAGACATCAGCTACCTGCATTCCCGGCCTTACCCCGGCCAAAAGCGCGGTTAATTGGCTTCCCTCATCTTGGACTTCAAAGCCGCCCTTCACGAAGGATTCTTCCTTGGCCCAAGGAAAGCTGCGGCCTTGTGACCAGGGAATCCGGATACCATCGGGCGACCAGGGTGTGAGAAAAGCCGCGGGACTGCCATCAGGGCGTGGCTTTAGCTGAGTGGATGCCAAAAGTGCATCCAAAACGCTGGGACGTTGGGCCTTGAGGCGATTGACGCGCAGGTCTATGGGCGCGGGTGCGGCCATGGCAGCCCCCTCCTCGGCACGCGCAGCCCCAAAAATTCGCGCCATGCTGGCATCAAGCCAGGCTGGATAATCACCGCGTACAGCCTCTGTCGCTGAGGCCAGATTATCGCCAGCCAGAGCGGTGCGTTCGGCCTCGGTCAAGGGCGCATAGGCGTGGGTCTCTTCATAGGCATGTTGTTCGAGGCTGGTTGCATCGACCCCAAAACCCCAACGCAAGGCCCCCAGAACCCAGGCGCGCGGATCATCCATCCCCATGCGATGGGCACTTGAGGCCTTCCAGCGCAAGGCCCCAAACACCAGATCGCCAATATGGGCACGATCACCTGAGCCAGCAAATCGGTGGCTTAGCCCCCAATCCTTCAGCACATCCGCCGGGGGGCGCTTGCGCGCTTCCACCTCTGAAAGGATGTTGATCGCTGCTTGGGCACGGGCTCCAGAACGCATAATTTACTCTTTCATTGACCGTGCAGAGACCGTGCCAGATAGGTCACGGTCTTTCCATTCGGCAAAAGCGCCTGGCCGACAGGCATAAAGCCTAGGGCGGCATGAAATTGATCCGACCCAGGATTGGGAGGGTCGGCATTGACCTCACACACGATCTGGCTCAACCCATCCTGACGGGCATGGGCAAAAAGTGCTTCATAGAGGCTTCGGGCCAAGCCTTGCCCGCGGGCAGACTTGGCCACGACAATCCTGTCCACATAGGCAAAGTCAGCCATCCGGGCTTCAAACCATTTGAAATTCGGACTTTCATAGGCCGCCCCGGCCACAAAACTGATCAAAAACGCCTGCTGTGGCGGCACCACCAAGGCCCGATAGGATTGCGCGACCATGGCAGTCAGACGATCAGGATCAAGCGGGCCTGTCTCAACCTGGTGCGCATTGCCAAGGTCGATCACCCAACCATGATCGGCTGGCATCAGCGCGGCAATGGTCGCCATGCTTAGCCCCCGACAGGATAATTGGGGGCTTCTCGGGTGATGGTCACATCATGGACATGGCTTTCGCGCAGGCCCGCACTGGTCAGCTTCACAAAGCGGGCTTTGGTCTGGAAGTCACCAATTGTCGCTGCCCCGGTATAGCCCATGGCGGCGCGCAGCCCACCAACCAATTGATGCAGGATGGGTGCAACCGAGCCTTTATAGGGCACTTGGCCTTCAATCCCTTCAGGCACCAGTTTCAAGGCATCGCTGACGTCTTTTTGGAAATAGCGGTCGGCAGAACCGCGCGACATCGCCCCCAAGGAACCCATGCCCCGGTAGGATTTGTAAGAACGACCCTGATAGAGGAAGACCTCCCCTGGGGCCTCGTCGGTGCCAGCAAACAAGCTGCCCAGCATGGCTACATTGGCCCCTGCGGCGATGGCCTTGGCCAGATCGCCGGAAAACTTGATGCCACCGTCGGCAATCACAGGCGTACCGCTGGCATGGGCCGCATCAACACAATCCATAATCGCCGTCAATTGCGGAACACCAACACCAGCCACAATGCGGGTCGTACAGATCGAGCCTGGACCGATACCCACTTTGATCGCATCGGCACCTGCATCAATCAGAGCGCGGGTTGCATCCCCGGTTGCCACATTGCCGGCAATGACTTGAACCCGGTTCGACAAACGCTTCACCCGCTCCACCGCTTCAAGCACCGAGCGGGAATGTCCGTGCGCTGTGTCGACGACAATCACATCACAGCCCGCATCAAGTAAAAACTCTGAGCGTTCAAACCCTGCATCGCCCACCGTGGTGGCAGCACCGACACGCAAACGGCCTTGCTCGTCCTTGCAGGCATTGGGAAAGGCTTGGGCCTTCTCCATATCCTTGACGGTGACCAAGCCGACACAACGCTCATCCTCATCGACCACGATCAGGCGCTCAACCCGATGGCGATGGAGCAATTGGCGCGCGGTGTCTTTGTCGGTTCCTTCCCGCACGGTGTGCAGGTTTTCCCGCGTCATGACTTCATAGACTTTATCGCTGTCATTGGCGAAGCGCACATCGCGATTGGTGACAATACCGACCAGACGGCCAGGCTTGCCATCATCCCCCCGCTCCACCACTGGGAAGCCCGATACACCGCGAGCCGCCTTGATGGCCTTGATCTCGCCCACCGAGATATCCGGGAAGACGGTGATCGGGTTGATCACCATGCCGCTTTCAAACCGTTTGACTTGGCGGACTTGTTCGGCCTGTTCTTCATTGGACAGATTGCGGTGGATAACCCCAAGCCCACCGGCTTGCGCCATGGCGATGGCCAAACGGGCCTCTGTGACCGTATCCATGGCAGACGAAATCAGAGGAATATTGAGGGCGATGTCACGGGTCAGCTGTGTGCGGACATCGACCTGACCGGGCATAACCTCAGAAGCACCCGGTTCGAGCAGCACATCATCAAAGGTGACGGCATCGCGAATCGGCGGGGCGAGGCGGGGAGATTTAGCAATTGGGTTGGACATGGCGGCTGATAGAGTATGCCTGCCCGATCTGTCAACGTTGTTTCTGTTGCCGTCTAAGGCAAAAGCCCGCCGCGCAGACCCTGCACGGCGGACTTATGTGGTGGTGACCACTGGGCGGGATTTAGCGCCCGCTCGGCAAATCCTTAAAGGCGACATCCTTGTCGACCCGGACATCGCCGGGCAGACCCAGAATACGCTCAGCGATGATGTTCTTGAGGATTTCGTCCGTCCCCCCTGCGATCCGCAGGCCCGCGGCCCACATATGGCTTTGCTGGAACACACCTTCTGCCGGGGCATGGGCCGCATCGGTGATGATGCCAAAATGGTCCATCGCCTCCATGGCATTGTGGGTGATGTCCTGCAGCTGATTGGCGGTGATGATCTTGCCGATCGAGCTTTCAGGTCCCGGCGTCTGGCCTTTGGAGAGCGCCGTCATGGTCCGGAATTTGGCGAGCTTATAGCCCTCCGCCCGCACGTACCAATCCGCCACTTTCTGACGGAAGGCTGCATCTTCGGCAAGGCTACCGCCTTCCATGCCAGGCATGGTGCGCGCCCAGTCGAAGATTTCCTTATAATCCGGGCCAGGACTGCCCCCGACAGCCAGGCGTTCATTCATCAGCGTGACCAATGCCACCGACCAGCCATTACCCTCCCCGCCCAGCATCTGGGCATGGGGAACGCGCACATCGGTGAAATAGACTTCATTGAAGTTTGATCCGCCCGACATCTGGTGAATAGGCCGCACCTCAATGCCCGGTGATTTCATATCGATGAAGAACATCGACAGACCCTTGTGCTTGGCCTTGTCGGGATTGGTCCGCACCAACACGATGCCCCAATCCGAATAATGGGCCCCAGACGTCCATACTTTTTGGCCATTAATGACCCAGTCATCGCCGTCGCGTACCGCACGTGTCTTTAGGCCTGCGACATCGGACCCCGCAGAAGGTTCTGAAAATAATTGGCACCAGATTTCTTCGCCGCGCAATGCAGGGCCAACATGTCTGGCTTTTTGCGCATCGGTGGCAAAGGCAATCACTGTGGGAACGCACATGCCCAGACCGATGGTGAAAGGCCCGGCTGGGGCGTCATACTTGCCCTCTTCTTGGCCAAAAATCACCGAAAAGATGGGTGCCAGACCCTGTCCACCCTGTTCTTTGGGCCAGGTGATGCCGGCAAAGCCGTTTTCAGCCTTGGCCTTTTGATAGGCTTTGGCGGCCAGCATATATTCCTTATCGCTCAAGCGCTTCTGTAGGCTTTCCTTTTGGGCCGATTTTGGTTCGGCATGGGCTGCCAGAAAAGCTTGTGCGCGTTGACGGAAGGCGGCTTCTTCGGGGGTATCATTAAAGTCCATATCGATCTCCTTCCCTATTTAGGCGGCGTTGCGCAGTTCAAGACGGCGCACCAGCTTTTCTTTCCACAGGGCCGGAGCCCCGGCTTGCAGGGCCAAGAGTTTGGCCCTCCGATAATAGAGGTGGCAATCCACTTCCCAGGTAAAGCCCATGCCACCATGGGTCTGGATGTTCTCTTTTGACGCCAGATAATAGGCTTCACAGCCGGCAATGCGGGCTGCGGCCGCCGCCAGCGGCAATTCCGGTGCATCGGTGCTCAGCGCCCACGCCCCATAATAGGCATTCGAGCGGGCGATTTCGAGGGCGACATACATGTCTGCCAATTTGTGCTTAATGGCCTGAAAGCTGCCAATTTGACGGGAAAAGGCATAGCGCCCCTTGGCATAATCGGTTGCCATCTCGAGGCAGGCCTGACTGCCACCAATCTGCTCAAACGACACTAAGACAGCCGCGCGATCATAAATGCGGCTCAGAAGTGCTTCACCGTCACCGGCCTCGCCCAGCACATGGGCGGGGGCCTTGTCGAACGTTATGCTGGCATGCGAGCGCGTTGGATCAAACGTCTTGACCGATTTGGCGCTCACCCCCGCCCCTCTTAGATCGACAATGACCAAGGAGGCTGCCCCGCCGCACGTCTCATCACGAACCAGCACCAGAGCATGAGTGGCACAATCCCCGTCAGCCACCGGCAATTTGGTACCTGACACGCTGGAGCCGTCAAAGCGCGTGGTTAGATGGGCAGCACGGGGTTCACCAGGACCTTCAGAAGCCGCGACACAGCCAATGACGGAGCCATCTGCAACGCCTGGCAACAAGGCCTGCTTTTGCGCCTCAGAACCGGCAATCTTCAACGCCTCAGCAAAGAAATACACCGTTGAGGCCCATGGAACTGGAGCCAGAGAACGGCCCATTTCTTCTGCAAGGACGCATAATTCCAATTCACCCAGACCCAAGCCGCCATAGGCTTCAGGAATAGCCGCTCCCAGCCAGCCCATGTCGGCGATGGCTTGCCACAGCTTGGCATCATGGCTCTTGGTGTCATCATTGAGGATTGTGCGAACGACCGCCATGCTGGACTGTTCGGACAGGAATTTGCGTGCCTGTTCCTTGAGATATTTCTGGTCGTCAGAGAAATCGAAATTCATATGACTGATGCCTCCCAAAGGTCGCGGCCGCCCAAAGGCTGAACCGTCATTCTTTGGGCCTAACATAAGCCAGTTTACGTGAACGGAAAGCCGTCACCTAAGGGAAGATCGCGCACTTGTGCACAGTGGTTGCAGTGGCACCCTGCTTCAGGCGCCATCAATTCCGCACCAGGTCACAAATCAACCTGGCTTTGCCCCTGTGCCAAAGGAAGGCGGTGGCCGCATCGCCGCCGCAGCCGCGGGTGCAGATGCGGCTGGACGGGCGGCAGGTGTCGCCAAAGGCCCCGCGGAAATGGCCGCTGCAGCCGCCAATTTCTGTGCCGATGACGCCTCTGCCAACATGGTTGGCATGGGTGCCTTTTCGAGGTCACGCATACCACGCAAACGTGTAGCAATCAGCTTGGCATCTGCCTCACCCGTTTTACGCGAAACGGCATTGGGGTCGGTGATGTCGCTTCCAGCGGCCCGCGGCAATCGTGTCGGCTCTTGATAGGTGAATTTGAAGCGCATGGTTGTCGCAACCGCTTCGCCAAACACGATGGCTTCTGCATTATCAAGTGCCGACAGGAAGGAAATGGTTGATCCACTTGAATCCGCAATTGCCGACCGAATAATCTCCTGGTCGCGATCATTGGCCAGCCGCATGGCAAAAACAGTCGAACATTGCGACAGGATGGTTGGATCCAATTCACCCGGCCGTTGAGACACCACGCCAATCGAACAGCCATATTTGCGGCCTTCTTTGGCAATCCGGGCAATGGCGCGTCGTGTCGGGACAAAGCCAGCCGTCACATCTTGGGGGACATAGCGGTGGGCTTCTTCGCAGACGAGCAGAATGTGGAGCTGACCCTCACTTGCATAGGCCACGTCAAAACACAGACGGGCCAACACCGAGACCACGGCGTTGGTCACATCCGACGGCAAGCCCGACAAATTGATAATGGAGATCGGCTTACCATCTGCTGGCAGGCGGAACAGCCGGGCGATCAATGTTGAGAAATTATCTTCCGCACCGCCCTTGGTGAACATGAAGCCGTAACGGGGATCATTGACCAAAGCATCCAGACGCACGCGCAGGGATTTCAAATGGTGCCGCTCGTGGCGTGGTGTAAGTTGGCCGATATGGTCGTCGATCAGCTTGAACAATTCCGATATGCGATACGGCATCGGGCTATCGGCATTCAACCCACCAATATCGAGCGCCTTCCGCACCAAGCCCGCGGCAGTAGCCCCAGTTTTTTCGTTCTGAAAATTGGTCTTTGCCTGGGCGAGCACTTCGCGCAGAATCTCGGCCTCTTCAGGAATGGTTCGGCCGCGAAAAATGACATCCTCAAGCTCTTCAAAGCGGAATAGCCAATAGGGCAGTTCTAAAGTGCTGGCATCAAGTACCTGAGCTTGGGTTCCAAACGCCCCACCAAACTCATTGTGCGGATCAAGCATGACCACGCGCAATTCTGGCTTCACACTCAGACATTGGCGCACAATGAGCGACAGCGAGCACGACTTGCCGACCCCGGTTGTTCCCACAACGGCAAAGTGGCGCGTCAAAAGATCATTGACGCTGACGGTCGCGGGAATATCGGCATTCTGGGACAAACGGCCAATCTCAACCGATTTCCGATCACCCAGATCATGCATGATTTCAAGGTCGCGCGCACGGATCTTATGTGCCACCGAACCGACCTGGGGATAGCGCGAGACGCCACGGTGGAAGCGGGAATTACCGTGCGCATCCTCATAGATTTCCCCCATCAGCTCGACCTGAACGCTGACGGCATTGGATTCATTATGGTTCCATACTGAACTGTCAGTCCGCATCTCATAGACGAGTGCGACCACGCGAATCTTGCCCACCGTGATCGAAATCAATCGACCAACAGCCCAAAAGTCTGCGCTGGCTTGTGAAAGATTATCCGCGACTGTCGAGATGGTGGCCCGCGCCCCGTTGCAGAATGTCACCCGACCGATCATCCGTTCGGTGGGTTGTTCGCTGGCACGCCGTTCAAATGCCTTACGCTTGGCTTCTTCGTCGGTTGACAACCGGGCGGCTGCCAAGCCGGTCTGAACCTCAGCAATTAGATCAGCAGCCCGCGTTGGCGTCAGGCTGCCCAACAAATCAGCCGTGGGACGAGACAGGGGCGGCAAAACAGGTTGCTGATCAGCAGGGTTGGTACGGGTCAGGGGATCACCTGATCTCAAGGCCTGCCCACTCAAACTTCTTGGATCATGATCCAGCGCCATAACGCCCTCAATTTTAAAATCACCACATCAAAACCTAGCGTCATGAAGTTAATTTCGCGTGTTGCAATTCTGCGCAATTTGGTGGGTCGATGCCCCCGAATGTGCGCGCCTGTCGGTTCAACATTTTGCCCGACACCTACCAATCGGAGACAAAAGGCTTGGACAAAATAACCTGAGGCAGGCTAATCCAAAGCCATGCGCACCCAAGAACAAATCCAAGTCCGCTTGCAGGACTATCAGCCCTACCCTTTCGTCATGTCGCACACATCGCTGGTGTTTGACCTGCAGCCAACGCGGACAATTGTGACCTCGCGGCTCTTGATCGAGCGCAAGCCTATCGTGGAGGCCCGGCAAGCTGGCTTGCGGTTGGATGGCGTGGATCTGGAGTTGATCTCGATCGAGCTGGATGGGGTCACGCTCAAACCTGGCGACTATCAGTTGGACGAAACGGGGCTCACCATCGCCTCTGTGCCGGATTCCTTTAAGCTCGAGACGAAGGTAGCGATCAATCCGGCTGCCAATACCGCCTTATCGGGCCTTTACATGTCGGCAGGGCGCTTTTGCACGCAGTGTGAAGCCGAAGGTTTCCGTCACATCACGTTCTGGCCAGATCGGCCCGACGTGATGAGCCGCTTTCACGTGCGCATTGAAGCGCCTCGCGCCACCTTCCCCACTCTTTTGTCCAACGGCAATCAGGTCGCCATTGGGGAATATGACGATGGCCGCCACTGGGCAGCATGGGACGATCCCCACCCCAAACCATCCTATTTGTTCGCCTTGGTCGCCGGTGATTTTGATCGGATTGACGATCACTTTGTGACCCGCTCTGGCCGCCAGGTTGAGATTGGCATTTTTGTCGACAAGGGGGCAGCCAGTCGCGCCCATTATGCCATGGACGCGCTTAAGCGGTCGATGAGCTGGGATGAACAGGTTTTTGGCCGTGAATATGATCTGGATGTGTTCAATATTGTGGCTGTCGCGGACTTCAATTTCGGCGCGATGGAGAATAAGGGCCTCAATATATTCAACTCCGCCTTGCTATTGGCGGATGAGGAAACCGCGACCGACGCCGACTACGAAGCAATTGAGGCAGTCGTGGCGCATGAATATTTCCACAATTGGTCGGGTAATCGTGTGACCTGTCGAGACTGGTTCCAACTCTCGCTGAAAGAGGGTTTGACGGTTTTCCGGGATCAAGAGTTTTCTGCCGATCAACGCTCGCGCGCTGTCAAGCGGATCAAGGATGTGAAAGCCCTGCGCGCCCGGCAATTTCCTGAAGATTCGGGGCCGTTGGCGCACCCCGTTCGTCCCAGTAGCTATGTGAAGATCGACAATTTCTATTCCTCTACCATTTACGAGAAGGGCGCGGAGATTATTCGGGTCCTGCAGACCATGGTTGGGCGTGATGCTTTCCTGTCCGGGGCGGATCTTTATTTTGACGACAATGATGGGCGGGCTGCCACGATTGAGGATTGGCTCGCAGCCATGCGCACTGCAACGGGCAATCCCCTGCATGGCATTGAGCGGTGGTATGACCAGGCCGGCACCCCAACGCTGGAAGCCATCAGTCAATATGATGAGGTCCGCCAACGCCTGACCATAAGCTTATCTCAGTCAACGCCGGACACCCCTGGTCAGAGTGGGAAAACGTGGGTGCCTCTGCCTGTGGCAATGGCTTTTTTCGGCCCTGATGGTGCGCCCTTGCGGCTCAATTTGGCCGGCACCGAGGTTCGCGCCGATGACTGGTTGATCCCAATGGCCAGTGATCGACTTGAACTGACTTTTGACGGGGCGGCCGAAAAGCCAACGGTCTCTTATCTGCGCGGGTTTTCCGCCCCGGTCCGTTTGATAACCAATCAGACTGACGCCGATCTTGCCTTGTTGGCGGCCTGCGATACCGACCCGTTTGTGCGCTGGGAATCAACCCAAGCCATTGCCCGTAAGGCTCTTCTGGGCGCGGCCGAGGCCTTGGCACATGGTCAAGAGCCTGAGGTACCCGCTGATCTCAGTCGCGCACTTCAAGGTGCGCTGGCCGATGCCGCCCGTGACCCAGCTTTTGCTGCCCTGTTGTTGCGCCTGCCGGACGTCAGCGAGTTGATGCAACTCAAACCTCTGTCAGACCCATCCAATCTGCAGGCTGCCAGACTTTTTGTGCGTGGCGTGTTGGTGGAACAATTAGAACAGAATCTGGATGCCTGTTTTGCCACCTATGACCCTGCTCAAGCCTTTTCGCCGAATGCCGAGGCAGCAGGCAAGCGGGCGCTGATGGCAGCATGTCTCGATCTTTTGTGCGCCAGCCAGACCGACCGGGCGGCGCTGAGGGCAGAAAACACCTTCTTTGCAGCCCGCAATATGACCGATATGATGAGTGCGCTGGATGGCCTATCTCAATTTGGTGGCCTGCGGTTTCAAACTGCCCTTGATGGCTTCAAGTCGCGCTTTGCCGACAATGCTCTGGTGATGGACAAATGGTTCCGCATTCAAGCAATGGCCATCAGCGGTGATCCGATTGCCACATTTGCCAGATTGCGTTCCGACCCGGCGTTCACTTTGCTGAACCCGAACCGGGTCCGTGCTTTGGGCGCTGCCTTTGCCTCAGGCAATCCGGCTGCTTTCCATCGCGCCGATGGCGCTGGCTATCGCTGTTTGGCCGATCTGATCGGCGATGTGGATGGCCTGAATGGGGCGCTCGCCGCCCGCCTCGGGACGATGTTCGAATCGTGTGCGCGGGTTGAACTTGGCCGACAAAAATTGGCCTCTGCGGTCCTGCAAGAGCTGCTCAACCGCAATTCCTTGTCCGCCAACACCCGCGAAATTCTCTCCAAAATCCAAGCGGGCCTTATGGGGTAACCCCCAGGCTGTTGCATCCGGGGTACAAGCACTTCTGACTTGCCGCCAAAGGAGGCTTGGCGCGCCCATGGGGCGTGAATACCAACTCGAGCTTGGTCTGCATTTTGTGCAAACGGTTCACAGGAAGCGCATGCCCGGCCCTAGACGTCGCGTTAAGAATTCTTTTACGTTTCTTACGAAAGACATCGTGATCCCTCTGATTCGGAAAATAAATGGCCAAATTGGCGCACAAGGACGATGAAATGCTCGGCCAATGGCCGGTGGCGATCACACTTGTGCTGTGCGCCTTGTTTGCAGCTGTTGTGTTACTTTTGGCCAAGCGCGATCACGACCGCTTCCAACGCGATGCCAGCCAACAGGCTGCCGCAGAAGCCCGCCTTATCAGCACCAAGATTGACGCAGCTATGCGAGAAGGTCGCGCCAGCCTGATGGCGGCCAGTGGATTGGGGATGGTCGATGGTGCGGTTCTGGCCGCCACAGCCCCGGGCCTACAAGCTGTTGCGAGTTTTGACAGCAAGGGGACCATGGTGTCGCAGGGTTCGGCTGCAGCTGGCGACATCGGTGCACTGGCAGCAGCAGCACAATTGGCCAAGACAGATGGCTGGAGTGGCGCAGTGGGCCTGGGGAACGGACGCTATGCCCCGGCAATTGCGGTACGCACAGTTGATGGCGGTGCTTTAGCCGCTTTTGTTACCTTCCGCGGTCTGGATACATTGGGCCCAGGAAGGCGAGTCGGTATTGGTGAGCCGCGCGGCAATCTGTTGCAGGCCGTCCCCGCTTTCAAGTCAGCAGTCAATCAACCAGCCCCTGCCCTATTTGGTCTCAAATCGCCCCCGCCCGCAGGATCGCCGATGGGATTTTACACGCGTGATGGCGAAGGGCTGCCAATCGTGCTGGGTGTGGCCAGCGCGGAAAATGGGCTCGTGGCTTATGTGGCGCGCGATCGCACCCCGCTTGATGCCGCTTGGCTACGCAGTGCGATCATGTATGGGCTTTTGTTCATGGGGCCGATCCTGGCGGCGGCTGGCATCTGGTTTCTGGTTCAGGGCCAGACTGAACGCTTTGTACATGCGCGGGTGCAGATGCGCGATGCTGAGCGGCGTTTGCGTGTCGCGATTGAGGGAGCCCGATGCGGGGTTTGGGACTGGGACATTACCAATGATCGGGTCTATCTGACCCAGCGATTGGCCCAAGCATTTGGGCTTCCCGGCGCTGGCCGATTTGAAACTGCCGATATTTTGCCAAGCCTGAGCGAGGAAGATCGCGCCCGGCTGCGCGCTGCCTTGGCGTCTGCTGCCCAGATCGGGGCGCTCGATATCGTGCTGAAAATTGCCAATAAGGCGGGGGTGACCCATGTCCAGTTACGCGGACGGGCGGCGGTTGACCGACAAAATCCAGGGATTATCCGAGCCATTGGCGTCTCTATTGACGTGTCGGAGGAGCGTAATTCCGAGGCCCGTGTTGCTGCCGCTGAACGCCGCTTGCGTGATGCCATTGACTCCATTTCAGGCCCCTTTGCCTTGTGGTCAAAGGACCGTCGCCTGATTTTGTGGAACGGCGGCTTTGCGAAGACCTTTGGTCTTGATGGCAGTATTTTGCAGGCCGGGGCCAGCTATCATTCGGTTTCTGCGGCTGCGGCTAAGCGGGTTAAATCCCAACGCCCAGATCGCTATGACGAACTGGCTCAAGAGATCGAACTCGACAATGGTGTTTGGATCCAATTGGTAGAGCGGGAAACCTCCGATGGAGGTCTGGTCTCCATCGGCATTGA
The DNA here is from genome assembly GCF_003112735.1 of Candidatus Phycosocius bacilliformis. Classification (GTDB taxonomy): domain Bacteria; phylum Pseudomonadota; class Alphaproteobacteria; order Caulobacterales; family Aquidulcibacteraceae; genus Aquidulcibacter; species Aquidulcibacter bacilliformis. The sequence goes on from NZ_BFBR01000002.1 coordinate 327,218, forward strand.
CATCACGCCTCTGAAGGAAACCGAAGAGAGCATTATGCGTTCAGAACGCCAGATGCGTTCGGTCGTGGTTGAGCTTGAACGCTCCGAGCACAAGGCTTCCGAACTGGCTGAAAAATATCGCATCGAGCGTCAGCGTGCCGAAGAAGCATCAAATGCCAAGAGCGGCTTCTTGGCCAATATGAGCCATGAACTGCGCACCCCGCTCAATGCTATCAATGGCTTCTCAGAGATTATGGTCCAGCAGCTCTATGGGCCTTTGGGTGACCGCCGCTACCTCACCTATGCCACCGACATTCTCAACAGCGGAAAGCATCTGCTCGAATTGATCAATGATGTGTTGGACATGGCTAAGGTCGAGGCTGGCAAGTTCAAAATCTATCCCAAACCCATGGACCTGCAGGAAACCATTGAGCAAGCCATGCGTTTGGTGCGCGGGCGGGCCGACGAAAAGAAAATTGCTCTGGTCGGCGAATTGACTGAAGCAGGTGACGTTACTGGCGATGCCCGTGCCATCAAGCAGATTATGATCAATCTGTTGTCCAACGCGATCAAATTCACCCCGGAAAATGGGCGTGTGCTGGTTCAGGTCAAGAATAATCTGGATTCTGTCATCATTCGCGTGATCGACAATGGGATCGGGATCAAGGCTGAAGACTTACCCCGTCTGGCACGACCATTCGAGCAGGTTGAGAATGAACATGCCCGCTCAAACCAAGGCAGCGGTCTGGGACTGGCCTTGTCGCGGTCTTTTGCCGAGATGCATGGTGGCTCGCTCACCATCGCATCAGAAGTTGGTGTTGGCACAATGGTGATCGTCACCCTGCCCCGCTTGGCTGTGGTGCAACAAGAGGCGGCCTGATCTCAGGCCGCCTGAGTCACTGACACATAGCGGATCAAGCAACCCGCCGCGTATGTCCTGCCCAATAGGGTTCACGCAATTCACGCCGCAGGATTTTGCCCGACGGATTGCGTGGCAGCTCAACAGCAAAATCCACGCTCTTGGGCACTTTGTAGCCCGCAATCCGGCCCTTGGTCCAAGCGATGATATCGGCAGGATCGGCCTGCTCACCGGGCTTGAGCACGACAATGGCTTTAACAGCCTCGCCCCATTTCTCGTCCGGCACACCAATGACCGCCACATCTGCCACAGCGGGGTGACCAAAGACGGCATTTTCCACTTCAGCCGGATAGACATTCTCTCCACCCGTGACAATCATGTCTTTGACCCTGTCATGGATATACAGATAACCTTCGTCGTCAAAGAAGCCCGCATCCCCGGTATAGAGCCAGCCGTCCTTGACAGTGGAGGCTGTGGCATCAGGCCGGTTGAAATAGCCTTTCATGATGGTGGCCGACCGCATGGCAATTTCGCCCACTTCGCCGACGGCGCATACGCTGCCATCATCACGACGACACTCAATCTCAAATCCGGGCCAAGCAATCCCGCATGAGCGCAGTTTTCCCCGCGCAGGATCATGGGCCTCGGGTGGCAAATAGGTTCCAGCGCCGAGGCTTTCCGTCATGCCGTAAAGCTGGGTGAATGAGCAGCCAAACGTCTTCTGGGCCAAAAGCAAAAGGTCCTCAGCAATTGGCGATGCACCGTAATACATGCGCTTGAGTGCGGAAAAGTCGGTGGGGATTTTGGCATTGACCTGGATCAGCACATTGATGACGGCAGGAACCACAAAGGCGTGGGCGATTTTCTCCACCTGCATCAGACGCAAGATTTCAACCGGGTCGACTTGTTCCAGCACGACCGCCTTGGCCCCTTGGGCCACAGCCAGAATAGCGCTGTTGATCCCCGCGACATGGAACATGGGCATTGCAATCAAGACGGCTTCACCCGCTTCATATTTGGCCCATTCGGCCCCAATGCCATGCTCAAAAAAGGCCATATAATTCTGGTTGGTGATCTGCACGCCCTTGGGAAGACCGGTGGTGCCTGACGTATAAAGCTGGATGACATCATCATCGGGCAGACATGGCAGGCCTGGCTCAGTTGCAGACGCGGCCCCATACCATTCGGTCAGCCCTTGCCAATGCTCATGCCCACCGTCGAGGGCAAGGGTTGCAGGCTTGTTGGTAGCATGGACGAGCGCTTGGGCCGCAGGACCATAGAAGTGCTGGCCCACGAGAAAAACCTTGGCTTTGCTATCATCAAGCACATAGGCCACTTCGGGTGGAGCCAGCCGCGCATTGACGCCGACGAGGGTTGCACGCGCCTTCACACAACCAAAGAAGAGCGCAATATAATGATCTGAATTTGCAGCATAAACGGCCACGCGATCATCTGGCTTCACACCCATACCTATCAAAGCATTGGCGATACGATTGGCAATCTCATCGAGTGCTCTAAACGTCGTGACGCGATCCTTAAAGGATGTGGCAATAGCGTCTGGTCTGGTGGCAGCTTGGACGCGCGTGATGTCTGCGACTGACTTTGTGGCCTCAAAATCGAACATGTTTCCCCCTTGGGCACATTTTTGTGCCTCTTGCGCTTAAATCTAGCGCGGTTGAGAGAGATTGTCGCGTCGCAATGTGGTGATGGCAAGCCAGACAGATCTGGCCGCCTCCATGGGTCCATGACGAAAAGGTGTGGCCGATTTTCGCTTAAGGCGGCGCAAATCCAGCCAACACTGACCAACGCTCCGATTCAGGTTTCGGTTCTTTCAAAGCCACCTGAGGCGTCTAGTTCTCTGATTCAGCTTTTCTTTGTCAGGCTTTCTTGGGCGCAAAAACCATCCCGATAGACCCTAGTCAAACAGGGCGTCGATATCGTCCTGACCACCGGCAGTGCCGCCATGAACCATGCCATCAAGCTCCATGATGGCTGACTGCAGCGCCATCGTGGTTTCGGCAATGAAATCATCAAGTGGCGATCCCGCTGTGATCAATGACTGAGCTGTACCAATTGCAGTTTGTAAAAGGTCGCACGTGCTTTGGCTCAGCGCGTCGAAAGGTGCTTTGATGGCAGGATCGGCATTTTGATAAGCCAGAATCGCCAATTCCTTGGCCTGGAAGCCGGAACGAGCGAAGTGCTGCTCATAGGTCAGCGGTTCCCACTGACGCAATTCGTCGATCATATCGGGCATATCACCCAACAGGCCAAACAGCATGACCGCTTCATTGAACACATTGAGATAATCAGTCGCCAGACCCGTGGCCGGAACAATATTGGCCGCAATCAGGACATTAGGGTCCCACCACGCCAAGGCATCGGCCGCCACAATCTGATCATCTTCAACATGCATGACGGGCAAATTAACCCGTCATTTGTCAATATTTTCTTGTCAGACCATCAATATCTGACATCTCCGCGCTGGATCGCTGCATAGACTTCCGGCGTCAGGGGCTCATAGCGGCGGGTCTCAGGGTTCATCCAAACCATCGGGTCGGCAATGAAAGCGGGATCAAAACCTGCCTTCACCAGATCGACCTTGCGGTATTTGAAGGTTCCGGTGACTTCCACTTCGGTTTGGAAGCGCAAGAATAAAGGGATCGCATAGCTGGGCAATTCAGTGCGGACATGGGCCGACAGCGCCTCGAGATCGAGCGGCTGGGGCGCCAAAATCACGGCCATACCGGCCCGGCCATCAGCATGGGGAACATCCACACCATAGACATTGGCTTGGTCTATTCCCTGGAACATGCACAGCACTTCACCCACCTCATTGGTGGAGACATTTTCGGACTTCCAGCGATAGGTGTCGCCAATCCGATCAACAAAATAGAAATAGCCCAGCTTGTCCTGCTTCAACAAATCGCCGGTGCGGAAATACAGATCGCCGGGCTCAAAGACGTCGCGCAACAGCTTGCGTTCTGAAGCAGCCTTATCATTGGCATAGCCATCAAAGCGGGCGCGCACATTGGTTGTGTCGATTTTGCCAATGGCCTCGCCCACTTCGTCATGGTCGCAACGCTCACAAAAGCCTTCCGCATTTCGGATGGGCTTTTCTTCTTCAATATCAAAGCGTACCAACTCAACATTGAAGCGCTTTTTGAGATAGGAGGGAACGCGGCCGACAGCCCCCAATTTGCCTTCGACATTGATGAAGCTGACATTGCCTTCCGTCGAGCCATAAAATTCCACGATCAGCGGGATTTTGAATCGCTCTTGGGCGCGGGTCCACACATCTGCACGCAAGCCGTTGCCAAAGCAGGATTTCAGCTTGTGGGCTTGCTCCTTTTCATGGGGCGGCACGCTGACCAGATAGCGGAACAATTCCCCAATATAGGCAAAGACCGTGCAACCATTGTCGACAATATCGTCCCAGAACTGGGTCGCAGAAAACTTGCGCCGCAGCACAAGTGTGGCCCCGGTGTTGAACACAAGGCCAACCCCGCAAATGCCCCCCGTGCCGTGATAAAGCGGCAGCGGGCAATACACACGATCCGAAGCATTGGTCTTGGTTGCTGCAATGAATGAGCGGCTCATCCCTTGGGTGCGCATGTGCGACAAGGTGGCGGCTTTTGGATTGCCGGTGGTGCCGGATGTATAGACATAAAGGCAGGGATCTTTAGCCGTCAGCATTTCGCGGTGGGCACGCGATGGCCTCTTGTGGCTTTGGGCATTGAGCGAGCGATCAAGATCATTCGCATTGGGCATGAGGCCGCCAGCAGCCCACACCGAAACACCCTCGAGTTGACCATCGATTGTCTTCCACAGATCGGCCAACTCAACCCCGACGATAACCGCCTTAGATTTGGCCACGCTGACACAATGGAGAAGCGAGGGCCCTTGCAGATTGTGATTGATCAGGGCGACCACCACACCAACTTTGGTCAATCCATACCAAGCTGCCAGATAGTCGGGGCGATTCTGCATGAACAGGGCCACAACATCGCCTGCCTTTAGCCCGATTGACACAGCCCAATGCGCATAGCGATTGGCCCGTGAATCAAACTGGCCATAAGTCCAAGTCTTGCCTTCAAAAATAATGGCAGGCTTTGGATTATGCTGGTCGCAAATCGCTTCCCAATTGTCTGGCAGCAAGACTTGGCTGTCGGGACTAAGGTCCTTCATCCATTTATTGGTGCGGCTTAGAGCCGAAATGAAAGTGACCTCACGTTTGAGAGTGTCGATTAAGCCCATGGGGTGCGTTTCCTCTTTGCACCTTTATGGACTGACTTCTGTGGGCTTCAAGCAGGCGTGCTGACATGAAGCGGGATTTTCGCAACAAGTTGAACCGACTGATGCAGACTTGCATCAGAACAGCCGGCTGCACAAATCCGCTTACGGCTTTATCGGCCAGTCGCGCTCATGATAGGCGCTATCCCAAAACAGCCATTCATGTTGGGCGCACCGCAGGAAAGCTGCGGTCATCCGCTCCCGCTCGCTGGGTCCAGCATCAGCTGCCGCCGCATTGACGATGCCTTTCATGCGTTCGGTGGCAGCTGCAAAATTCTCATCCGCATAGGTGTCAATCCATGCCTGATAGAAATTGCCCGGCGCGCCCTTTGCGGCAATCGCGGTCCCAACATCTTGATAGAGCCAGAAGCACGGCAGCACAGCAGCAGCCAAGACGGCAAAACTGTCGGTCACGGCGATTGCCAACATGAAATTGACATAGGCTTCGCACGCAGGTGTTGGGGTGGCCGTTTCTGCGGCGCGTGGATCAATACCGAACTGATCAAGATAGCCCGCATGCAAAGCGCGCTCGACCACAATGGCGACTTCGGCAGCCTTGGAAAACGCCAAAATCTCGTCGGCTGCCGGGGCCTTAGCCGCCCCAAGCGCCAGCACACGCGCATAGCCTTGCAGATAGAGGCCATCCTGGATCATGTAATGGGCGAAGGCGGATCGTGATAATGAGCCCGCCGCCAGTTCCTGATTGAACGGATGGGCATGGACTGCGGCGCGCAAGCCTGCCGCGGCCTGCCAAACATCATCGGTGAATGCCATGACCTAAAACTCCCGCCGCAACGACAAGGTGACCTTGCGGCCCCGATTAATAGTGAATGTGTCAAAGGGTCCGCCAGGGCCAAGGCCCGCCAGAAGGCCGGTCATGCCCTGACCAAAGGCAGAGATGGCCCAGCGCTTATCTTCAAGATTTTGGACACCCAAGCTCAGCGTCCAGTCCTGATGGACTGCGGTCACGGTCAGATCAGTCCACCATCGTGCTGGTGAATAGAGGACATTGTCGATCTCATAATAGGTTTTGCCCGCATAATTGGCAGCAATCTGGCCGGTCAGGCTGAAGCCCCCGAGTGGCAGACCATAACGGGCCGTCACGCGGCCGGTATCGCGTGGGGCGTTTGGGATGGCCTTGCCACTATAATCGCGCGTAGCCGGTGATCCCAAGAGCGGGTCGGTGGCGATGAAACGCTGGATCTTGGTGTCGGCCAAGGCATAGCTGGCGGCCAGATCAAGCCCGACCACCGGCTGTATCGCCAAACTGGCTTCCCAGCCCTTGACCGTCACCTCATCGACATTGAGCGTGACTGACTGATTGTCGATGAACGTGTAATTCTGATAATCCTCAACTTGGTTGGAAAACAGGTTGAGTTCAAATTGTCCGGCCCAGATAGGCAGGCGCTGCTTCCAGCCAAGTTCGAGAGAAGATGTGATTTCAGGTCGATATGTGGCCTGCCAGATCGAACTGGCCGCTGGGGTCGGATTAAAGCCACCAGGGCGAAAAGCCTCGCCATAGCTGACAAACAGATTCTGGCCATCTTTAAGCCACTGCAGGCTCATTCTCGGCTGAAACCGCTCAAACGTGCCCTCACGGCGGGAAATCACAGGCCCATTCACCCGCGACAAAATGGTCTGCGATCTGTCATCGCGATCAAAGCGGCCCTGCACTTCCAGCTTGATGACGGGGCTCACACGATAGCCGAGTGCACCATAAGCAGAAATCTGGTTGGAGCGGGTCAGATAGCGCGGGGCGGGTGCGCCAAACAGCAAGGGGCCAAAATCATCGGTGCGGTCCTTGTCGGTCTTTTGCAAGAATGCACCCCATTGCTGAGTCAATTTGTCCGCCCCATCGGAAATCCAACGCACTTCTGCGGTGGTGGCAGCAATATCAATGGGTTGGCGGATCGGCTGAATGCCATTCGGGAATGCAGGAAAACCAAAGAAGGTCAGCGGGCCAGGCCGATAATCCAATTCCTCATCCCAGCGTTTGGCATAGGAATCCCGCGCCACCATGACCGAGACAGTCCCCCCAGCCCATGGGTGGGCCAGCAGCACAGACCCCTGCCCCCACCGCCGCCAAGAAGACCCCGGATAGTCCCCGATTGGATTCATGAGGACCGCGCCTGACAACCGCCCCTTGGCCTTGCCTGTGACATTGTTGGAACTGGCCCAAGCTGCCCCACCCTCATCTTCAAGATACTGGAACTTGGTATCAATTTGCCAGCCAAGCGCGGTCCCACTCAGGCGCAACCGACCCGCGCGTGTCTCAACCGCATCAACCAGTCGGTTCAAAGTGGTATTTTTGATCCAGCCATCAGCCTGTGACCACAGCCCGGCTGCCCGCAGGGTCCAGCGATCGCCCAAGGCCACATCGTGCGCAGCGTCAATTTCAGCCAAACCACCATTGCCCGCCGTCACACCAAGATATGAGCCCTCCAGGCGCGTGCGAATACCAATCACCCCGCCCGCAGCATTCTTGCCATAGAGCGCGCCTTGTGGCCCCTTGAGAACTTCCACCGACACCACATCAAACAGACGGGGCGTGAATAATTCAGTATCGGCCAGCGGCACACCGTCGAGCACCATGGCAACCGATGCTTGTTGCAAACGGTCGGTGGTCGCCCCTCGGATCGACAGAATATTGGTTCCGGGGTCTTGATCATTGACCATCCAGACCCCCGGAACTGCGGTGACGACATCATCCACGTTTGCCAGCCCTGTACCCGGCAGGGTGACGGCAGCGACCGGGGCGTCAAAGCGGGATTCGCGCCGACCGCGTACGGTGACCACTTCTACATGCGGGCTGTCATGACGATGGATTTCAAGCCCGGATGCCTCCTCCGGCACCGTTGCAACAGGTGTCTGGCTGGCTTGTGCCAACGCGAATAATGCCAGTGATAACGTCATATTGGCCCCTCCCTTCGCCGGCATGATCCGGAGCAGGTTCTGCGGGTCGCTGAGCGGCAGTCCTCATGACTACATCCAGCCTCTCAGCCCCTTATCGTGGGGCTCCCCGGTGTGGGCGGGGGCGTAGGCCTGTCCCCCGGCGACGTCAAGGCTTTAGATCAGGCCAGCCAAGGGGCTTGATGGGTCAGCATAGCGCTTTCGGCCCATGCGGCCGGCCAGATAGGCGTCCCTTCCAGCGATCACGGCATGTTTCATGGCGCGTGCCATGCGCACCGGGTCTTTAGCCTCGGCAATAGCGGTGTTCATCAAAACCCCGTCACACCCCAATTCCATCGCCACAGCAGCATCCGAGGCTGTGCCGACCCCAGCATCCACCAGCACCGGGACGCGGGCGGCTTCAACAATCAGGCGGATATTGACAGGGTTTTGAATGCCAAGACCTGAGCCAATCGGTGCTCCCAATGGCATGATGGCGCACGCCCCCGCATCTTCAAGACGGCGGGCAAACACGGGGTCATCGCTGCAATAGACCATGACATCAAAGCCCTCTTTGACCAAGACTTTGGTGGCCTCCAGCGTCTCCACCATATCCGGATACAGGGTCTTCTGGTCCGACAGCACTTCCAGTTTGACCAGCGACCATCCCCCCGCTTCACGTGCCAAACGTAATGTCCGCAAAGCATCCTCGGCGGTGAAACAGCCTGCAGTATTGGGCAGGAACGTATAACGCTTCGGATCGACAAAATCGGTCAGCCGCGGCTGGGTTGGGTCAGACAGATTGACCCGGCGAACCGCCACCGTGACAATTTCCACACCGGCAGCTTCTGCTGCCTCGGCATTTTGCTGATAGTCGCGATATTTACCGGTCCCGATAATCAGGCGTGAGGAGAAAGTGCGGCCTGCGACAGTCCAACTGTCGGCCTGCGAGTTGTCAGCCTTGCTCATGCTTATGTCCCTTACCCACCACCCACGAACTGCACCAGCTCGAGCTGATCACCTTCTGCCAGAATCGTCTGATCCCAGTGCGACTTCATGACGATCTCGCGGTTGCGCTCTACCGCAACCCCGCGCGGATCAAGCTCTAATTGACCGATCAGTTCAGGCAAACTGGTGCCCGCGGGAACCTGACGTTCTTCACCATTGAGATAGATAATCATCATGCCCTCATTGAGACGTGATATGGGCGGGCTTAGCAGGTTTGATCAAGGCAGTTGTGCAGGAAAGCCTCCACGTCCTGCATCCATTTCAGCAAGCCCACCTTCCCCTTTCAGCAAAGCAGGGTTACAGCAGTGTCATGGACAAAGCGATTTTTGTGCTCAATGGCCCCAATTTGAACCTATTGGGCACGCGCGAACCTGAAATCTACGGGACCGACACGCTGGCCGATATTGAGACAGCCTGCCAGGCGGTGGCTGAACGGCTGGGCGTGCCACTCATATTCCGACAGACCAATCACGAAGGCGAGTTGGTTGACTGGCTGCAAGAGGCCAGGACAGCGGCTGCGGGCGTATTGCTCAATGCTGGTGCGCTGACCCATACATCTGTGGCCCTCTATGATGCCATCAAGGCAATGGCGATTCCCGTTCTGGAGATCCATTTGTCCAACCCGCTGCGGCGAGAAGCCTTCCGGCATCAGTCATATATTGGCATGGCAGCCCATGGCACGATTGCAGGCTTTGGTTTGCGCTCGTATGTTTTGGGCATGGAAGCTCTCGCCCCCCTCATCCAGGTCAGAAGCTGACCATTCGCCCATCCACATCTGGCCTGTGAGCTGGCCGACAGGAGACCATAATGAGCCAATCAGGATTTGACACCAAGCTGGTCAAGGATCTGGCCCGCATCTTGCGCGATACCGACTTGAGCGAGATTGAGGTGGAAAATGAAGGGGTGCGCGTGCGCGTGGCCCGTCAGGCCAGTGCGGGTCCCCAGGTGGTTCATGCCCAAGTTGCTGCACCAGCCGTTGTCGCAGCCCCTGCCGCCCCGGCTGCCCCCGCTGCACCTGCGGCAGCGGCCGCCGCTGCACCAGCTGCACTCGATCCTGCCAAGCATCCAGGTGCTGTGGCCTCGCCCATGGTGGGCACTGTCTATACCCAGCCTGAACCCGGTGCTGCCACCTTCATCAAAGTCGGCGACAGCGTGAAAGAAGGCCAACAATTGTTCATCATCGAAGCCATGAAGACGATGAACCCCGTGCCATCGCCCAAGGCTGGCACTGTCACCGCGATTCTGGTCCATGATGCCCAGCCGGTCGAATATGGCGAAGCGCTCTGCGTGATCGAATAATCAGGAGACACACAGGTGTTTGACAAAGTTCTGATCGCCAACCGCGGCGAGATTGCCTTGCGCATCCATCGGGCGTGCAAGGAAATGGGCATAACGACGGTAGCGGTCCATTCCACAGCCGATGCCGATGCCATGCATGTGCGGCTGGCCGATGAAAGTGTGTGTCTTGGCCCCCCTGCGGCAGCCAAATCCTATCTCAACATTCCAGCCCTGATCGCCGCCTGCGAAATTACCGGGGCGCAAGCCATTCATCCCGGTTATGGCTTCTTGTCGGAAAATGCGCGTTTTGCGGAAATCATCGATGCCCACGGCCTCGTTTTTATCGGCCCAAAGGCCCACCACATCCGCATGATGGGCGACAAGATCGCGGCGAAAGCTGCGGTGAAGGCAGCAGGCATTCCAGTTGTTCCAGGTTCAGACGGCGGCATTTCAGACGATGCCACGGCTTTGGCGGTTGCCGAGGAAATTGGCTATCCCGTTCTGGTCAAGGCCGCTGCTGGGGGCGGTGGCCGGGGCATGAAAGTGGCCCATTCGCGCGACGAATTGTCGGTCGCCCTGTCGATGGCGCGCAGCGAAGCCAAAAATGCCTTCGGCGATGATACCGTCTATCTGGAAAAATATCTTGGCCGACCTCGCCATATCGAAATTCAAGTGATTGCTGATGAGTTTGGCAATGTCGTGCATCTGGGTGAGCGGGATTGCTCGCTCCAGCGCCGTCACCAAAAAGTCTGGGAAGAGGCCCCTTCCCCAGCGCTCAACGCCGAAGAACGCGCCGAAATTGGCGATATTGTGGTCAAGGCCATCAAGTCGCTCGGCTATCTGGGCGTGGGCACAATTGAGTTTCTCTATGAAGATGGTCGCTTCTATTTCATCGAGATGAACACACGCCTGCAGGTCGAGCATCCGGTGACCGAAATGATCACCGGGGTGGATCTGGTGCGCGAGCAAATCCGCATTGCTGCGGGCATGCCTTTGTCCTTCACCCAAGAGGATGTGGTGTTTGAGGGCGTGGCGATTGAATGCCGCGTCAATGCCGAAGATCCTGTGACTTTCACGCCCTCACCCGGCACGATCAGCGATTTCCATGCACCAGGTGGCTTGGGGGTACGGCTCGATTCAGCCATCTATACCGGCTACAAAATCCCACCCTATTATGACAGCCTGATCGGCAAGTTGATCGTCCATGGTCGCAACCGCAATGAGTGCTTGATGCGACTGCGCCGCTCTTTGCAGGAAATGGTCGTAGGCGGGGTTAAGACGACCATTCCACTCTTCCTGCGTCTGGTGCAGGAACGCGACATCATTGATGGGGATTACAACATCCACTGGCTGGAAAAGTGGCTGGCCAGTCAAGCCCAGGACCCGCCTGCATGAGCAAGGGCTTTGGCCCGGAGGAATTGCTGGCCTGCTATGCACGCGGGACATTCCCGATGGCAGATGGGCGCGATGACCCTCGCTTGTTTCTGGTTGACCCGGATCAGCGCGGGGTTTTGCCACTTGATCAGGTGCACTTCCCCCGCCGCCTCAAGCGAACGGTACGCACCACGCCCTTTGTGGTGACCATTGATCTCGCCTTTCGCGAGGTGGTTGAAGCCTGCGCTGCCCCCTCGGGCGATCGAACCGAAACCTGGATCAATCAGCCGATTGTCGAACTCTATGACGGACTGTACCGGCGCGGGCATGGCCACAGCGTCGAGGTTTGGCAAAATGACAATTTGATTGGCGGCCTATACGGGGTTCGCTTGGGCGCGGCATTTTTTGGCGAGAGCATGTTCTCACGCGCGCGCGACGCCAGCAAGATCGCGCTGGTGCATCTGGTGGCCCACTTGATTGCGGGGGGCTTCAAACTGCTCGACACACAGTTTCTGACCGATCATCTCGCCCAATTCGGAACGATCGAAATTCCCCGAAGCACATATAAGGATGCTTTGGCCGTAGCCATTAAGGCGTCTTCGACTTTTCCGGTGCCGGACTTGCTGGCGCAGCAGCCTTTACCGCAGCGGCCGGGGCTGGGCGGGGAGAACGCGGTGCCCCCTCGGCCTCATCCTGCGGCGGACCCGCTTTCGCGGCAGCTTTGGGTTCCGCCATGGACGGGGGAGCTTCCTCGGCAGCTTTGGCCTCGGAGCGCGCCTTTGGCATGCCTGGCAGCGCTGGAGCAGCCGTTTTTGCAGGCATCACACCTCCCTCACAGCTGACCAGCCACATATCATAGGTTGGATGATCAATCGGTGTGACCGCCGGACTTGAGGCGATGATCCAACCCGTGCGGATGACACGTTCTTTGTTGGCTTCACGCAAATTACGGCGATTGCGCTGGGGAAGTACGGCCAGCTGTGAGACATTCTGACGGCCCAGATCGCTAACTTCGACATAGGCCCAAGATTCCAGCGGATCGTCGGGATGGGAGGTATAACAGGCCGACAATTTCAGCCGGAGCGAGCCATAAGTGACTTGGCTTCCGACCGGCACTTTCACCCGCACATTTGTGCCCTTTTCCCGGTCCAAAGCCCCCAGCATAATGCCGGTACCCTGTATCTCGCGTACCGGTTTTGGGCCGGTCTGGGTGTTTTCAGGTGGAAACAACAATTCCATCGGCACAAAAGGAATCAGGGGTCCAACCTCGCGCGGCATCACAAAGCCAGCGTCAGCGAGAGCCTGCTGCTCGGCTTCTGCCTGACTCATGGACTCGCGACGGGCGCGTGCCTTGGCCTCTTGTTCAGGGGTCATCCACGCCCCGCTTCCACTTTGGCGCACTGCGGGGGCCACCTCGGCACCTTCAGGTTCGACAATCGGACCGAGTTCGGGGTCAATTCCCCCGCCACTCGGACTTGTTTGGGCACCGGATTTGGCGGCTTTGGCTGGATCGGTCGGACTGGCTTCGGGGGCTGCACTTTGGGCAATCACCGCCCCACCCACAAGTGCAAGCCCGATTGAGCCCACAGCGAGGCTACCCAAGCGGGATAGTGACAGAATGGAGCCGGCGTTGTGCGCCATTATTCCGGCGACCAGGACTCATAATCGCTGGTGGCGCGCGCACGCTCACCCCCGGCGGCCAAGCTGCCCTTCGGCCGATAGGCAAATACCGTTCCGGTCAGATTGGGCAAATGCGGCTTTTCCCACGCCTTCAACACAAAGGGCTCCACTGTGGGTGGGTTTTCAAATGTGTGATGCAGCCAACCATGCCAATCTGCGGGCACGCGCGATGGCTCGGCATAGCCTTTATAAATGACATAGCGCCGCTTGCGTCCTTCCAAGCTTGCGACACGCTCTTCAAAATAGCGATTGCCTTGATCATCTTCACCCACGAGGGTTGCGCGCTTGCCGATATCAAACATGGCCCCGATGGTGGCACCATTCCACCAGGTAAAGATTTTTGAGAGCACGGAATGTTTCCTTGTGTTGGCGGCATTATGCCCCGCTGTGCACACTGCATCAAGTCAGCCCGACAGACTGCCTCAGTTGAAGCTGCGCAAATCCGGATCGGTCCAAAGCCCACAAAGCTAAAGTGTCGACAAGAACCCAGTGGTAGCGTGAAGATTTCGGCTTTGGGGGGCTAGGCGGGGGCTGGGTTCACGTTGATGATCGACACACTGATTCGCAAAGGGCTGCCGTGATCTTCGATTCCGCCTTCTTTCGGCATGAGCGCCTTGCCACCCAACCCGATCTTCTGCGGGATTGTGGGGGCGAGATCGGCCCTTTTTACGCCCCAGCAAGCTGGAGCTTGGACCATGTGCTGGCTTTTGGCGAAGCCGCAGACTTGCCCGACCATGCCTCGATTTCTGATGCGATACTCGACATAACAGGTCGGATTGGTGGACTGGCAGCTGAGGCGAATTACCTCACCGACGAAACCGCACGCGACCATTTTGAAGCTGTGCTCGCCAATAGTCTTCTGAAGCGGCAGGTGGGGTTGGATGGCGCTTTCCTGCGGGCACTGGTCATTACAGGCGCGCCGACACAGGGCTTTGTTTGGAATCACACTGGGGCCAAGAGTGAGATTGGAACGGGTCTGCCTCCCGCGTGGTTGGAGGAAAACGCCCATATCCGCATGGTGCCTTGGGCGCGGGCGGAGGCCATTGTGCACCAGCGCCGCCAAACTCAGTTTGATGCCTCGGCTCTGTCACTGGGTCGGATTCAATTACGCGATGCGCTCGCCCGCGTGAGTGAAGCGGTGGGGCGGGCCGAGGGGCCGGGCCATGATGATCCGCGCGACAATCCGGTCCTTGCCCAAGCAGTTGCAGCCGCGTTTCGAATTGGCGCACCAGCAGGGGCGATTTTGGAGGCAATCGAGGATGCCAAGCAGGGTATTTTCGACTCAACCAGCCAAGGCGGCAGTTTGGATGCACCGCTGCTGGAGCCCACCGACATTGTTATTCCAGTTGGCCAAGCCCTAGATGGCGACCTTTTGCTGAAAGCCGCACGGACCGGCTGCCGATTTGCCTTTGAGGATCGCCCTGCCCCTGGGCTGGGCCCTGCGGCGATTTTCTGCCTGTCGGCCTTCCATGATGATGAAGGCTTTGGGGAATTGCGTTTGGTGGCAGCAGCGTGGCGCTTGGCACTTGATTGTTTGGGTGGGGCCACCGCCTTTCAGACAAAGGCTGCCTCTCAGGGTTGGGTTAAGGACCGTCCGGCAGAATTGCGTTATTGTGATGCTGCAGGTCTCTTGATGGCTCGCGGACAAGCCTATGGGTCAGAAGCCGGACGGGCATTGGTGCGCGAAGCACTCAGCTGCCTGCGCATGGCAGCAGATATGACCCGCGACAAGCTGGCCGGACACGATAAGCTGCGCGCCGATGGTACGGCCCCGCGCTACTCGACCTATCTAACCCCGCAGGATCACGGGCTGATTCTGGTTGGACTGGGTGCGGACGCCCCAGGCCTTGCGCCCATTGCGAACCCCGCAATTGAGGTGGCCGCTTCCGGTGACGAAACCCGCTTTGTGCTGCGTCCGGCTGTTCTACGCGGCATGGCCAGCTTGGGTATGGACGAGACACGCATTGGACGCCAAATCCTGGGTACACGCACGTTAATTGGCGCGCCGGGTGTGTCGTTTGACTCCTTAGCCGCACGCGGGATTGATGATGACGGACTGGCGGCCATCGCCGAAGCCCTGATCAGTGCGCGCACCTTAAAGCAAACCATCACGCCGTGGCTCTTGGGTCCTGAAGAGACAGCCGCCTGGTGCGGGTGCAGCTTGGATCAGGTTCTGCAACCAGGCTTTGATGTCCTAAGTGCCCTTGGATTTACCAGTCAGGATGTGGTCGCTGCGCAGAATTGGGCCTTGGGGCAGCTTGAATCTTGGGCGGCCTTTGGCCAAGCGGAGGCTTTCAGCCCGGCCAGCCGTGAAGACATTGTGGCCATGGCAGCCGCTCAGAGCGAGGAAGACCGCGCCTTCATTCTGTTAAACCTGCCGGTTGCCCGCCAAGAACATGGCCGAGCTTTGGCTTCCGAACTGGCCCGACTTCTCGGATTGGCAGGCTTTCATGGCTTTGCCCTCAAACTGTCCGAGCCCCGGTTCGATGCCGCCAATTTTGAGCTATCGCGCTTTGAAAATCTCGCTGAAGAGGTCAAGGTCGAGCGGGTGGAAGTGGTGGTTGAGCGGGTTGTCGAGCGACTTATTCCTCAGCCCACGGCTCGCCGTCGCCTGCCTGATCGGCGCAAAGGCTATATTCAAAAAGCCTCAGTCGGTGGCCATAAAGTCTATCTCCACACTGGAGAGTTCGATGATGGGGAAATCGGCGAGATTTTCATTGATATGCACAAGGAAGGTGCTGCCTTCCGCTCTTTGATGAATAATTTCGCCATCGCCATCTCGATCGGCCTGCAATATGGGGTGCCGCTCGAAGAATTCGTCGATGCCTTTGTCGGCACGCGTTTTGAGCCTTCTGGCGAGGTGGAAGGCAATGATTCCATCGTTCGGGCGACCTCAATCCTGGACTATTTGTTCCGAGAATTGGCGGTCTCCTATCTCGGGCGCGATGATTTGGCCGAATTGGGTGACGACCGCTTTGATGACGGCTTGACACAGGCGACGCCATCGAACGACCCGGTCCGCTTCATTTCTAAGGGCTTTTCGCGTGGCAGCCTGCCCGACAACCTTGTGCGCCTGCCCAGTGCGGCAGAACGGGCGCAGGAAAAGGCCAGCCGACCTGGGTCCGCCTCCAATCTTGAGCGTGACCCGTCGATCTGGGACGAACCAGTTGCGACCAGCCCCGCCGGCAACCCGCATTATGAATCAGACCCTTGCCCGGATTGCGGCCACTTCACCATTAAGGCCAATCATATGGGGCTAAGCTGTGATGCCTGCGGATGGGTCGGGCCACGCCAAGCCGAAAGTAGTGGGTCGTCCTGGTAGCGGCGCGACAATCTCAAGCGGCATCAATCCTGCAGGCACCGCATGGATCCTCAATATGTGAGCGCCGGAGCGTGCGAAAATGAAACGTCTTAGTCTTGCCTTGCTGGCCGCCGTGGCCGTATCAGCACCTGCCTTGGCCCAGAATGCGGCGCAAATCGACCGGGTTAAGGGCGGCCAGTCCTGCTCCGGCTGCAATTTGTTTCAAGCCGATTTAAGCTATTCAGATCTGTCTCGACGCAATTTTTCCGGCTCGCGTTTGCGCCAGTCGGAAATGTCCCTCGCAACGGCAGATGGTGCCAATTTCTCACGTGCTGACCTGTCAATTGCCAATCTTTATGGTGTGCGTGCGACCGGCGCGAGCTTTGCGCGCACCAATCTTGAGCGGGCTGTTTTGGTTGGCGGCTATTTTTCCGGCGCGAATTTTGCCGGGGCCAATCTGACTGGGGCTAATTTGTCAGGTGCTGAAATGGCAGGTGCACGCGGTCTCACCCAAACCCAACTCAGCAAAGCCTGCGGCGATGCCACCACAACCTTGCCGCGTGGCCTGAGTGTCCCTGCCTGCCAGTGATGGCAGAGCTGTGACGTGATTGTGGCATAATGTTACAACCATTTAAGTGGAAAGTGGGACGGCAAAGTCGTATAAGGCATTGACCATGTCAAAAGCTGTCCCCTTTCTCATCGCCTTCGCGCTTGCCCCGATTGCCCAGCCAGTGATGGCTTATACATGGGATCAGCGCGGCAAACCCAATACTGTGACCTTTACAGGCCGCTTCTCGGGTCTGTGTGCAGGGTGCGACCTGTCGAATCGGCGGATGGACAATGCACATATGTCGGCAGGCAATTTCGCGGGGTCAAATTTCGCGGGTTCATTCTTGCGCGGCGCGGAAATGACTGCGGGCAATTTTGCTGGCACACGTTTTGATCGTGGTGACCTTAACAGTGCCGAGATGAACGGCTCCAACTTCCGCGGCGCCAGCTTTGTTGGTACTGGTCTGAGGGCAATTGAGGCAGCAGGAGCCAATTTCACTGGTGCTGATTTTGCCGGGGCGGATGTGTCCAACGCCGAGCTGATTGGCGCTAATTTGTCTGGGGCAAAATTTGGCGGCACGCGAGGCACCAATCCTGACTTCAGCGGGGCCAATTTCACCGGTGCGATGTTGATGGGGGCAAACTTCGTCAATGCCGATTTTACCGGGGCCATCATGATCCGCACCAATATCGAAGGGGCAGATCTGTCGCGGGCTGATCTCACTGGGGTGATCCTGCGCGATGCCCGCATCAGCCGCACCCGCCTGCAAGGCGCGGACTTTACGGGGGCCAATCTTTCAGGTGCAGACTTGTCGAGTGCCAGCGGCCTCACCACACGTCAATTGGAAGATGCCTGCGGTGATGAGGCCACCCAATTGCCTGCCGGGGTTACTGTCCGGGCCTGCAAAGGGCGTCGTCCTCGCTAGGTAAGCAGGCCACGGCCACCACACCCGCGCCCATGATGGGTGTGCAATTGGCTGATTCCGTCTTGGCCAAATCCAGTTTAGTCTTTGCCAACGTGATGCGGGCTTGTGATGATGTATTGGACTCAAGAAGTCCCAATATGTCGACCCAAATCAAGTATCGAGATGCGCAACATTGTTCTCATCGAACCAGTTGCAAGCTCGCTGGCGTGCAAGGACGAGGCAACAGGCATGGTTGAAATCACCCAAGAAGACATGATCGCCATCGAGTTGCGGGCCGATGAAGAGAGTAAAAGCCCCTTTCAGGCTTATGTCTTCTGGTTCTTTTTGGGCTTAGTGGGTGCCCACCGTTTCTATATTGGCCATGGCAAGACGGGATTTCTGATGGCGGCATTGACATGCTCGATGATTGGATTGCCCATTTCAATTGCCTGGTGGTTGGCCGATAGCGTCCTCTTGGGTAGCCTCTTGCAGCACGAACGCGAGATTGTACGCGACAGGATCGCCCGCGAAGTGCTGGATTTGAAGCGTTTGAGCTGAATAGAAAAATTTGTGTGTTTGCCTGATCTTCGTGAAGGGTCACGCACCTTGGTTGCCGATAGGCTGTCTTCAAGGAACAAATTGCCGACCAAACGGCAGAAATCGGTATCTCGTCTTTAGCTTTAAAGATGAAACTATCAGAAAATAATCTATAAATTCATTGCGCTAAAGACAGGCCCGCCGTGGCACGAGGACTGCATGACGGATTGTCGTGCATGTGTTTTTCTTCTTTGCCTTCCATATGACAGCTACCCACCATGACAGCAATTCAATCGAGGCCAGCTCATCTTGTCCTAGCCGATCGACCTCAGTCAAATCCCGCCGTGGGCCTGCAAGCCGCCCCGACATCCAGCGATCTGTTGACCGCGCGGGGAATGAATGCCGACGCCCAGCAAAAGGTCATGGACATCTATGCTGCAGCCCGTTCGAGCTTGGACGCGGGTCAAGCACGCAGCTTCCTGTTGAAGCTTGATTCAGCCACTTTAGCACAATTGCAGCAGGCAGCGGCCTTGGCCGATCCGATCGAGCCTGCACGCCTCAGCGATGAGGGGGCCACCAATATCCTGCGGCCACCGGGAGATTTGGTCGACCTAGATGATGATGGTTTCATGGAGGTAGGGCGTGCGCGCACCTTTGCGTTTCCGCCAGTGAATGCCCCCCAAGCCATTAAGGATGCCTGGGATCACATGAGACCTCATATGAGCGAATTTGAGATTTCAAGCTTTTCCCATCAGGTCATGTTTGTGCTCGGCGCCCCTCCCGCTTCCCTTAAAATCACCGATGGGATGGCGAAATTGGACTGGAACCAAGTGCTGGACGAGATGGTCTATCGCAACAACCTGGTGCGGGCGGAAAATGGCATCGCGATCACAGATCGGGCCAATGAACTGATTGAGACCCTCAGGGCTGGCTGGCGCAGCGCGGCGCGCTAAGCACCGGCTGATACAGCCGCTGGGTTCAGGTGTCTTCCCGCAACAGGCCCTGCACGAACGCCCCCATCCAGGGTTGGCGGGCGCGGCGCATGCGCTCGGCAGCCAGAATGGTTTTGAGGCAGTGATAGCTGTCCTCAATATCCGCATTGACCAGCACATAGTCGAAGTTTTCCCACCGGCTGATTTCGCCATAGGCATTGGTCATGCGCTTCTTAATGACCTCGGCGGTGTCTTGCCCGCGCGAGATTAAACGTCGCTTCAGTTCCGCCATGCTGGGCGGAAGGATAAAGACTTTGACCACATCTTCAGGCGCGGAGGTGCGCAATTGCAAAGCGCCTTGCCAATCAACGTCAAACATCAGATCGCGGCCCGATTGCAACGTGGCAAAGGCGCTCTCCCGCGGGCTGCCATAATAATGATCATGAACTTCTGCCCATTCCAGAAAGCCATCCTGGGCACGGTGGGCGCGGAATTGGTCCTTATCGACGAAGTGATAATGCACGCCATCCTCTTCGCCCGGACGTGGTGCCCGCGTGGTCCAAGATACCGAGAGCGCAATATCGGCATCTTCTTCCACCAAGCGGCGTGACAACGTGGTTTTGCCAGCGCCAGACGGGCTGACCAAGGCAAGCATGAGGCCGCGACGGGGGTGGGCTTCACTCGACATTAGCAGCCTGTTCCTTCAACTGATCAATTGTGGCCTTTAAATCAAGGCCAGCACGGGTGAGTTCCAGTGCGGCAGCTTTGGCCGTCAATGTATTGGATTCCCGATGAAATTCCTGGGCGAGAAAATCAAGTTTGCGGCCAATATCACCCCCTTGGGCCAAGAGGGCACGGGCTTGCTCAGTGTGAGCGGCCAGCCGATCAAGCTCTTCACGCACATCAGCTTTGAGTGCGAGAGCAGCAGCCTCCTGCAATAGACGCTGGGGATCATAGGGTACATCGCCGAGAAGTTCACCTGCCCGCTTCTGCACCCGATCACGAATGGCCACGACTTGGGCCTCTGCGGCCGCTTCGGCGGTCGCCGTGATGGCCGCGATCCGGCCCAACAACTGATCAAACAGGACCAACAGTCCGTCACCTTCGCGCAGGCGCGCTTCATGCAGGCCATCCAAGGCTGCCTCAAGGCCAGTCGCCAGAGCCGCTTCCCGGGCAAGGCGCACCTCATCAGGCTCAACGATATCGGCGCTTTCCACCACCCCACGCAATTGCAGCAGTCCGTCCCACCTTGGCCTATCGACCCGACCTTCGGCAATTAAGCTTGCGCCAGCGGATAGATAATAATCCACCATATCCTGATTGATCCGGACAAGTGGGCCAATTTGGCTGATGTCGCGCTTGGTCGAGAGTGAGACTTGGATCGAACCACGCTTAAACCGCCGGGAGCAACCCTCACGAATGCGCGGCTCAAAGGTCTCATAGCCCGGCGGTACGCGGAATTTCACATCCAGATTGCGGCCATTGACACTGCGGGCTTCCCAAACCCACGCAACATCACCGACCTGCCCCTCCGCACGGCCAAAGCCTGTCATGCCCAGAAGTGGCGTCGCAGGTTTCATTCCCTTGCCCCACCCAACAGATTTTGTTGCTTCTTTTCCTGCTCCGCCCGCCAAGCGCGCCAACGCTGCACATTACGATTATGCTCAGCATAGGTTTCAGCAAACACATGCCCACCCGTCCCGTCGGCAACAAAGAAAATCTCTCGTGTGCGAGGCGGGTTCAGGACTGCGGCCAAAGCATCTTTACCGGGATTGGCGATCGGGGTGGGCGGTAAGCCTTGGATGACATAGGTGTTCCAAGGATGGGGGTTTTCCAGGTCGGTCTTGAAAATCTTGCGCCGCAACGGCGCGCCCTTGGTGATGCCATAAATGATTGTGGGATCAGATTGCAGCTTCATGCCCAATCGCAGGCGGTTGACAAACACAGCTGCGACGCGCGGCCTTTCTTCAGCAATGCCTGTTTCTTTTTCCACAATCGAGGCAAGGATAACGGCCTCTTGCTTGGTGGAAATCGGCAGGTCGGGCGCACGCTTGAGCCACAGCTCATCGATCAGCGCCTTATGGGCAGCCTGCATGCGCTTGACCACATCCGCGCGCGTATCCCCGCGCTGGATCGGATAGGTATCAGGATTAAGCGTGCCTTCATCCACCAAGGGCGGCAAGTCGCCGGTCAAAAAGCGATTGGCTTCCAAGCGGGCATAAAGCTGACGCATGCTCCAACCTTCCGGCAGCACAATCACGCGCCGCACCCCTTCGCCACTGGCCAATATACGGGCAATCTGGCTAGGACTGGCCGAGGACGGGATCTCATATTCGGCGACTTTGAGATTGTCAGCCTTGCCACTCAAAGTCGCAGCCAAGCGAAAACCAAGGGCGGCGCGCACCAGGCCCTCTTGTTTCAAGCGCCGCGCAACTGTGCTCGCTGTATCGCCCTCTTCCACAACGAAGAAACTTGACGCCCCTTCCTTGGCCTTTGGACCTGGCCCCAAGAGATAAAAGCCCGTGCCGACAAAGGACAAAACCACCAAAGCCGCAAAGCCAATCCAGATCCTCAGCCACAAGGCTTTGGCTTCTGCTGCCTTTTTGCCGCGCAATTTGGCGACCGGATCGGTCATCACACCGCTTTCAGAACCAATGCCGCGTTGGTGCCGCCAAAGCCGAAGGAATTGGACAGAACAGCCTTGGCCTTGATCTCGCGCGCAGTCAGCGGCACCAGATCAATCTTGGTTTCCACAGATGGGTTGTGCAGATTCAATGTCGGCGGTGCGATTTGATCCCGCAGCGCCAGAAGCGAGAAGATCGCCTCCACACTACCAGCCGCCCCCAGCAAATGGCCAATCGCAGACTTGGTGGATGACATGGTTAAGCCATCCGCATCGCTGCCAAACAAACGCTCAACCGCGCGCAATTCGATCTCGTCGCCTAAAGGTGTTGATGTCCCATGCGCATTGACATAGCCAATATCGGTTGTGGTCAAACCGGCATCCTTGATCGCGGCGCGCATGGCCCGATAGCCACCATTGCCGTCCTCTGACGGCGCGGTGATATGGTAAGCATCACCCGACAGGCCATAACCGGCCACTTCGGCATAGATTTTTGCCCCACGCGCCTTGGCATGCTCATATTCTTCCAGCACGACAACGCCCGCACCCTCACCCAGCACGAAGCCGTCGCGGTCTTTGTCATAAGGCCTTGAGGCTGAGGTGGGATCATCATTAAAGCCACTCGACAAAGCCCGCGCGGCGGCAAAGCCCGCAATACCAATCTTGCAGACAGCTGCCTCACAGCCACCGGCGACCATCACATCGGCATCGCCATATTTGATGATCCGGGCGGCATCGCCAATCGCATGTGCACCTGTGGCACAGGCTGTCACCACCGAGTGGTTAGGCCCCTTAAAGCCATGCTTGATCGAGACATGACCAGAGGTCAGATTAATCAAAGCGGAGGGGACAAAAAACGGGCTGATTTTGCGATGGCCTTCACGCTCCAAAAGCAAGGCATTGTCGGCAATGGTGGATAGCCCGCCAATGCCTGAGCCAATCATCACGCCAGTGCGTTCTTTCTGCTCGTCGGTTTCAGCCACCCAACCCGCGTCAGCAATGGCTTCATTGGCCGCAGCCACACCATAGAGGATGAATTCGGCAACCCGGCGGCGATCACGCGCCGACATCGCTGTCTCGGGGTCGAATGCGCCGGCAACATCGGCACCGCCGCCACCTCGACCACTTGTCCAAGGCACTTCACAGGCATAGCGCACGGGCAAGTCTGCCGCGTCAAACGCAGAGATAGTGCCTGCCCCATTGGCACCGGCCAACAGGCTCTTCCAAACGAAATCGGCCCCGACCCCAATTGGGGTGACGAGGCCGATACCCGTCACGACAACGCGACGCATGGTCAAATCAGCCAGCGTTGGCGGAAATGAACTTCACCGCGTCACCGACGGTTTGGATCTTTTCGGCAGCATCATCGGGGATTTCGACGCCGAACTCTTCCTCGAAAGCCATCACGAGTTCCACTGTGTCGAGGCTGTCTGCGCCCAAATCATCAATGAAGCTCGCATTTTCAACAACCTTGTCCGCATCAGCGTCCAAGTGTTCAATCACGATCTTTTTCACACGGTCGAAAACGTCAGACATGTTTGCCCTCGAATCCTGCCGAAATAGCTTCGGCGTTGTTATGTTTACCGTTTTGCTCTAACAGCGCCACGAGAGTTGAACGAATTAGCACCTTTGGCCCAAGGCCGCTAGCGCCAAAACAGCACCTAAATCATCGCCATCCCGCCGTTCACGTGCAAGGTCTGCCCCGTGACATAGCTGGCCTGATCGGAAGCTAAATAGACAACTGCGGCGGCAATGTCATCAGGCTGACCAAGGCGGGCAGCAGGAATAGACTTAGTGATCGCCTCTTTTTGCGCCTCATTGAGGGCATCTGTCATTGGCGAGACAATGAATCCCGGTGCGATGCAATTGGCTGTAATGCCGCGCGACGCCAGTTCTTGTGCAATCGATTTGGTAAAGCCGATCATGCCGGCTTTTGAGGCTGCATAATTGGCCTGACCTGGATTGCCCGTCACCCCGACCACTGAGGTGATGGCAATGATGCGCCCGAGACGCCGCTTCATCATGCCTTTGCTGGCAGCCCGTGCCAAGCGGAAATAAGAGCCGAGATTGACGTCAAGCACGCGCTCGAAATCCTCATCCTTCATCCGCATCAAGAGCCCGTCCTTGGTGATGCCGGCATTGGCCACCAAAATATCAAGCCCGCCCAAAGCCTCCTCGGCGCGGCCCACCAAAGCGTCAGCCTCGGCAGGGTCGGACAGATTGCACGCCAAAGCCACGCTGCCGGGCAATTCAGCCACCAAAGCATCCAATGCCTCTTGGCGTGTGCCCGACAGGGCCACTTGGGCCCCAGCTGCATGCAGGCCGCGTGCGATTGCCCCGCCAATGCCCCCGGTGGCCCCCGTCACGAGCGCCTTTTTGCCTGTGAGATCAAACATGTTTCACCCTTCTTTCCTATGGCACATTGTCGACCAAGCTTAAGCAAGCGAGGCCGCAAAGGCGGCAATGTCGTCAGCTCCTGTCAGGGCCAGCGACACAGCATCCGGCGCGATGCGCTTACTCATCCCGGTCAAGACGCTGCCAGCCCCCAATTCGACAAAGTGGGTGGCCCCTTGGGCTGCAAACCAGCCAATGGATTCCCGCCAGCGGACCCGTCCTGTCACCTGTTCAACCAACAAGCGCGCAATCGTGTCGGGGTCTTGGGTTGGGGTTACGGTTACATTGGACAACACGGGCACGCGCGGCGCATGGATCGTCGTAGCGGCCAAGGCGGCGGCCATTTCGGCTGCAGCCGGGGCCATTAACGGGCAATGAAAAGGTGCTGAGACCGACAACGGAATAGCCCGAGCGCCCAATTCCTTGGCCGCGGCAATCGCGGCGTCCACACCCTCCTTGGTGCCTGAGATGACGATATTGCCGGCATTATTGTCATTGGCCACCACACACACACCGACTTTGGCCCCGGCTGCTGCGGCGGCTTCTGCCAAAGCCAAATCCACTTTCGGGCCAATCAATGAGGCCATGGCCCCAAGACCGGGAGCAACCGCCCGCTGCATGGCCTGCCCGCGCAGGCGCAACAGCCTGGCCGCATCGGCGATGGAAAAGGCCCCCGCAGCCGTCAATGCCGAATACTCACCCAGCGAGTGGCCGGCCACATAGGCGGCCTTGTCTACCTCGACACCAAACTCAATGCGCAGCACCGCCACAACCGCCAAGCTCACAGCCATCAAGGCTGGCTGGGCATTTTCGGTCAGCGTGAGGGTTTCAATCGGACCGTCTGCCATCAAGGCCGACAGCTTCTGGTCCAGCGCGTCATCAATCTCTGCAAAGACGTGCTTTGCGGCGGGGAATGCGTCGGCAAGGGCAACGCCCATCCCAACGCTTTGGCTACCTTGGCCGGGGAATTGGAAGATCAGCATGGCTTCGCGTTAACCGCGCACGGCTGATTAGGCAAGTGGGGCCACCTGCGGGCAGTCGCCTCAGCCTTGCCCCAACCCTTCCCACGCCAGCCAAGCCGCAATGGAAAGAAGGGCCAGGGTGAAGAAGATATTGAGCAGAGTGCGACGTTGGCCTGCCTGCAGCCACGGGCTCAGCCGGGCGGCCGCCAGCACAATGACCACATGCACGCCTGTTGCCACCCCAACATGAATAAGGCCGAGCCATAGGCTTTGCAGCCACACAGGACCTGCTGCCTCATCGGTAAAGCGCGGCAGCAAGGTGACATAGAATAATGCAGCTTTTGGATTGAGGAGATTGAGGGTCAGGCCTTGGGCAAAATGGCGCAGCCGATGGGGGGCTGCATCTTCAGGAGGCCCGGCTGCTTGCGGCCGCGTCCACAAACGTTCGAGCCAAGGTTCACAGGCGAGATAAACCAGATAAGCAACCCCCAGCCAGCGCAAACCTGCAAGCAACTGAGGCTGTTGTGCCAGAAGAGCGCCCAAGCCTGCCAAAGCCGCGCACAGATAAAGCGCCAGCCCAGCACCCACACCCAAGACGGCAGATAGGCCAGCCCGCCGCCCGCGCTCCAGCGTCAGGGTCGCCAGCCAGGCCATGTTGGGGCCTGGAGTCAATTCCAACAAGGCAATCACGATGAGGAATTCAAGAAAGCTGGTTGTCATCGGTCTTTTCGCGACAGGGGCTCGAACGGCACACATCTGGGTTTGCCCGCCCCACCCCTCAGATGCAAGCCGCAATGATGGGCGTCCACTGTAGCCAGGGCTTTCTTTTTTCCCTCAGAAGTGCTTTACGGCGCGCTTCACTGATTGCGGTCCGCCCGCATGAGCAACTTCGTGTGCCTAACTGGCCTCTCAGCACGGGGAAGCTGCGACGCGGAACCATCGGGTGGTTTGGTCCCCGCTAAACCATTTGCCGCAATCCCCTGGGGCGCATCAAACGGAAATGGATTCTCATGCCGTTCTACGAACATGTCATTATTTCGCGGCCTGACATCTCGCCGCAGCAAGTCGACGAATTGGTCGAAGGCATCACTGCATTGATCACCGAAAAGGGTGGCAAGGTTGGTAAGGTCGAATATTGGGGCCTGCGCAATCTGGCTTACCGGATCAACAAGACCCGCAAAGGTCATTATTCGCTGATCAATATCGACGCACCGGCCACGGCCGTCCATGAGATGGAGCGTCTTCAGCGCATCAATGAAAATGTCATGCGCTACATGACCATCGCAGTTGACGAATTGGATGAAGGCCCCTCGCCTATTCTTGCCCGCCGTGAGCGGGATGAGAAGAAGCAGCGCGCCCGCACCGAAGCCAACGGGATGGAGTACTGATCATGACATCGAAATTCACCATCTCGAACCTGCCCTCGCGCCGTCCCTTCGCACGTCGTCGCAAAGTGTGCCCCTTCTCGGGCGACCAAGCACCAAAGATCGACTATAAGGATGTGAAGTTGCTGCAGCGCTATTTGTCTGAAAAGGGCAAGATTGTGCCGTCGCGCATCACCGCTGTCAGCCAGAAGAAGCAACGCGAACTCGCCAAGGCGATCAAGCGCGCCCGTGTTCTGGCGCTTCTGCCCTATCACGTCGTTTAAGGAGACGCAGACATGGACATTATCCTGCTCGAACGCGTCGGCCGTCTCGGCGGCATCGGCGACATCGTCTCGGTTAAGCCAGGCTATGCGCGCAACTATTTGTTGCCGCAAAAGAAAGCCCTGCGCGCAACTGAATCCAACAAGAAGCTGTTTGAGCTTCAGCGTGCGGCTCTGGAAGCCCGCAATGCCGAAGCCCGTGCAGCCGCAGAAGCCGCCTCTGAAGGTCTGGCCGGTCAGGCCTTTGTGCTGATCCGGGCAGCTGGCGAAAGCGGCCAGCTTTATGGGTCGGTGGCAGCACGTGATGTGGCTGATGCGGCAACCGCTGCTGGCTTCCACGTCGCCCGCAACCAAGTCCAAATGGATTCCCCGATCAAGACCATCGGCTATCAGACGGTGAAAATCCGTTTGCACCCCGAAGTCGAAGTCGAAGTCTTCGTCAATGTGGCCCGCACACCTGATGAAGCAGAGCGTCAAGCCAAAGGCGAAAACGTCATCAATTCCCAATTTGATGAAGACCGTTTGGCAGCCGCCGAACAAGCTGCCGAAATCGCCGAGAACGCCGTCCAACTCGACGGCTTTGAAGCCTAAGGCTTTGAGCGTGGCGATTTAGCCTCGCATGAACCGACCATAAAGATCGCCCCGCAGCCCAGCTGCGGGGCTTTTTCATGCCAATTCTGCCGGAAGAGACAGGCGAAGATATTGGCGAACCGACAAGCACTGGTTGATTGATCAGACGCAATCAAGCGTCAAAACAGGAAATCAGAATTACACATAAGAAGAATTTAAGATAATTCGTCTATCAGTTAGCCATGAGCGACGCGCGGGCAACGAGCGAAGAACTTCAGCAGAACGAATTGGTTGCAATCTATGCACCCATGGCGCGGGTCTATGCCCTAATTCTGGGTATATATTACCTGCTGCTTTCTGGAAGTCATTTGTTGATCCTGCAAGGTGCGACAGCCATCATCATGGCCAGCATGGCCGTGAGTTCAGGCCTTTTCATTCTTGGCTTGAGATTTCTTGTCTTACCAAAAGTCGCCCGTCTCGAAACGATCGGATTGACCGTCTTTCTGATCAACGTCACGGCAATCACCAATGTTGTGACCCACGCCAGTTTTGGCGGCGATGAAGTTCAATTCGTTTATCTGCTGATGTTGGCCTTCGGGTCAGCCATTTTGGGACCAACTCTTGGGGTGGTGACAGCAAGCCTGGGTGTCGTGGCACTTGGGGCGGCCTTTCTGACTGTTGCGGGCAGCGAAAGCTTGATTGTTGACAAGATTTTCACCGGGCTGACGGCAGTCTTTGGCGGCTTTGCCGCCGCTACCTTTCTTCACCAGACGGTGCGCAGCCAAGTGGGCTTCCGGGTCAAGTCTCTCGACTTGCTCGAAGTGGTTGAGTGCGAGCGGATGCGGGCTCAGAATATGGCGGACGAAGCCGAGTTCGCCAACCGCGCCAAGACCGACTTCCTTGCCAATATGAGCCATGAATTGCGAACGCCACTCAATGGTGTGGTCGGCATTGCCAATACATTGGCAGCTACCCGGCTGGATCCTGCCCAAAAGGAAATGGTGGATCTCATTGATTCCTCAGGTCGCACCTTAGCCCGGCTTTTGTCCGACATTTTGGATTTCTCCAAGATCGAAGCCGGCAAAGTCGAAATCGAACGCGCGCCCTTCGACCTGAAGGGCGAGTTGGATGCCGCGGCCCTGTTGCTGCAAACCCAAGCCGCCGACAAGAAACTGCAGTTTGATGTCACCTATGGCGAACATGCCCATGGCTGGTTCTATGGCGATGCCACCCGCATCAAGCAAATCGTGGCAAATCTGGTCTCCAATGCGGTGAAATTCACAGATCATGGTGAGGTCCATGTCTTTGTCGACTGGTCAATCGCGTCGGAAATCCTTGAAATCCGGGTTTGCGATACCGGGATCGGGTTTGACAAAGAAACCGGTCGCCGACTGTTCCAACGCTTCATCCAAGCAGACACTTCCATCACCCGCCGCTTTGGCGGAACAGGGCTTGGGCTGGCGATTTGCCGGGGCCTGATTGAGGCCATGGGCGGTGGCATGAGTTGGGAATCTGAGCCTGGCGAAGGCTCAACCTTTACGGTGCGTATTCCATTGGAGCGCGAGGCAGCGCCACTGCCGGCCCCAAGTATCGATACACTGCGTGAACCGGCAATCGGTGACCAGACAACCCCACTCCGCATTTTGGCTGCCGAGGATCACCCAACCAATCAAAAGGTTCTGCGCCTGATCCTTGAACCCCTCGGGGTTGATCTGACCGTCTGCGATGATGGCCAAGCCGCCCTTAAGGCCTATCAGGCCGGTCGGTTTGATATTGTGCTGATGGATATGCAGATGCCGATTATGGACGGCCTGACCGCCACGCGCGAAATTCGCAACCATGAGCGCAAAGTGGGCATGAGCCCAACCCCCATTGTTATGGTGACAGCCAACGCCATGCGTCAGCACCGCGACCAAGCCGTCGAAGCCGGTGCCACCAGCCATTTGGCCAAGCCCTTCACGCCCATGTCCTTGATGGATGCGATTGATCAAGCCTTGAGTGAGCAGGCTGAACAGGAGCCGCCCGAGAGCACAACGTCAGAATCGGACGCACATTCGGCCTGATCCATCTGTCCACAGGTGAAAAATTGCTGGGGATATTTTAGACAGCATCTGCGTCGCGTGGATGATTCGCCTGACGACACCTGAGAAAGTGCGCCATGGCTGATGGAAATGTAACACCTTTGGATCCGGCCCGTGCCCTGCGCACGGCCCCGCATAATCTCGATGCTGAGCAAGCCTTGATCGGGGCCATTCTGGTTGACAACCAGGTGACCAGCCGCATCGGCGACATGTTGAAGTCAGTCCATTTCTATGACCCTGTCCATGGCCGCATCTATGACACCATGATCCGGATGATCCAAAAGGGGTCGCTGGCAGATGGCATTACGCTACATGCCAAGTTCAGCCAGGATGGTGCACTGAAAGATATTGGTGGGGCAGCTTATCTGGCCACTTTGGTGGATGCTGCAGCCGATCCAGCCGCTGCCCCCGATTATGCGAAGCTGATCTTTGACTTGGCTGTGCGGCGCGACCTCATCCGGATCGGTTCAGAAATGATGGCCGATGCGAGTGAGCATGAAGACACGATGGAGGGTGGTGCCCGCCTGATCGAAGTCGCCGAACGTAAGCTCTATACTTTGGCTGAGACCGGCCAACTCAATCAGGGCTTCAAAAGCTTTGCGGCTTCGTTGGCGGCCACAATCGACATTACCGCAGCCGCCTTCAAACGCGATGGCCAATTGATTGGGGTGCCCACCGGCCTCAATGAAATCGACCGTATGCTGGGTGGTTTGCACAAATCCGACTTGCTTATTCTGGCCGGTCGTCCCTCGATGGGAAAGACCGCCTTGGCCACGAATATCGCGTTTAATGCCGCCAAGCGCTTTAAGCGGGAAGCCAAGCCCGATGGCAGTTATCAGACCATTGATGGCGGTGTGGTGGCGTTTTATTCGTTGGAAATGTCGGCTGAGCAGCTCACCATGCGTCTGTTGGCCGATTATACCGGCATTGGCTCGGACCGCATGCGGCGCGGCGACCTCGACAAGGAAGAATATGCCCGTCTCCGGGAAGCGGCAATCGAACTCCAAAGCCTGCCGCTCTATATTGATGACACGGGGGGGCTGTCGATTTCGGCATTGGCCGCGCGCGCCCGCCGCCTGCAGCGCCAACATGGACTTGACCTGATCGTGGTCGACTATCTGCAATTGGTCACCGCCTCTGGGTCTAAGCGAAGCGATAATCGGGTCCAGGAAGTCAGTGAAATCACTCAAGGATTGAAGGCCTTGGCGAAGGAACTTCAGGTCCCGATCATTGCGCTGTCGCAATTGTCGCGTCAGGTCGAAAATCGCGAAGACAAGCGCCCTCAGCTGGCCGACTTGCGTGAGTCCGGCTCGATCGAACAAGATGCCGACGTGGTGATGTTCGTCTACCGCCATGCCTATTATCTGGAACGCCAAGAGCCCAAGCCCGGCACGACTGAGCATTTTCAATGGCAGGAAGAGGTCAGTGAAATGCGCAATATTGCCGAGGTCATCATCGGCAAACAGCGCCATGGCCCGATTGGTAAAGTCCGCCTCGGCTTCCAAGCTGAACTGACCAAATTCACCAATCTGGAATCGTCGGGCCGCTACGAGAGCTTGGATGACTGACCCCGTCGCGCGTGCCAGCCGGTTGACCATTGATCTTGGTGCCCTGACCCGGAATTGGGACTTTTTTGCCCAGCACGCTGACGGGGCTGAATGTGGTGCCGTCATCAAGGCCAATGGCTATGGCTTGGGTCAAGATGCTGTGGCGCGGGCGCTGCAGAATGCAGGCTGCAAGACCTTCTTTGTCGCCCATCTCTTTGAAGGGGTCAAAGCGCGCGCCATACTGGGGCCAGAAGCGACAATTTATGTGCTGCACGGCATCATGTCGGACGAAGCGGAGACCTTTTTGGCATCTCACTTACGCCCGGTCCTCAATGATGTTGATCAGGTCAGGCTGTGGCAGGCTGAAGGTCTTGGCCAGCCCTGCGCGCTGCATCTTGATAGCGGCATGAACCGCCTTGGCCTGTCAGAAGATGACCTTGATCGGCTTGAAGGCGATGTGGCTGACCTCAATCTGGCTTTGATCATGAGCCATCTGGCTTGCGCGTCCGACCCTCAGCACCCCAAAAATGGCATGCAACGGCAGGCCTTTGTCCAGATGGCAGCCCGCCTGCCCCCGGCCCCCTTATCCTTGGCCGCATCGGCAGGCACATTGCTGGATGGCGATTATTGCTTTGACTTGGTTCGTCCAGGGATTGGTCTTTATGGCGGTGGGCCCTTCGATCAGGACGCAGTCCCGCTTGAGCCAGTGGTGACGCTGGAAGCCCCCATCTTGCAAGTCCGTTCAGTCGGCCCCGGTGATACAATTGGCTATGGCGCAAGTTGGCAAGCAG
Source organism: Candidatus Phycosocius bacilliformis (assembly GCF_003112735.1). Classification (GTDB taxonomy): domain Bacteria; phylum Pseudomonadota; class Alphaproteobacteria; order Caulobacterales; family Aquidulcibacteraceae; genus Aquidulcibacter; species Aquidulcibacter bacilliformis. The sequence goes on from NZ_BFBR01000002.1 coordinate 359,412, forward strand.
ACCGGCGGCGTACCATCGCGACCGTGGCTTTGGGCTATGCTGATGGGTTTTTGCGGGCCGGGTCCAACCGCGGCTTTGCGATACTGGCCGGTGCGGTCTGCCCGATTGTCGGCAGGGTGTCGATGGATTTGATCACGCTGGACGTAACGGGTGCGGGCAGAGCCGCCCAAGTCGGTGCTTATGTGCAGTTTCTGGGACGGGCCGCCCCGCTCGACGCGCAAGCTCAGGCCCTCGACACCATTCCCTATGAAATCCTGACCCGATTGGGAGACCGCTTTGAGCGCATCTATCTGGAGCCTTAAGGCGCGGCATTGCGTGCACATGCGGGGGGTATGAGCATGGCCAAGGCGCAAACTGCTTTTGTGTGCCAGTCCTGCGGGGCTGTTCACGCGCGCTGGCAAGGCCGGTGTGAAGCGTGCGGGGCGTGGAATACAATTGTCGAAGAGGCCCGCGAAACCCCACAAAGTCTCAGCCCTGGGGCGCGGGCGCGCAGCAAGGGACCTGGCCTTGCGTTTGAAAATCTGGACGGTATTGCCGTCGCCCCGCCCCGTCTGGTCTCCGGCATTGGCGAATTCGACCGGGTGTGCGGTGGCGGATTGGTTGAAGCCTCAGCCATTTTGGTGGGCGGCGACCCCGGGATCGGCAAATCCACTCTATTGTTGCAAGCCGTGGCAGGTGCGGCCCGGCGGGGGATCAAATCGGTCTATGTCTCTGGCGAGGAAGCCATCGCCCAAGTGCAAGACCGCGCCCGTCGCATGGGCATTGAAAAGGCCCCGGTCAAACTGGCTGCTGAAACCCGTCTGGAAACCATTCTGGATGCGCTGAAACACGAAAAGCCGCAATTGGCGATTGTCGATTCCATCCAGACCCTGTGGACCGAAACCCTAACTGCGGCTCCAGGCACCGTGGCCCAAGTCCGGGCCTGCGCCCATGAATTGGTGCGCTTTGCCAAAAAAGCCGGCACAGTCCTGATCCTTGTCGGCCATGTCACCAAGGATGGCCAGATCGCCGGACCGCGCGTGGTTGAACATCTGGTGGATGCAGTCCTGCAGTTTGAGGGTGAGCGCAGTCACCATTTCCGCATTCTGCGCGGCCTCAAGAACCGATTTGGCCCGACCGATGAGATTGGCGTGTTTGAAATGGGCGATGCGGGCCTGCGCGAGGTTACCAATCCAAGCCAGCTTTTCCTCGACAATCGCGGTCAAGCCCGCCCGGGTAGCGTGGTGTTTGCCGGCATTGAAGGAACCCGCCCTGTTCTGGTCGAAATCCAGGCTTTGGCCTCACCAACTTCCTTTGGCGCGCCCCGCCGCGCGGTGGTGGGCTGGGATGCCACCCGGCTTGCCATGATCCTGGCCGTCTTGGAGACCCGCTGTGGATTGGGATTCGGCGGCCGCGATGTCTATCTCAATGTGGCAGGCGGCCTCAAAATTACCGAGCCTGCCGCCGATTTGGCCGTGGCAGCTGCCCTGATCTCTGCCTTGTTCGACGTGGCGCTGCCGGAAGAGTGCGTGGTTTTTGGCGAGATTGCCCTCTCAGGTGATGTCCGCCCGGTCAGTCGTGCCGATGCCCGCCTTAAAGAAGCCGAGAAGTTGGGCTTTACTCAGGCCTTCCTTCCACGCGCAGCATCAGCTAACAGCAGCGCCAGCAAAATGGCAAAGGCAGGGGGCCAAAACCCCCGACTCGTGGCAGGCCCTGTCGGGGTCAAGCATCGGGTGATTGCCACGGCGGCAGATCTGGTGACGGCGATCACGGGTGAGGAAAATCCAGGGCCAAAGGCTCTGTCGGAGCAGGATGAATGAACGGATTTGATATCGCCATTCTTCTGGTTGTGGCGATCTCAGCTCTCTTGGCCTTTGCACGCGGTTTTGTGCGTGAAGCCCTGTCCATGGCTGCCATGTTCATTGCCATTTTGGCCGTCTTGTGGGGCTTCCCCGTTTTTCGTGAACCCATGCGGGGCATGATTGAGACAGGTTGGCTGGCCGACGCCGCCACCGTGGCGGGCATTTTCATTCTGGTTTATATCGCGGTGCGTGTTGCAACCGGGCGGATCCACGAGTGGATCCATGATTCAGAACCTCTGGGCATTCTCGATCGCACCGCAGGCCTCCTGTTCGGAGTGGCACGTGGCTTTGCGCTGGTGGGTGTTGTCTGCCTGGTTGTCACCAGCATCGCCCCGCCCAGCATGCTGCCCAAGAGATTTGTGGAAGCCAAATTCTATCCCATGGTCATGCTGACAGCCGATGCCTTGAAGCATTTGGCTCCACAGGCTGGTCAAGCGGCAACCAATATGGCGCGCGGGGCTGCAGCCGCTGGAGAGGGGCTGGCCCAAGCGCGCAAAGGTGATACAGGCAATCTTGTGGATTCATCCGTAGACGAAGAACCCATAAAGGATCAAAAGACCCCCGCGTGGGACCTGCCACCGCCTAAGCCAAAGTCTGCAGACCGTCCGTCAAACGATCCCGCGACATCCAACCAGGAGAGCAAGAAATGAAACAGATGCAGCCTGGGCACATGAGCCAATTGGACGGCAAGACGGTCGAAAATGATATTGAAGCCTGGCTCGACCCTTACGAAGATCGGCTGCGCGAGGAATGTGGCGTGTTCGGCATTGCGCACAATGCTGAGGCCGCTGTTTTGACGGCCCTCGGCCTGCACGCATTGCAACATCGTGGCCAGGAAGGTTGTGGCATTGTCACCTTCGACGGGGCCTTGTTCCACAACGAGCGGCATCTGGGCCTGGTTGGCGACCACTTTACCGGCAATGACTTGATGAGCCGCCTGCCCGGCCAAAGTGCGATCGGTCATGTGCGTTATGCGACCCAAGGCGGCACGATTTTGCGCAATGTCCAGCCTTTGTTTGCCGATTTGTCGGGCTCTGGCATCGGGGTGGCCCATAATGGCAATCTGACCAACGCACGAAAATTGCGTGAGCAATTGGTCGAAAATGGTGCGATCTTCCAATCCACGTCCGACACCGAAGTGATTTTGCAATTGATCGCCCGTTCGCGCGCGCCGCGCATGATTGAACGGTTTGTCGATGCGCTGCATCAGATTGATGGGGCTTATGCTTTGGTCGCCCTGACCAATAAGAAGCTGATTGGGGCACGCGACCCTCTGGGCATCCGTCCGCTGGTGCTGGGTGATCTCAATGGCTCGCCAGTGCTGGCCTCTGAATCGTGCGCGCTCGACATGATCGGGGCGACCTTTGTGCGCGAAGTCGAAAATGGTGAAGTGGTGGTTTGCTCTGAAAACGGGGTGGAGAGCATCAAGCCATTCGGCCAGCGCGCGCCTCGGCCCTGCGTGTTCGAGTTTGTCTATTTTTCGCGGCCTGACTCCATCGTAGACGGCAAGTCGGTTTATGATGTGCGCAAGCGCATGGGCATAAGGCTGGCGCAGGAAACCAAGATCGAGGCCGATGTGGTGGTGCCGGTGCCCGATTCGGGCGTTCCAGCCGCGCTGGGCTATTCAGAGGCCTCCGGCATTCCTTATGAACTCGGCATTATCCGCAATCATTATGTCGGGCGGACCTTTATTGAGCCGACCCAACAGATCAGAACCCTCGGCGTGCGGCGCAAGCATTCGGCCAATCGCGGCGTTCTGGCAGGCAAGCGCGTGGTATTGGTGGATGATTCCATTGTGCGGGGCACAACCTCGCGCAAGATCGTGCAAATGGTGCGCGATGCCGGGGCGGCGGAAGTGCATCTGCGGTCGGCCTCCCCTGCTATTCAATGGCCAGACTTTTACGGCATCGACATGCCAGACCGGGACCAATTGATTGCAGGTACCAAAAGTGTGGCCGAAATGGCTGACATTTTGGGGGTGGATTCTTTGGGCTTTCTGTCGGTGGACGGGCTTTATTGGGCTTTGGGAGAAGGCACCCGCAATTCCCATGCACCCCGCTATTCTGACCATTGCTTCACCGGGGATTATCCCACCCGCTTGGTTGATTTTGAGCGTTCCCAATCAGATAAGGACCATCAATTGTCCTTCTTGGTTGAGGCCTGATTGAGGCGATTGCGGCCTTTCCGCCCACGCGATAACAGCAACACGACAATTTCCTGAACCCGATGGCTCCAGCCCGCGCCCCACATGGCGCAGGCGCTCTGGGCCTAATCTGACCTAAAGCGAGACTGATGATGAGCGAGAGCAAGATTGTGCTGGTCACTGGGGCGAGCCGCGGAATTGGCCGGGCTGCCGCCTTGGCGTGTGCACGGGCAGGTATGCAGGTGATTGCCACCGGCCGGGCCCAAAAAGCGCTTGAAGACCTTGATGATGATATTCGCAAGGCAGGTGGATTGCCGGCAACGCTTGTCCCCATGGACCTTACTGATTTTGATGCCATCGACCGTTTGGGCGGGGCTTTGTATCAACGCTATGGTCGTTTGGACGGCCTGATTCATGCTGCTGCCCATCTGGGTGATTTGACCCCGGTGGCCCATGTCACCCCGCGCGTGGGTGAACAATTGATCCAGACCAATCTGACAGCCAGTTGGCGCTTGATGCGTTCCATGGAGCCGCTTCTCATCCAGTCTCCGGCAGGCCGGGCGATCTTCTTCACCTCTGGCGTGGTCGCCAATCCACGCGCGAATTGGGGCCTCTATGCGGCAACCAAGGCAGGCGTTGAAGCCTTGGCCAAGTGTTGGGCCGATGAGATTGAATTCAAAAAAGTGGTGGTCACCATCCTCAACCCCGGCCCTGTGGCCACGGCGATGCGCAAAAATGCCTTCCCCGGCGAAGATCCAGCCACCCTGCCCCAGCCTGAACATCTCTCCAGCCTGATCCTTGACCTGATGGGTGACGGGCCGCATCAGACCGGCCAGACAATCCATTTCCGGCAGACTGAACATTTCAAGGCGTGGCAAGCCGCCCATGGACCTGAGGCATCGGCTTAAGCATATTGAGGTGCTTTTGCCGCCCCTATTGCGCGCATAGGGATTTGATTGAATGATGCTTATCAGGATTTAGGGGCCAACATAGGTCTTGAGCGAGCCTAGCGCGGCGTCGGCTGGCCCAAAAGCGCCCGCAGGGTACCAACAAAACTGCCACCATAACGGGCGCGGCGCTTGGCATTAAAACTAAGCGCGGCAACGAGATATTTGGCCCCATTGACCAACAGACCGGGCAGCGCGTGGTGGGGCAGTCCATATTTTTGCGCCACATAGGCCCGCGACCAGGCCTGACAGGCCCGCATCAGGAACATGCTTTTCAAATTGGCTGTGCTGGATTGGCCGCGTAAATGTGACACCACGGCCTCGTGGACATAGAGGATGGGCAGACCATGATCGGCGACCTTCCGGCACAGATCATCATCCTCGTAAAACAGGAAAATCTCTGGATCAAAGCCGCCAAGTGCCAAAAAAAGGTCTCGTCGCATCAGCATGCATGCCCCAGACAAGGCTGCGACACAGCAATTACCCTCGGGCACAATTTTGCCGCTGACACGGCTTTTCAAGAATGTCGCCAAGAACGAGCGGGGCTGGAAGAAATAACGACCATCGGCTTCCAAGATTTGCGGGCCGAAAATGCCGGCTTCCGGATAAGCGCCAATAGCCTCGATAAAGCGGGCGATGCTGCCAGGCTGGACCACGGCATCTGGATTGATGAACAAGACCCAGTCTGTGGTGGTTTGCTGAACACCAAGATTATTGGCCTTCCCAAAGCCCAGATTAGCACCAGCCTCAACCACAACGGCCCCTGCCTGTTTGGCCAAAGAAACAGTGTTGTCTTGGCTGGCATTGTCCACCACCAACCTGCCCACCCCCTCAGCCTTCAAGGCCGCTAGGCACGGCTGGATAACAGCCTGACTATTATAGGTCACGATAATGGCAGTGATGTCAGCAGGACTGGCCATGGGCAGGCCTTAGCGGGACTTTCGGCCCGGTGCTGGCCTTGCCTTCACAGGCTTGCGACCGGCCTTGGCAACACGCGCTTTGGTCGCACCAGCAACCGGCTTACCAGGTTTGGTCGGCTTGGGCTTGGCAGGAGCCTTGCCACCTCGGTCTGGCGCATGGGCATGCTTAGCCCCTGCATCGCGGTTCTTGCGCGAGAGATTGGGCCGGCCCGTCTCATCGCCTGCAAACGGATTTTTCGGCGCGCGCACCAAAAAGCGGATTGGCACTGCGGGCATATCAAAAGCCTTGCGAATGCCATTGACCAAATAGCGCACATAGGAATCAGGCAATTGCGCAGCACGGCTGGCAATCAACACAAAGGTGGGCGGGCGGGCTTTGATCTGGGCAAGGTAGCGCGGCTTAACCCGGCGACCATCGACGGCAGGAGGTGGCTGACGCGTGATGACTTCATGCAACCAGTCATTCAGGTCACGCGTCTTGACCCGCGCATTCCAATCCTCATGAACCGCCAAAACCGCCGGCATCAAGTCATCCAGACCGCGGCCAGACAAGGACGAAATGGGCACCAAGGGTGCTCCACGTGTTTGGGGCAAAACGCGTTCAGCGCGCGCTTGCAAGTGTGCCAAGCGTGCAGGCCCATCCTCAACCCGGTCCCATTTGGCCAGCACATAGACAAGGCCGCGACCCTCGCGCGCGACAAGATCGGCAATCTGCAAATCTTGCTTTTCGAATGCATCATCGGCGTCCATCACCATGAGGCAGATTTCGGCAAAGCGGATCGCGCGCAAAGTGTCGGCCACCGACAGCGATTCCAGCTTTTCTTGCACCTTGGCTTTGCGCCGCATGCCGGCGGTGTCGACCAAACGCACAGGCCGCCCATCCCAGGTCCAGTCCACACCAATGGAATCCCGGGTAATCCCTGCCTCAGGACCTGTTAGCAGGCGTTCTTCGCCCAAAAGCGCATTGACCAGTGTGGATTTGCCGGCATTGGGCCGTCCGATAACGGCGATGCGCAAGGGGACATCTGAAATTGGTGCCGATGGGCTATTCTCGCTGACCGCCTCATCAGCCCCCTCGCCATCGAAAAAATCAAGGCCATCCTCGTCGGATACCTCATCGGATGGGTGATCTTCCCCGGCGTCCTCGTCTTCATCATCGGTGTCTGAAGGTGCGGCCCGATCCCCCATTAAAGCAAGGATTGCCGCATAAAGGTCGGACATGCCTTCGCCATGTTCGCCGGAAATGGCCACCGGTTCGCCTAAGCCAAGACCATAGGCTTCCAACACCCCGGCATCGGCAATCTTGCCTTCCACCTTATTGGCGGCCAGCACGACAGGCTTGCCCGAACGGCGCAACAAATCGGCAAAAACCTCATCAATCGGGGTCACCCCAGCCCGAGCATCAATCAAGAACAGGCATAGATCAGCCTCTTGGATGCCAGCTTCGGTTTGAAGCCGCATACGGGCTTCAAGGCTTTCATCCACCGCGGTTTCAAATCCGGCGGTGTCAATCAAGGTCAGGTCAAGATCGCCCAGACGCCCACTCGCCTCACGCCGGTCACGCGTGACACCGGGCATGTCATCGACAATGGCGAGCTTTTTGCCCGCCAGCCGGTTGAACAAAGTCGATTTGCCGACATTGGGTCGGCCGACTACCGCGATTTTAAGTGGAGCGGCCACGATCTATCGCACAGCCACAACCACACCGTCTTGGGTGTAGAAATAGACCGTCCCATTGGCGACCGCTGGAGGCACGAAGATTGGATCCTTGGCATCGCGTGTGACAATGGTCGAGCCATCTTCAGGCTTGATCACTTCAATCCGGCCAAGCGAATTGGCCAAAACCAACCGCCCGCCAACCATAACCGGCCCTGTCCATGAGATCAGATTTTTCTTCTTTTTCTCATTGCGATAGGCCTGAAGCTGGCGGGTCCATTTCACCCCGCCTGTTTTGGCGTCCAACGCGACCAATTCTCCACTGATCGAGACGACATAGAGGAAATCTCCGGCCAGCAAGGGGGTCTGGATCGAGGCGATAGGCTTGTCCCAGACCCGTGTACCGGTGCGCAATTCAATGGCAGCCAAAGTGCCAGACTGGCTGGCCGCATACACAATGCCTCCGGCCACAACCGGGCGTCCGGCAATGTCATTGATGGTGGACAAGGAATTGGCATTGCCCGCCCGCGTCAGGGCTTCAGACCAAAGGCGCCGCCCATTGGCTGACAAATAGGCAATGACCTCACCCGATGCGAACGGTGCCACAATTGTTTCTGCCACGAGGGCTGGACTGGGGCTTGAGAGCATGCGGGCAGGCTCTGCAATCGCGGACTGGGTCCATTGAATGGTGCCGCTATTGGCCTCGACGGCAAATAACTCGCTGTCATTGCTGGTAATAAACACCCGACCACCACCTACCAATGGCGAGGCGTGGATCGGCGAACCTGCATCAATCCGCCATGCTTCTTGTCCCGAATCCGCATTGAGTGCGACCAGATTGCCAAAGCCGGTTGCGGCGAAAATCTTGCCTTCACCAAATGCGATACCCCCGCCAATCGCTGTGCTTTCATTGCGGCTGAAGAAGCGGCTGCGGGTCTGAACAACAGGAACCAGTGACTTTCGCCAGATTGGGCGTCCACTGACGAGATCAACCGCATGAACTGTGCTGCGTGCATCCAACACAAACAATTTGCCATCGGCGATAATCGGTGTGGCCGTAATTGCCCCACGCGCACCAGCGCCTTGACCAATTTTGCGACGCCACTCGATCGCCAAAGGCCCGGAACCTGCGATATTCTGCGGGGCGTTGTTGGTGACCCCACCCGGATTGGTCCAATTGGCCAGCTCTTGGGCGGCAGGAATGGTCACAGGCACATTTTCCAGCGCCGGGTCCTTGGTCAGCTTTTCTTCAAGCCCCAGAACTGAGACACGTTCCTTATCTTCGGCAATCGCATTCTTGGCCGCGTCACGACCAAAAGGCCACAAGCCCGAAGCCCGATCCTGCAGGCCAGCACAGCCCGCCAACAGGAAGACCGCACTGGCGCTGGCCAGACCCAGTGCCCGCAAGCGGCGCGACATCAAGTTCATTGGCCATCTCCTGGCTTGGGGGCTTCAGCGGGGCTGGCAGGGGCGGGTTCTGCAGGGGCTGGCGCAGCAGTCCGCCCCTTCTCAATCGCATCAATCTGACGCTGCTGAGATTCAGTTATTGCCTTCTGACGGGCCATGCTGGCCTGACGTTCACGCTCGATCTGGGCGAGGACTTCCGGCGAGACACCACCACCCGCCGCTTGCCCTGATGGCAAAGGGGTCTCGATCACCCGCACATTGGGCGGGAGTTTCGTGCCGGGAGGTAATTTGACCCCGGGTGGCAATCGGACGATCCGCGGGTTTTCCGGCGTCCCCTCATTCGCCCCATTGGCTTGGGCTTGGGCAGCCTGCATCTGGGCCATCTGCTCTGGCGTCAGCCCCCCTTGGCCAGCCTCTTGCGGCATGACCATCGGCTCTTTTGCAGCGGTGGCACCTGCGTCAATCACCGCCAAGGCCTGGCCGGCGCGCGCACGCACACCCTGCGGCGCATTAGGGTCCAATTGCAACAGGGCATAAGTTGCCCGCGCCCCCGAAAGATCCCCTGATTTCCAAGCAACGGCCGCAGCCAATTCACGCGCCAGCACCGAAAACGCACCCTTGCGATCAATAACAGGCTTTAGGCGCGCATCCATTTGCGCTTTGGTCTCGCTGTCGGCGGCAATATAGGCCGCCCGCAGACGGGCAAGATCGGCCAGATCAGGGTCAGAAATCTTCTTGGCGGCATCTTCAAACGCGGCGCGGGCTTCTGCGGTCTTGTCCTGCTCTTGCAAGACGGCCGCATATTGCAGCAAAGCCTGAGCGGCATAGCCTGCCGGTGCGGTCTTGGCCAATTCGGCCAAACTGGTCGCCCCACCGGCCAAATCACCCGACTGCAGCTTATTCATGGCTGCCTCATAGGCCACACCGGCCTTATCGGCAGCCTCGGCTTGGTGGTTCTGCCAGAATTGCCAGGCAGTCGCCCCAGCCAAGCCCAGCACAATCGCGCCGATCAAAAACGGGGCGGCTTTGCGGGCGAGAGTCTCTGCGGTCTCTTTGCGCAGCTCATCTTCAGCTTCGCGGATCAAATCGGACACGCTCTCTTCTCCATCCATTCAAAGTCGTCTCACGCCGGAGACATGTGGGCTAACCTGTTGAGGCTAAAGCGGCTGGCCTAGCAGGGCAAGGTTCGGGCTCGCGCGAAACTGCGACGATTTGAGGGCAAAAGCACTCAGCTTGTGCGTTTTAGCACATAGGTCTCCGCTTCTGCCGGAAAGGTCCGGGCTTTGACGTCCTCAGCATATTGGCAAACGGCCTGATCAATGACTTGGCCAAGCTCGGCATAGCGACGCACAAATTTGGGCGTCCAGTCAAACATACCCAACATGTCGTCGGTGACCAAAATTTGTCCATCACATTGGGCCGATGCGCCAATGCCAATTGTCGGGGCGCGCACCATTGAACTAATCTCGGCAGCAATATCTTCGGCCACGCCTTCCACCACAATCGCAAAAGCCCCAGCCCGATCTGCTGCCAATGCCTCGCGCAGCACCCGGTCGCGCTCGGCCTTGGTGCGGCCCTTGGCGCGGAATCCGCCATCCACATTCATTGCCTGTGGCCTTAAGCCGACATGGCCCATCACTGGAATGCCGCGGTCGACCAAAAAGGCGATGGTGTCGGCAATCCCCTCGCCGCTTTCGACTTTGACAGCTTGGCAGCCCGTTTCCATCATGACACGACTGGCCGACCGCCATGCCACTTCATGACTTTCCTCATAGGAGCCAAATGGCAAATCAACCACCACTAGCGCCTTGGACGATCCGCGCATGACAGCTTTGCCGTGCAAGATCATCATGTCGAGCGTGACGCCCACGGTGGAATTGAGACCATGAATCACCATGCCCAGACTGTCGCCCACCAAAAGAATATCGGCATGGGGGTCCAAGAGGCGCGCCATGGGTGCGGTATAGGCCGTCAGGCACACAACAGGTGCCTTACCCTTGGCGGCGGCAATGTCGCGCACGCTCTTGCGTTTGCTGGTGTCGGTCTGGGCGCTCATGGCCGTGTGTGTACACCGTGGCGGGCGAGGTCTCTAGGTACCCCACCCGATTTCTTGCATCTTAAGCCGCGTCACGCTGCCTGTCTCAAATATGGATCACCCGACCATAGGCATCCAACACCGCCTCATGCATCATTTCCGACAAGGTTGGATGCGGGAAGACGGTTTCCATCAATTGGGCTTCTGTGGTTTCCAGCGTCATGGCAATGCCATAGCCTTGGATCAGCTCGGTCACTTCCGTGCCCACCATATGCGCGCCCAGAAGTTCACCGGTCTTGGCGTCAAACACTGTCTTCACCAGGCCTTCAGGCTCACCCAAGGCAATTGCTTTGCCATTGCCATTGAAGGGGAAGCGGCCAACCCGCACCTCATGACCCGCCGCCTTAGCCTTCTCCTCGGTCAGGCCGATGCTGGCGACCTGTGGATTGGAATAGGTGCAGCCCGGGATGCGCGACACGTGCAGCATATGGGGATGCAGGCCTGCAATGGCCTCTACACAAGCCACACCCTCATGGCTCGCCTTATGGGCAAGCCATGGCGCGCCCGTCAGGTCGCCAATCGCATAAAGACCCTTCACATTGGTGCGCCCAAGCCCATCGGTGACCACATGGGTGCGATCAATGGTGACGCCCAAATCCTCAAGGCCCAGATTTTCGACATTGCCGACGATGCCAACTGCCAGAATGGCACGATCTGCCTCGATGGTTTCGCTTTTGCCACCCGCTTCAATGGTCGCGGTAACAGTATTTGCCCCGGCCTTGAGGCCTTTGACAGCCGCCGAGGTGATCAGACGGATACCCCGCTTTTGGAAGGCCTTGGCAGCAAAGCCAGAGATTTCAGCATCCTCAACCGGCAAAATACGGTCGAGGGCTTCAACCACCGTGACCTCTGAGCCCAAAGAACGGAAGAAGCTGGCAAACTCAATCCCGATCGCCCCAGACCCGATCACCAAAAGCCGCTTGGGCATGGTGTCAGGCACCAAGGCTTCCCGATAGGTCCAGATGAGCTTGCCATCGGGGACAAGCCCTGCAGCCGGAATGGTGCGCGCCCGCGCCCCAGTGGCCAGAATGACGTGCTTGGCGGTCAATGTACGTGTGCCACCGGCAGCCAGATCCACAACGACGCCGGGGGCCTCTTGGCCCTTGGTCAGGCGTGCCGTGCCCAAGACGACCTCGATCTTGTTCTTCTTCATCAGATAGGTGACCCCACCTGAGAGCTGTTTGGCGACTTTGCGTGAGCGATCGACAATGCGCGACAGATCAAAGCTTGCCCCCGTGACCGACAAGCCATAGGCCTCTGCATGCTTGATGTTTTCATAGACATCGGCCGAACGCAGCAGGGCTTTGGTGGGAATGCAGCCCCAATTGAGGCAGATGCCGCCGAGATTCTCGCGCTCAACAATGGCGGTTTTGAAACCCAGTTGGCTGGCGCGGATCGCTGCAACATAGCCGCCAGGTCCTGACCCGATTACCACCACATCCACTGCATCATTGGCCATGCGAAAGCTCCCCACAGGTTCACAGGCCATCTTTAGCCTGCTTCACCCCCGTGGTGGAAGGCCCTGAGCTACCCGATACCGAATGCCCCCTTTACGCCATCGACGATGAATTGGGCCGCAAGAGCGGCAAGAATGATCCCGAAAATCCGAGTGATCATCGCTGCCAAAGTCGCCCCCATCACACGGGTCAAAGGCCCTGCCAACAGGAAGCCAATCAAGCACAAAGCCAGATTAGCGCCCGCCCCTGCCAGCACCATGGCCTGCTCGGCAACACTTTTGGATTGGGCAAACAACAACATGATCGAGGCAATCGCCCCCGGCCCTGAAATCAGCGGAATGGCAAGCGGGAAGACTGACACATCTTCAAACCGTTCAGGATGTTTCTGCGCTTCGGCCAAAACCTTCTCATTGCGCTCCTCACGCCGCTCTGTGCGCTTTTCAAACAGCATGTCCACTGCAATCAGAAAGAGCAGCACGCCCCCGGCCAGCCGAAACGCATCCAGCGACACATGCAGCTTTCCCAAAAGCCATTGTCCACCAAAGGCAAAGCCGATCAGAACGATGGTGGCCACGCCGACTGACTTGAACGCCATTTTGTTTTGCCACGACCGGGGCGTGTTCTGGGTCAGGGTGGCAAACATGGGGGCGACGCCGGGCGGGTCGATCACCACGAAAAAAGTCACGAAGGCGGCAAGGAACAGTTCGAGCATCACTCCCCTCTAGCCCGCTTTGGCGTCGGGGTCATCTGTGGCCAGACAGTTGATGCGATGGTGTGTCCGATTTAGCGGCGGGGATCGTCAAAATCGCGCCGACGTGGCCGGTAGGCCGGAAGGTCCGAGACCGGGCCACGCCGATCAATCAAGACCGCATCCTCATACTGGTCCCGCTCACGCCCAAGATCGCGCACGCGCACTTTGGACCCGCGCCCACGCGGTTCCCCAAACCCAAACCAACCCATATGCCGGAATCTCCGTTCCGATTGATGATGATTGGTTCTAGCAAAGCCTAGTTAATGCCAGGCCAGCAGGCATGGTTAAATTAACCTTGAACAACCCGCGTAGTCGCCGCAAGGATCGATAAGCTTGAGCGCCTCACCCCTTACAGCATCAGGCCAATCGGCTCTTCGATCAGGCTCTTGAACGCCGCCAGCCAGGCGGCACCAATCGCCCCGTCGACAACGCGGTGGTCGCAGGTCAGGGTGACACTCATCACAGTGGCAATCGCCAGCGCACCATTTTTGACCACGGGGCGCTGCTCACCGGCCCCCACCGACAGGATGCAGCCCTGCGGCTCATTAATGATGCTCATAAAGCTCTTGATACCCATCATGCCGAGGTTGGAGATCGAGAACGTGCCCCCGGCATAATCCTCTGGCATCAGTTTGCGGTTACGGGCTTTGTCGGCCAGCGTCTTCATCTCGCCAGAAATGGCTGCCAATCCCTTGGTTTCCGCCTTACGGATCACAGGGGTAATCAGGCCGCCCTCAATAGCAACAGCCACCGCAATATCGGCATGATGGTGGCGCAAAATACCATCAGGCGTATAAGAGGCATTGGCCTCAGGCACCCGTTTGCAGGCAAGTGCGGCAGCCTTAATGATCAGATCATTGACCGAAACTTTGGCATCTTGGGCCGCACCAACTTGGTTGAGCTGTTTGCGCAATTCCAACAGTTTGTCGATTTCCAGATCGATGTTGAGCGGGAAATGTGGCACATCGCGGAAGCTTTCCGTCATGCGGCGGGCAACCGTGCGCCGCATGCCATCGAGCGGCAGCACATCATAAGTGCCCTCAGCATAAGGCAAGGGTGCCGCCACACGCGGTGCCGGTGCGGCGGCCGCAACTGGGGCTGCCGACATGGGGGTGGCAGCAGGTGTTGCCGCAGGTGCTGGCGATTTGCCGCGCGCTGCTTCCACATCGGCTTTGACGATCCGGCCATTGGGACCGGTCCCTGTCATCTGTGCCAAATCAAGGCCAGCGGCTTCAGCCAAACGGCGCGCCAAGGGTGAGGCCATGATGCGCGCACCTGAAACCACAGGAGCTGGTGGTGTGGGTGCAGCAGGGGTTGCAACCGGGGTCGGGGCTGCGACAGCAGGGGCAGGCGGCGTGGCGGCAGCAGGCGCAGCCGGGCTGTCCCCCTCGCCTTCAATGCGCGCAATAACCGCGTTTACTTTGACGCCTTGCGTGCCTTCCGCGACGAGGATTTCCAGCACTTTGCCTTCATCGACCGCCTCGACTTCCATCGTGGCTTTATCGGTCTCAATCTCGCACATCACATCGCCAGATTTGAGCATGTCGCCAACTTTGACATGCCATTTTGCCAAGACGCCTTCTTCCATCGTCGGCGACAAGGCGGGCATCAGAATATCGATTGCCATGGGTCAGGTCCTCAACGATTGGTCACGGCGCGGGCTGCGGCGACAATGTCGGCAGCATTGGGCAGAGACAGCTTTTCCAAATTTGCCGCATAAGGCAAAGGCGCATCCTTTTGGTGAACGCGCACAGGCGGCGCATCCAGCCAATCAAACGCCCCGTCAAGCACACAGGCGATAACCTCAGCACCGACCCCCATCGGGCCCCACCCTTCCTCGGCGGTGACAAGCCGATTGGTCTTCTTCACCGAGGCGATAATGGTTTGGGTATCAAGCGGGCGCAGAGTGCGCAGGTCGATCACTTCAGCCGAAATGCCAAGGCCAGCCAATTCTTCTGCAGCTTGCAACGCAAAACCCACCATCCGCGAATGGGCCGTGATTGTCAGATCCGTCCCTTCACGGCGCACCTTGGCCTTGCCGATTGGCACAAGCCACTCATCACCTTCAGGCACCTCAAACTCAATGCCATAGAGCAATTCATGCTCAAGGAAGACAACCGGATTGGGGTCACGGATCGCCGATTTGAGTAGGCCTTTGGCGTCGGCTGCATCCCAGGGGGCAATCACCTTCAAGCCCGGCACATTGCCATACCAGCTTGAGTAATCGTGGCTATGTTGGGCCCCCACCCGTGAGGCAGCCCCATTAGGCCCACGAAACACGATGGGCGCACTGATTTGCCCGCCCGACATATAATGCACTTTGGCGGCTGAATTGATAATATGGTCAATAGCTTGCATGGCGAAGTTCATGGTCATGAACTCAACAATCGGCTTGAGGCCTGCCATCGCAGCCCCCACACCCATACCGGCAAAGCCATGCTCGGTAATTGGGGTATCAATCACGCGCCGGTCGCCAAATTCCTCAAGCAAGCCACGGCTGACCTTATAAGCCCCCTGATACTGACCCACTTCCTCACCCATCAGGAAGACATCAGGGTCTCGGCGCATTTCTTCTGCCATGGCATCGCGCAAGGCATCGCGCACGGTCACCTTCACCATGGGGGTGCCTGCTGGGACTTCTGGATCAGCCAGTGGTGCTGCGGCAACTGGCGCGGCAGCGATACGCGGGGCTGATGGGGGTGGAGCCGGCGTGGCAATCGGTGGCGCGACTTGAACGCTCCCCGCATCCTCGCCTGAAATCCGCGCAATGGGTGTATTGACCTTAACACCTTGGCTTCCGGCAGCGACCAGCAGTGCCTCGATCACACCTTCATCAATGGTTTCCACTTCCATTGTGGCTTTGTCAGTCTCGATTTCGGCGATGACATCACCTGCCTTGACCGTATCACCGACCTGCACCAGCCATTTGGCCAGCGTGCCTTCCTCCATTGTTGGAGAGAGTGCGGGCATGAGGATTTCAATCGACAAAGCGGACTCCATATGGTTTGGCGCGGGACCGGACCAACCTCGCGGCTGGCCCTCCCCTGTCAGATCGGCGGGCTGGGCACGACTTGTGCCACAGCCCAAAAGCAGCAGGCGGTCACAACCGCCTTATTTCTTCTTTTTCGGGGCTGGGGCCGGAGCCTTTTTGGCGGGCGGCTTTGGCAATTCTGGAGGAGCCAACAAACCGCCCGGCTTCTGATGCTCATTCAGTTGGAAGCGAACGGCAGCGAATTTGCGCTCAAAGTCGTTCTTGGCGGGCAGGAAGACAGCATTGACGCCCTGGTTCACGGCGGTCTTGATCAATTCATAATCTTGACCCACATTTTCCTGCCGACAAGCGCGCACCTGATTGATCCGATCCGGCGTGGCGCGCAACTCATCGAGCTTGGCATTGAAACCATTACGCGTCGTCTCGGTATTGAAGGCTTCCTCAGTCAGGCTGCCCAAGGCAGATGGGCACGAGGTCTGGTAGGTGAACGTGTCGCCAGACGCGGTCAACGTGCCAACAAAGCGTCCAGTCGGAGCCGTCCAAGCGGCAAAAGTCGGCGCAGCGGCCTCACTCGCCGTCTCACCCTTCTTCTTGGAAGCCTTTGGCGCAGGCAATTTGCCAATGCGCTCGATATTGGCCGTTGCTGCACCATTCATCGCATTAAATGCCTTGGCCTCATCATTGGCCATGCTCGACAGATAATCGCCAAGATAGACGCGCAGCCGGTCAATATCGCGGCTGCCATTTTCCATCAGGCAATCTTCATAAGCGTCCCATTTGTCGCGGATATTCTCGAAGCGACGCTTTTCACTCTCCACAAAGGCCCGGCTGTTGCTTTCCTGAATGGCAGCAGCATCAAAGTCGAACACAAAGGCGGGACAAGCTGGGGTATAGGTCACAGTGTCGAGCTTGCCGCTGGAAAACGTCCCCTTATGTTCGGGGATCGAACTGGCAGCGGCTGGCGCTGACTCAGCCGATTGGGCTTTCGCGGTGGAGGTACCCATCTGGGTGCCCGCAACGGCAACCAAGCCAATGGCAGCAGCAGCCAATGCGGTGGTTTTCATCAGTTTCATCGTGTTTACTCCCACATGTTCTGGTTCAAACAAGGCCAAAGCACCCGTCTTTATGCATTGCCCACCGGATAAGGTCAGGCATCGACATAGATATGGCGCATCAGTTCAGAAGGATCTGGTTCTGGGCTGGTTTGCGCAAAATCTGCTGAATCGGCCACAATCTCCTTCACATCCCTGTCGATCGACTTGAGATCATCTTCGGTGAACAAACCCTGTGCCAGACCAAACTGGCGCATATGCTCAATCGGATCGCGCGTATCGCGGACCTGTTTTGGCTCATCTTTGGGGCGATATTTGGCCGGATCGGACATCGAATGGCCACGATAGCGGTAGGTCTTCATTTCCAACAGGAACGGACCCTTGCCAGAGCGGGCATGTTCGAGTGCCCGCGCCCCTGCTTCCCGCACGGCCAGCACATCCATGCCATCGACTTCTTCGCCTGCAATTTCAAAGCTGATACCACGCTTGAACAATTCTGTTTCCGCCGAGGCGCGCGCCACACTGGTGCCCATGGCGTATTGATTGTTCTCAATCACATAGACAACCGGCAGCTTCCACAGGCTGGCCATGTTGAAGCTTTCATAGACTTGGCCTTGATTGGCCGCCCCGTCGCCGAAATAGGCGACCGAGACCTGATCATTGCCGCGATAGCGATTGGCCAGCGCCAGGCCTGTACCCAAAGCCACCTGCGCCCCGACAATGCCGTGCCCGCCATAGAAATTGGCCTCTTTCGAGAACATGTGCATCGAGCCGCCTTTGCCGCGCGAGGACCCGCCAATCCGACCCGTGAGCTCGGCCATAATTTCACGCGCACTCATGCCGCATGCCAACATATGCCCGTGATCGCGATAGCCGGTAATGACCTGATCGCCCGGCTTTTGAGCGGCCTGCATACCGACAACCACGGCTTCCTGGCCAATATAAAGATGGCAGAAGCCCGCAATCAGTCCCATGCCGTACAATTGACCCGCGCGTTCCTCAAAACGGCGGATTAGCAGCATGTCGCGATAATAGGCCAAGGCCTCATCACGACTGACCAGGTTGGAGGGAGAAACAGAAGCGGTGGAATTTGATTTCTTGCCAGCCATCGAGACGTATGACCCTTCCTGTAACACCTTATCCATAGGCAGAAGCGCGTAAGACGTCCAGTTGCGTTCATGGATTGGGGGTCTGCACAGATGCAGAAGGTGCCGCGATCTCTGCAGTTTTTCCCACACGTATCACCACATCTTGAGGCCCAGCAACGCCAAGCTGCGACCAAGCGCGCTCTTCGACATAATCCGAATCAACCCGTCCAGCCTGATAGCGGGCAAGTCGGCGCTCTAATTCTTGCCGCTTTTGGGTCAATGCATCGCGCTCAGCCATCAGCGCATCCGCCCGCTGAACATAGGCATGCCAAGAAAGCACGCCTTGCTGGCCGACAAAAAAGTGCACGGCAAAATACACCAGCACGCCTGCAAACAGGAATGTGGAGATGCGTATGCCCTTGAGGAATGCCATACAGACGGTGCCTTTTGGTGGCGCGGTCGCGAGTCTGCGACCTCACCCACCTTGTGCCCAAACTTGGTAAACCAAATCTTAGCGATTGGCCTTGGCTTCAGCCGCGGGTGATTTTCAGCGCACCATGTCCTGCATAGACGGCTTGGCTTTCCAACATTTCTTCGATCCGGATCAGTTGATTGTATTTGGCGGTCCGATCCGACCGGGCCAAGGAACCGGTCTTGATTTGCCCGCAATTGGTGGCCACGGCGAGGTCAGCAATCGTGGCATCTTCGGTCTCGCCAGACCGATGCGACATCACCGATGTATAGCCATTGCGATGGGCGATTTCGACCGCATCCAAGGTTTCTGACAATGTGCCGATCTGATTGACTTTCACCAGAATGGAATTGGCCAGTCCATCGCGAATGCCCTGCTGCAGACGGGCAGGATTGGTCACGAACAAATCATCGCCCACCAATTGGCACTTCTTGCCCAGACCTTCGGTCAGAGCACCCCAGCCGACAAAATCATCTTCCGACATTCCATCTTCAATCGACACGATGGGGAAGCGATCGACCAGTCCTTCCAGCCAGCGCGCCATGTCTTCGGGTGCCAAAGTCTTGCCCTCACCGGTCATGGCATAGCGGCCATCCTTGAAAAACTCAGTCGCGGCACAATCCAGCGCAAGGCTCACATCATCACCGGGCTTATAGCCCGCTTTTTCAATGGCCTTGAGAATAATGCTCAAAGCCTCTTCAGCGGAGGCCAGATTGGGCGCAAAGCCCCCTTCATCGCCGACATTGGTGCTGTGTCCGGCATCTTTGAGCAGCTTCTTCAGACTATGGAAGATTTCTGACCCCATGCGCACGGCATCGCCAAAGGTCGACGCCCCCAACGGCATGATCATGAATTCCTGGATGTCGATTGGATTGTCGGCATGGGCGCCTCCATTGATGATATTCATCATTGGGACAGGCAAAACCCGCGCATTGACCCCGCCCACATATTTGTAAAGCGGCTGGCTTGAGGCTTCTGCAGCGGCCTTGGCCACAGCAAGCGAGACCCCCAATATGGCGTTCGCCCCAAGGCGAGACTTATTCGCGGTTCCATCCAACTCGATCAAAATATCGTCAATATGGCGCTGGTCCTCCGCCTCAAAGCCTTCCAGCGTTTCAAAAATCTCGCCATTGACGGCCTCTACCGCAGCCAACACGCCTTTGCCGAGATAACGGCTTGCATCGCCGTCGCGCTTTTCCACCGCCTCATGGGCCCCGGTTGATGCCCCCGATGGCACAGCCGCCCGGCCAAACGAGCCATCTTCCAACAACACATCGACTTCTACGGTCGGGTTGCCACGGCTATCGAGAATTTCGCGGCCAAGAATGTCGATGATTGCGGTCATGGGGGCCTCCAGCATGAGGGTTGCAGCGTCTGGCGAGTCATCACCCGCCTGTCACCCAAGCGGGTTAGCGCGCCCGAGGTCGCAAAGCTAGGCTAATCGCGCACAGGGCCTATGCTAGACTGCAAGTTTGAGGGATGCTGGCTTGCTGACCAAACTCGCGCGGATCAGCATCATGGCGCTGGCAAACAAGATCGCCCCAAGCCCTTGGTGCGCAATCCCCAGCATCACGCCCTCAATCTGGGGCGGTGCCCAGATGCCAAAGCCAGTGAGGGTGGCAATCCCCAGTCCGATTTGGCACAGCACCAACACGGCCACCACATGCCCCCAAGCGGCCACACTTGCTTCTTTTGAGCGGCGGGTGCGCAACCAGACCAATAGCGCAAATAGGCCTACGCCATAGGCACCGAGCCGATGGTTGAACTGAATGGTGGCGGTATTTTCAACAAAATTACGCCAAATCGGGCTCAAGGCCGCATAATCTTTCGGGAAAAGCCCCCCGGCAAAAGTTGGCCAGTCATTATAGGCAAGGCCTGCATCCGTGCCGGCCACAAAGGCCCCAAGCACGATTTGAAAGCCCAGGAAAACCCCAAAACCAATCGCCCATGGCACGATCTGGCGGTCGCCTTGATTGGGCCGCTTGGGTGAGAGATGATCAAGCGCAGTCCACAAAGCGAGGCTCATCAAAATGAAGGCCATCGACAAATGGGTGGCCAGCCGATAGGCGGCCACATCCAGCCGATCCCCTGAGAGACCGGAACTGACCATCCACCAGCCAATAAAGCCCTGAAGGCCGCCCAAACCCAGCATAGCAACCAGCCAAGGCGTCATGCCAGGGCGCAGATGGCGGGTCAGCGCAAAAATGATCAGGGGCAGTGCAAAAGCCAGTCCGACCAGCCGTCCCAACAGGCGATGGGCCCATTCCCACCAGAAAATGAACTGAAACTCGCCCAGACTCATGCCTTTGTTCTGCAGCTGATATTCGGGAATTTGCTTGTAGAGATCAAATTCCTGCTGCCATTGTTCGGCAGTCAACGGCGGGATCGCCCCATGAATGGGCGACCAATGGGTGATCGACAGGCCAGAATCGGTCAGCCGTGTGGCCCCGCCCACAATCACCATGCACAGAACCAAAAAGGCGATGAACAACAGCCAAATGCCAACCCGGACATCCTTGCCGCGCTGAATCCGATCAGACGGGCTGAGTTGATCGCGTAAAAAGGAGGCAGACAAAGCGGTGGTCATGACTGGCAGGCGTCCTAGATAGGCAAGACATAGAGGGGCAGCCCACGGCGGCAAGATTGTTTCTGCCGCTCACATCGACGTGGTTTGCGCCGCGGCCTGCTTACAGGCTAGAGGCAAGCCCAATCAAGGGAGTTGAACGTGAGAGCGACACATCGGCGGGCCATTGGTATCACACTCACTGTGGTGGTGCTGTTTGTCTATTCCTTCTTTGCAGCCTCTGTTGGCGGCCTGTTCGCCGACAAGCCTTGGTACGCCCAAATCGCTTATTTTGCGGTGGCAGGCTTGGCATGGGTTATCCCACTCTATCCGGTTTATGTCTGGATGCGTCGGCCTGATCCCGATGAAGCCGCCGCTGAAAAGCCACCTGAGGCAGCAGCCATCCGCAAGCGCAGCTGAGCTGCGACCTGCCCTTGATGCGCGGGGTAATGACGATGGTGTTGGCGGGGCAATAAATGGTCGGAGCGGCGGGATTTGAACCCACGACCCCTTGTCCCCCAGACAAGTGCGCTACCAAGCTGCGCTACGCTCCGACCGTGCCGCAACCCTCATCGGGTGCGAGGGCGTGGCTATAGACGCCAAGACGTCGCGCGGCAATCGCTGTTGTCAGATATTTCTCACCTAAACCCGCCCCACCCAAGGCCGCCCGCGCGCTTTTGCGCCACAAGGTCCCGGATCGGCTACCGCCGTCCGGGATGACACCGCTATGTATAATTTAACTTTTTTAACAATGTCATCCCCGCCGGAGCGAAGCGGAGAGCGGGGACCACTCTGCGCTTTTGCGGCACAAGGTCCCGGATCGGCTTCGCCGTCCGGGATGACACCCACTTATAAATGCAACCAACTCTAAACGATGTCATCCCCGCCGGAGCGAAGCGCAGAGCGGGGACCCCCTCGCGCACGTGCGCCACAAGGTCCCGGATTGGCTATCGCCGTCCGGGATGACAGCGAGGTGGGTGGGGGGAGATCGTTCCAATCTATCCCACAGCACAACATCCCAGCCATGATAGTGTCATGGCCTTCTCGCTTGCCCCCTTTGCCTTTGTGCTGTCCCTGGCCTTGCAGCTGCATAGCCATGTCTTGGCAAAGGACAATTTGTGGGAACGGCCACACTTTGTGCGCAAGGCAGTGGCCGCACGTTTGCGGGCGGGGGTGCGCGCGCTTGAGGCCTTCTTGCGCCGGATATTGATCCTGATGGCGCTTGATCTGGAGCATGAATTGGTCGCCAAGCCGCAGGTTGAAAACCTGCGCCGCAAGAAGGCGCGCAAAGTGCGGGTATCTAGCCCAGGTTTTCGGGTGTTTCCGGAACTGTCTCTGCCCCATCCGGACATGCTCGCGCAGCGGTTTGAGGCGCTGGACAGGGCCATCACAGGCCAAGTGCGGCCCTTTTACTTTGCCCCCGCCCCTGTGCCCATCGGCCACTGGTTGCGGCGCTTGGACCTGCTGCAGGCCATCGCCACCGACCCCCAAGCCAAGGCCAAACGCTTGGCCTTCTCTCTCGCCCGCCGCAGACCCGGCCCCATGCTCGCCCCTGAAGCGCGACCCCGCATCATGGCCCGTCGTGGTCATGAAATCAGCGCCACCTTCGATGCGATGGGCTTTCAGATCACCCAGAAGAGCCGAAACCGACCCCCGCCCTTACCCCCGCCGCGCCGCTGGCCAGTACCGATGATCACCTTACTGTAGATGTGAACCCGCTTTGACGTTCAAGCGGGGGTGGGGGTGTTGGTTTCAGACTGAGAAGCACTTTGGTGCAAAACATATAATCGGCTGTCATCCCGGACGGCGAAGCCGATCCGGGATCTTGTGGTGCACATGCGCTTGGAGGTCCCCGCTCTTCGCTATCGCTCCGGCGGGGATGACATCGTTTAGAGAAGATTTTTGTCTGGAAGCGCTTTGGTGATCCCCATGGTCCACCAAACCGCAACCTCAATTGTTCTTGCGACAACTGGGTGGTCAAGTGTCGGTTTTCTGTGAAAACCGATCGCACCGCTACGCAGCAAAGCTGCGCACTTGACGACCCAGTTGTCGCGCTCAAACTCGACCATCCGCTTTGGTGAAACACAGGTTTCACCAAACGGTTCCAAGTAGAAAAGCCAAACCCACCGCGCTGTCATCCCGGACGGCGAAGCCGATCCGGGATCTCACACCGAAAAAGCGCAGAGAGGTCCCCACTTTTCGGCACGATGCTTTGTTCTCTTATTCTCGCATCGTTTGCGCCGAAAACCGGTTCCCACTTTTCGGCACGATGCTTAGGCCCATTTCGTTTGGAGGGATTTGTCATATTCAAGCAGGATCAGATTGTGACCACGCGTCATGCTGGGATCATGGTGAATATCGGCCATCGAGACGGCGCTGCCCGTGGCCCGATAACCCCGACGCTGATAAAAGGCGACCAACTCAGCGCGCCCCTCAATCACGGTCATGGTCATGCGATGGGCCCCGAACACCGCGACAGCGGCAGCCTCAGCTGCCTGCATCAATTGCTTACCCAAGCCACTGCCTTGCAAGCTTGGCTCGACAGCGAACTTACCAAAACTGCACGACCTGGCTGGATCATCCAGCCATTCAATGTCTGCGCAGCCAATAATCTGTCCCGCCGCGTCTCGAGCGACCAGAAAATGGTGGTTAGGATTGGCCAGAACTTTGCCAATATCCTCCGGTGTTGTGCGGTCGCCATCGATCAGGTCCGCCTCCGACGTCCAGCCCTTTTTGCTTTCTTCGCCGCGATAAGCGCGCTGCATCAAGCCAACAATCGCGGCAATGTCGTCAAATCGCGCAGGAGCAATCTGTGTCATTGGGTGTCTTCTTCACAATGGGCTAATCAGCGTCGGCTGCCGGCTTGGGCAGCAGCCAAGAGCGCGTCAGCGCGCTCAAGCCGCGTTAAGGCTGCTTGTAAGCGTGCCCGATCCAAGACTGGATTGACCGGCGTGCTGGCTTCTGGCCGACTGCCCTCGGCGATGGACTCATCGTCTTCGGCCTTATCCGATAATGGGAAGACCGGACCGCGCGCCGCAGCCCCCAATGCCAGTCGGTCCCGATCCGCACCAATGCCGACCAAGATGGGCGCGGGACTTGATGCACCAACCCCGCCACCACGAGCGCGCACATGAGCCACACCTTGTTCTTTGAGGACTTTCTGCACGCCTTTCAGCTGATAGCCATCTTCCTGCAGCAAGGCCCGGATACCGCGCAGCAAGGCCATATCTTCGGGCCGATAATGCCGACGCCCGCCAGCCCGCTTCAGCGGCCGCAATTGGGGAAATTTGCCTTCCCAGAATCGAAGCACATGGGCAGGCACGTCGAGGAGTTCGGCCGCTTCGGTAATCGTCCGAAAAGCCTGCTCACCTTTTTCAATGCCAGCCGCCAAATTCCTCAGCCTTTTTCAACCCGCTCCCGCATGATTTGGGAAGCCTTGAAACTTACAACCCGACGCGCCGAAATCGTCGCCTCAACACCCGTCTTCGGGTTTCGCCCGATTCGGGGCCGTTTGGATCGTACACTGAAATTGCCAAATCGGGCGAGTTTGACCAACTGCCCCTTTTCCAAGGTCTTGGCCAAATGCTCCAACATGGACTCAAGCAAATCGGAACAATCATTGCGTGACAAACCGACTTCGCGCCCCAGCGCATCAATCAAGTCCGCGCGCGTTAATGTCTTACCCACGTCTTAGCCCCCTTATGACTGCAAGCTGCGCGGTTGTTATGCGATCTTTCCCGCGTGTCTTTGCTTCGGATACCGGACTATTAAGCCCCGATTTTACAATACGTCCAGCCCCTTATAACCGTATCAGCGAGGCACCCCATGTAAAGCCGCCGCCCATGGCTTCCAGAAGCACCAGATCGCCGTCGCAAATGCGCCCATCCTGGCGGGCAACTTCAAATGCCAAGGGCACCGAAGCTGCCGATGTATTGCCATGCTGATGCACTGTCGTGACCACCTTATGGTCGTCCAGTCCCATACGCCGCGCAACGCCGTCAAGAATTCGACGATTGGCTTGATGGGGCACAAACCAATCAATATCTGAAACCTTCACACCAGCCTTTTCACAACATGCTGAAATTGCTTCAGAAATATTTCCAACCGCATGACGGAAAACCGCCTGACCCTGCATCTTCAGCTTGCCGATGCGGCCCCCCTGGGATGGGCCGCCATCGACATAGAGCAAATCGGCCTGCCGACCATCTGCACGCAAGGCATGGGCCAAAACCCCGCGCGATCCCGCTTGCGCGCTGGCGACCGCTCCCAATACCATCGCGCCAGCCCCGTCTCCGAACAAAACGGCCGTGGTGCGGTCAGACCAGTCAAGAATACGTGAAAAGGTCTCAGCCCCAATCACCAAAGCGGTTTTGGCCTGGCCACTGGCCAGCATGGCGTCTGCCACGCTCATGGCATAAACGAATCCCGAGCAGACTGCTTGAACGTCAAAGGCTATTGCCACCGGGATACCAAGGTCGGCTTGGATGAGTGCGGCTGTGGCGGGAAATGTCCGATCAGGTGTGGCGGTCGCGCAGATGATCAGATCAATGGCATCTGGACTGACACTTGCATTGGCCAAGGCGCGTCGGGCTGCTTCTGCACCCAAACTGGCGGTGGTCTCCAGCGGGCCGGCAATGGCGCGCTGTGCAATGCCAGTGCGCTCTTGGATCCAAGCGTCGCTGGTATCCATCATTGTTTCAAGCTCGACATTGGTGACAATGCGGGACGGCGTCATCGCACCGCTGCCCAAAAAGACAGAGCGCCATGGCATGGGGGGCATGATCAGCTGGTCGGTCGACTGGGTCACTGGGCTGCCTGCCCCATGCTGGCCACGTCCGACTCTGGCGTGGCCTCCCCCGCACCTCCTGTCGCCGCTGCTGTTGCTTGGGCTTGGGTACGCACGTCGCGCAAGCGCAACAGATTATCAGCGACTTCTTGCATATAGGAACTCGACGCAAGGCGCGCCCCGACCGCAATCGCATTGGCAAAGCCGCGCGCATCGGTGCCACCATGCGACTTGATGACAAGACCATTGAGCCCCAAAAACACCCCGCCATTTGAATTGCTGGGATCCATGCGGGCCTTTAATTGCCTAAGACCAGAAGAGGCCAGAAAAGCGCCGGCCATGGCCAGGGGACTAGAGGTCAACGCCTCTTTCAAGAAAGCCGCCACAAGGCGGGCTGCCCCTTCGGCGGTTTTCAGCGCGATATTGCCGGTAAAGCCATCAGTGACCACCACATCTGTTGTGCCCATCGAAATGTCGTTGCCTTCGACAAAGCCATGGACATCCATGCCCAGCGTTGCACCATACAGACGCAAAAGCCGCATGGCTTCGCGAATATCATCATGGCCTTTGACCTCTTCTGAACCCACGTTCAAAAGGCCGATGCGGGGTCGTTCCAAACCAAACAGGGCTTTGGCAAAGGCCTCTCCCATAATGGCGAAGTCAACCAATTGATCGGGATCTGAATCGACATTGGCTCCGATGTCCAGCACCACACAATGGCCTTTGGGTGTTGGCCAAGAGGCGGTGATTGCCGGCCGGTGCAGACCTTCCATTGTGCGCAATTGTAAATGCGCGACAGCCATCAAGGCTCCCGTATTGCCGGCGGAGACGCAGGCCGCTGCTTCCCCGTCCTTTACCGAAGCAATCGCATTCCACATGCTCGTGCCCCGCTTGCGCATGGCTTGACTGGGCTTGGCATCCATGGGGACGATATCGGTCGTATGGCGGATTTCGCTGGCATTTGTCGCATCAGGAAGCCCCGCCAGAAGGTGGTCTAGAACTGCCTGATCGCCGTGCAGAATGAACCGCGCGTCTGGATTCTCATGCGCAAAAAGATCCACCCCTTTCAGGATGGCATCTGGTGCATGATCCCCACCCATGGCATCTATCGACAGCTTCAAGCCTTTAGTCATAAACTCTCCCCTGACCTCTCGCTCGCCCCACATGCATCACACCCAGATTGGCCGCAACCGACGCGTGAGTCACACGATTCTGGTCTTGGGATCTGGCCGAATATGCTGGCCATTGATTCCAGTCTGGCCCAGAACGCTGCCTGCATGTTTAAGCTGACTTAAGGGAAAGTTGCACAAAACATCCTGCGCTGTAAGACCCTGAGCCTTGGCAGTCTCAGCGTGGCAGCGGCATGGACCCGCTCAGGATAGTTTCGTCGTCAAGCGCACGCAGGTCAAGCGCCCAATCACGGACGCGTGAAGCCAAGGTTGCAGCCAATGCCTCCCCAGCGGGGGCTTTTTCAAGCACATGAACCCAGATTGCCTCGCTCAGCACCGCCATGCCATCGGGCCCGGCAAGGTTTAAGGCCTCATGATAGACAGCCATCCTGCCATAGAAGCTTTCAGCCAATTTTCTGATTCGCTTGCCCACTGACAAATCCCCGACCCCCAGCTCCCTCAATGCATGGTCGAGCGCCGAAAACAGGATGTTGAAGACCTCTTGAGCTGTTTCATCAGCCTGATCACCGCGCTTGGACAAGCGGGCAAACAAAACCGCGGTGTGCAAAGTCAGCATCTCAAACCGGCCGTCGGGGCTATCGGCCACTTTACCAGGGCCATAAAAGGCTGGATCGCGGGCAGCAATCGTGACCTGATCATAAAGCGCGCGCGCCGCTTGTTTGATCGGCTTTTTGCGAAAGAGGCGGGAGAGAGAAAACATCTTAGTCCTGTCTATCGGATAATGAGCGGGCGGTTAGATATCGAACGGTCATCGTCCCCTCTCGGCGGGGACCAATCAGACACCAAGGAGCGCAGGCCAGAGACCTCAGCCACGCCGCCCCTTTTCTGTCACCAACCTCCCGCGTGAACCTTGGGCTTGAACCTGACATGGTGCCGGGTTAGGTCAAGGCAAGGGCTGCGCGCCATGCCATATTTTTGGTATCAGGTGCAGCAGCTTCTGCAGCCCAAAGCGTGATAGGGCAACATTTTGCGGCGATCCTGCCTTATTTTGTTGCCAGTTTCCCGTTATGGACCTGTCCCCTAGCTTGAGTGAAGGCCAAGATGACCCAAAAGCGCCCCTTTTCCCCGATCGCAATTGTTCTGATGGCCAGCGTGTGCCTGTTGGGAGCCTGTACAGGGGTGGTGGATCGTCGCGGGTTCTTGGCTGATGAAAGCCAGCAAGCCCCATTTCAAGACGGGGTTGATACCAAGGAAACCGTGTTAAGTCGGATGGGCAATCCATCTCAAACTGGCACATTTGATGAGCAGACATGGTATTATATCTCCGCCATTCAAAAACAGACCGCCTTTTACAAGCCTCGCACAACTGAGCGTACCATCATGGCAATCTCTTTTGATGACAGCGACAAAGTGGCTTCACAGCGTAAATACACCCTCGCCGATGGTCGCGTGATTGCCTATGACAATCGTCGCACCCCGACCCGGGGCCGCGAGGTCACATTCCTAGAACAGATCTTCGGCTCGATCGGTCGCGCCCCGGTACAATTGCCTGGCTCTGACCCCAACTTGCCCACCTCCGCGGGCGGTCCACGACGGAATTAGGCACTGTCCTTATCCACCTGTGTGGCTAAAGCCATATAATGCCAAAAGATCAGCGATACAGAGCGCCTGATTTGGGGACCAGATCGGACAACATTACATTTTTGACAAAGGCTTTTGTCATCCCTGCCGGAGCGAAGCGAAGAGCGGGGATCTCATTGCGCACGTGCGATAAAAGGTCCCGGATCGGCTGCGCCGTCCGGGATGACAGCGTGGTGGGTTTGGCTTTTCTACTTAGAACCGTTTGGTGAAACCTGTGTTTCACCAAAACGGCTTAGCGAGTTTGAGCGCGACATCTGGGTCGTCAAGTGTCGGTTTTCTTTGAAAACCGATCGCACCGCGACGCAGCAAAGCTGCGCACTTGACTACCCAGGTGTCGCAAGAACAATTGAGGTTGCGGTTTGGTGACCAGATTGGGCACCAAAGCACTTCCAGACAAAATGTTTTTCTAACGACAGCTCATCCCCGCCAAAGCGAAGAGCGGGGACCTCAGTTCATATGTTGGGCTTGGCCAGAAGGGTTTCTTAAGCCGCCTGCGACACAACCTTATTCCGCCCACTGCGCTTGGCAACATAAAGGGCTTCATCAGCGCGCTTGAGAAGCGTTTCATAATCAAGCTCGGCGGAATTGGCCACGGCCACGCCGACCGAACAGGTGACATCCAGCGCATCGCGCGACGCACCGATAAAGAACGCGGCCTCTTCAATCGACTGACGCAGCCGTTCGGCAATCATATTGGCATCATTGGCATTGGTCTCCGGCATGATCACCACAAACTCTTCCCCACCGAAGCGACAGGCAAGATCGCGGGGCCGGAAATTGGACGCCAGCCGGGCGGCAAACTCGCGGATCACATTGTCGCCGGCATCATGGCCAAACAAGTCATTGACACGCTTGAAATGGTCAATGTCGGCAATCAGCACCGAGACGGGCGGCCCCCCACGAGAAGACCGGGCCAATAGGGCCTTCAGCTGGGTTTCCATATAGCGGCGATTATGCAGCCCTGTGAGCTGGTCGGTCACCGCCAATTCCATGCTGGAATCCACGGTCAAACGCAATTGATCAATATGACGTTTGCGCTTGATGAGGGTGCGGGTCCGGGCCAGCAATTCATCATCATCAATCGGGCGATAAATGAAGTCATTGACCCCGACCTCAAGTGCCCGCAGGGCTTTGATTTTTTCTTCCGGTTCGCAGATCGCCAAGATGGGCAGACTGCGTGTGCTTTCCTGTCCGCGAACATGGGCCGCTAACCGCAAACCATCAAACGATGTCCCCGAGGCGGAGATAATCATCAGTTCAACAGTAGATTGCCCCATCGGCCCCAGTGCGTTGGAATCTTGCATCAGCATCGGGCGCTGTTCAACTTCCAATGTCCGCTTGAGTCGCGCTGCGCGGCGCGGGTCATCCTCAACAATCAAGATACGCGCATTAAGGCCAAGCTCTCGGCTGGAACCGCCCTCAATCACACCCATGCGGCGACCAGCAGCCTCGCGCAGGCGCAATTCATCCGCAACCGCCTTGAAACGGGCCAGTGACTTCACACGTGCAAATAAGGTCACATCGTCAATCGGCTTGGACAAAAAGTCATCCGCCCCGACGGCCAGGCCCTTGACGCGGTCTTCGCGCTGGTCGAGTGCGGTTACCATCACCACGGGGATATGGCGGGTCGCAGGGTCTTCTTTGAGGCGACGACAGGTTTCAAACCCGTCTAGGCCGGGCATCATCACATCCAGAAGAATGACGTCGGGATTGTCGCGATTGGCTTTGGCAATCGCATCTTCACCAGAGTTAGAGGTGATGACGGTATAATATTCGTGCTGAAGCTTGGCTTCGAGCAGCCGGACGTTGGGCTCCACATCGTCAACAACAAGAACGCGCGCACTCATCTGATTACCCTATGAACTTGCGCACAGCACCGATGAATGTGGCCACCGAGATCGGCTTAGACAAATAGTCCTGACAGCCGCCTTCACGGAAACGCTCCTCATCGCCGCGCATGGCAAAAGCCGTCACGGCAATGATGGGAATGCTGGCCAATTCGTCATCGGCCTTCATCCAACGTGTAATGTCGAGGCCAGAGACTTCGGGCAATTGGATATCCATCAAGATCAAGTCGGGCTTTTCGGCTCGCGCAAGATCCAGCGCCATCAGGCCGTCGCGGGTTTCAACCGTCCGGTAGCCAAACGCAGTCAACAGGTCACGAAACAGCCGCATGTTGAGTTCATTGTCCTCAACAATCATCACAGTCTTCTGGGCCTTGGGCTCAGCCAAAGGCTGGCCTGCTCCTAGAGGCTGTGCTGCTCCATGAGTTGCGACGGACGCCGCCATACTCCGCTCCAATCGTTTTTGCCTGGAGTGACCCCAAGCTTGAACTGTGCTTGTATCGCATGGGGGTTAATCGAGCCTTGCCAAGTCTATGCCGCGATTGCTTTTCTCACTGGGAGACTCAGGTTGGCCCGGATAATGGACGCTGTCAGGCCTGTGGCGGGCGGCGGGTTGTCAGCCATGCTGGTCTGAGCGAATTCACCATCGCCCATATTGATTGCGACGCATTCTTCGCGGCAATCCACAAGCGTGATCAGCCAGAATTGCGCGATAAGGCCGTGATTGTGGGGGGCGGCAAGCGAGGTGTGGTGGCAACCTGCTGCTATTTGGCGCGGGCTTCGGGTGTCCGATCGGCGATGCCGATGTTTAAGGCTTTGAAACTCTGCCCCGAGGCGGTGGTTATCGCACCCCAGATGAGCCTTTATGCCAAAGAAGGCAAAGCCATTCGCCAAGCCATGCAGGCCCTAACCCCTTTGGTTGAGGCCGTCTCGATCGACGAGGCCTATCTCGATCTGTCTGGCACTGAGAAAATGCACCACGGGTCCGCGGCTGAAACCTTGGCCCGCTTTCAATCGCGGATAGAGGCCGATCACGGCTTGACGGTCTCTGTGGGTCTGTCGTGCAACAAGTTTCTGGCCAAAACAGCGAGCGATCTGGATAAGCCGCGTGGTTTTGCCATTCTGGCACCAGAGGATGTACCCACGCTGATCTGGCCTCGCTCTGTGGGCTTTTTGCACGGGGTTGGTCCGGCCTTTGTCAAGGCACTCAATCGGGATGGGTTTCAGTGCGTGGGTGATCTGGCAGCTGTTGGTAAAGAGGATCTGATCCGGCGCTATGGCGATGGCGGCCTTCGTCTGTTCAATATGGCGCATGGAACCGACACAAGACGCGTAGAGCCAGAAACAGAACGCAAATCCATCTCAACCGAGACGACATTCCACCATGATCTCGTTTCAAGGGAAGACCTTGAGCCGCTGCTGCAAAGCCTGTGTGCAAAACTGGGGGCAATCTGTCGAGGCAAGGGTCATGCCGGGCGGGTGCTGACCCTCAAGCTCAAGACAGCGGGATTCCAGACCATTACGCGTCGCCTGACATTAAGCGAGCCCACCGCGACGGGTTATGTCATGTTGGACGCCCTGCGGCCTTTGTTGTTGCAAGAACTCAAGCGCGGCCCATTCCGGCTGATGGGTGTGGGTGTCTCCGATTTAGGCCCGCTCGAAGGGGCCGATCAGGGCGATCTGCTTAATCAGTCTGCCCCACGTCGCGCTGCCCTCGAACGCGCGCTCGATTCGGTGCATGCCCGCTTCGGCAAAGCCATGGTTCGAACTCTTAGGTCGTGATTGGCACTGTCTCAGCCGTGAAACCGCGATGGCGTTTGATGCGTAAACAAGCTCACAGGAGAGTAATATGGCCAAGTCCGATCGCTTCAATGTTCAAAAAACCGAGGCCGAATGGCGCAATATCCTGACCCCGGCCCAGTTTCAGGTTGCCCGTCAGGAGGGTACAGAGCGGGCGTTTACCTCGCCACTTAATCATGAAAAGCGTGAGGGTATCTTTCATTGCGTGGGATGTGGCTCGCCTTTGTGGTCCAGTGCCGACAAGTTTGACTCGGGGACCGGCTGGCCCAGCTTTGTTCGCCCAATAAGCGCCGAAGCGGTGGGCACCAAGACCGACTGGAAGCTTTTGTATCCGCGCACCGAATGTCATTGCGCCACATGTGGTGCCCATCAAGGACACGTCTTCCCTGATGGACCAGCGCCAACAGGTCAGCGCTGGTGCATCAATGGCGTCGTGCTGGTTTTCAAGGCCAAGGATGATCCGGCAGGTTAGACTTCGGCTTGGCGGGCGGCGAGCAGACGCAAGCATTGGCGGATGAAGCTGGCGTGCAGGACAATACCGATTTCAAGGCGTTCATCGGTCATCACCACTTGCTGAGCCAAGAGACCAGCGACAAAAGCGGCCTGCGGCTTGCCATCGCCGCCCGGCTTCTTGCGTAAGGCGTCAATCAAATAGACCGGCCCACCGGAATTGCCCGCAAAAACCGCAAAGTCCATCAGAAAACTGGGAAAATCTGCGCTCGGCCATAATGGATAGCTCGCCACCCGGCCAGAGCGCAGGATCGGGAAGCCAATCTCATTGGCCGATAGACCTCGCGGATAACCCAAGACCAGCATTTCGTCCCCGGGTTGCACATCATGGGCCTGAAAGCTCGCCTCATCTGCGAGATGGTCAAAGCCGACTGCCCAATCGCGCACTGGGTCCGGCGGATGAAGGGCGATGGCAGCAATGTCACGCTCCGGATGGCGCACCCACAGAGGCGACGCATCATCATTCCGGATTTGCAGCGGTGCCGGCTCACGGTGCCATCGCCCTGTCCCATCTTCCCGCCGCCAGTGTATCATCATGTGTGGTTTGGCCATGCGATCGAGCACATGCCCGGCGGTGACCAGCGCAAATTGGGGGGCATGGCCTGCAGTAGCGGCTGGCATCGTAACCAGCCAGCCGGTTCCAACCGTTGTCAGTCCATCATCTTGGACTTGATCAAGCTTGAATGTCGCCCGCATCAAGGCAAGGGTCAGATCCATGAGAATCGGCCGGTCAATCATCATACATGTCGCAGACAGGCTGTTGCGACGCGTCGTGAGGCTAAAAGCTTGGGGAGATTTTGCAATGACCAGACGGTGAAAGTGTCTGACTTTCCACATCGCCAATCTATGGCAAGCCAACTGCGCAAAGTCCCAGACCACGTCACTTTTTTCAAACATGACGCCTGCGTCAGGGGGTGACAAATGGCAGAAACTGTGGCCCCATGCGGGTGACGAGCACGCATTGCGATAAGCTCAATATTGGGAGATTCACCATGGCCGACGGCAATTTCAACCCCGCTGAGTTCAAGTCCGTGCAAGAACATCATGCGCGGCGGGCTTGGTCGATCCCCATTGAAGAGATCGATCTCGCCATTCCTGAACTATGGACCCATGATTGCCACTGGCCCTATTTTGAGCGCCTGCGCAAAGAAGACCCGATCCATTGGTGCGTTAGCCAGGAAGAAAAGGTCGGCGGCTATTGGTCCGTAACACGCTATAAGGACATTATGGCGGTCGATACCAACCACCAACAATTCTCATCTGACGCATTTCTGGGCGGCATCACGATTGTGGGTTTTGATGAAGACTTCATCTTGCCCATGTTTATCGCCATGGACCCACCCAAGCATGACGCCCAGCGCAAAGTCGTCCAGCCTATCGTTGGCCCAGACAATTTGGCGAAGATGGAAGGTACAATCCGCGAACGGGTCAATCTCATCTTCGACGAATTGCCTCTCGATACGGAATTTGATTGGGTCGACAAGGTCTCGGTGGAACTGACCACCCAAATGCTGGCAACTCTGTTTGATTTTCCGTGGGAAGACCGCCGCAAGCTAACCCGTTGGTCGGATGTCGCCACCGCCCAACCTATCCCCGGCGGCATTATTGAAACCGAAGACCAACGCCGTGCCGAATTGTTTGAATGCCTCGCCTATTTCACCAATTTGTGGAACGAGCGGGTCAATAACAGCGGGGGCAATGATTTGATTTCCATGCTTGCCCATGGCGAGGCCACCCGCAATATGGAGCCTCTCGAATATCTGGGGAATCTGATCCTCTTGATCGTGGGGGGCAATGATACCACCCGCAATTCACTGACTGGCGGGCTTTATGCCCTGTCGAAAAACCCCGAAGAGTTCAAGAAACTGCGGGCAGATCCATCAATCATCCCCAATATGGTGTCTGAAATCATCCGCTGGCAGACGCCCCTGGCCCACATGCGCCGCACCGCTCTGGAAGACGTTGAATTGGGCGGCAAGCTGATCAAAAAGGGCGACAAAGTGGTGATGTGGTATGTATCGGGCAACCGGGACGAAGAGGTCATCGAACGGCCCAATGACTTCTGGATCGACCGTCCACGCGCGCGCAACCACCTCTCTTTCGGCTTTGGCATTCACCGCTGCGTGGGCAACAGGCTGGCGGAAATGCAATTGCGCATTGTGTGGGAAGAGGCGTTGAAGCGCTATTCCGATATCCAAGTGGTGTCAGAACCTACCCGCATCCGCTCCTCGTTTGTGAAAGGCTATGAATCCATGCGCGTGATCTTGCGCAAATAGGTCTTAATGGTGTGCCGCGTGTCGGTTCTCAGAAGACGGCCTGCACAATGCTGCCAGCCCCTGTTGAGTTCTGAGCCGCTTTACCCTATAGCCGCGCGTTCATGACATCTCGTGCGCCGCCTGCCCTGCGCTGGCGGCGCACTTAATTACACATCAAGGAACGGAGACCGGGGATGACCGGCATCGTGATCAATGTAGAAGTGCGCGAACGCACAGGTACGGGTGGCGCCCGCCAGACCCGCCGCGAAGGCTTTGTCCCCGGCATCCTCTATGGTGGCAACAAGGGCCCTGTGGCCATTGCTGCTTCAAGCAAGGAATTGCTGAAAGCCATCCGCTCGGGCAAATTCCTGGCTCACATGGTGGACCTGCATCACAGCGGCGAAAGCCAGCCTGTGATCCCCCGCGATGTGCAATGGGATCCCATCACCGACATGCCAGTCCACTTCGACCTCTATCGTGTGGACGAAAGCTCAGTGATCTCGGTGGATGTGCCTGTGCACTTCCTGAACCAAGACACCTGCCCCGGCATCAAAAAGGGCGGCACGCTCAATGTGGTTGAGCACACGGTGGCTTTGGATGTGCCCGCTGGCAAGATCCCAGAAGAACTGGTGATTGACTTGGCTGGCCGCGACATTGGCGATGTGATCCACATTTCGGCCGTGCGCATGCCAGACGGTGCCCGCCCAACGGTGCGCGACCGCGACTTCACCGTGGCGACCATTATTGGCCGCGGCGGCAAGCAGGATGAGGCAGGCGACGAAGCCTGATCTGCGGCCTGGCTTGACCAGGCTTGCTTGCACAGACAGAACACAAGAGCCCCGGCAGTGTCCGGGGCTTATTTGTTGAAGGACGGGGTGTTGGCATGTTTCTCCTGGTGGGGCTCGGCAATCCGGGTAGCAAATATGCGCGGAACCGGCACAATATCGGCTTCATGGCGGTCGATGAGATCGCGCGCCAGTACAATTTCGGGGCTGAACGCAGCCGGTTGCAAGGCTTGGCCCGTGAAGGTGTGATTGACACAGAAGCCGGCCCGCAAAAGATCATTCTGGTCAAGCCTCAAACCTTCATGAACGAGAGCGGGCGTTGTGTGGGCGGCTTCATGACCTTCCACAAAATCCCCTTGACCAAAGTCATCGTCTATTATGACGAGGTCGAGCTCACCCCCGGTCGCTGTCGGGTGAAAGTGGGGGGCGGCACCGCTGGCCATAATGGCTTGCGCTCAATCGTTTCCCAGTCTGGGGCAGGCTTTAAGCGGGTCCGCTTGGGGGTTGGCCACCCGGGCCGGGAAAAAATGTTGAGCCATGTGCTCGATGATTTTTCGAGCTCTGAAATGACATGGGTGGAAAATCTGTGCGATGCCGTTGCCCGCACCACGCCCTTATTGCTGGAAGATAAGCACGACGCCTTCCAGACCAAAGTCTCCACCTTGGCCCCGCCCCCACCCGTGCCAGCCTGGTTGCGCGGTGGGTCAAATGATGCCGGATAACAACGTGCAGGCGATGGACTGAGTCCACATGGGCGCGTTTTGGCCCGACTTGCAGATGACACGTGAGCCCCGTATGAATTTCTGGGAGAGACATGAAGGTATTTCACCATGCCAATTCTGATTTTGTCCCTGCTTATTCAAGTGACGCTGATCATCCATGTGATCCGGACGGGGCGGCCCACGTTTTGGATATTCCTGATCTTACTCGCCCCCGGCATTGGATCGCTTATTTATGTGGTTCTTGAAATCCTGCCCAATACCGGCATCATTCAATCAGTGCGCAAGGCCGAGCAAAAAGTCATCAAGGCCGTCGATCCAACGCGCGAATTGCGGGCAGCTCAAGAGGCGTTTGACCTGACCCCCACGGTCGGTAACCGCTTGCGGCTTGCACAGGCAAGCCTCGACATGGGTGATTTTTCCAATGCGGAAACGCTGTACCGCGGCTGCCTTGAAGGCCAATTTGTCGATGATTCGGCTGCCCTTCTCGGCCATGCGAGGGCCTTGGTTGAACTTGGTCGCCACCAGGAAGCCCTCGATCGTATCAATCAATTGCGCGACCTCGGCCATGAAGGGCCAGCAGAGGCGCTGGTCTTTGCCCGAGCGGCCGAAGCAACGGGGCAAGTCGAAGAGGCCGATGAGGCCTATGCCTTTGCTGCACCGCGCATCCCGTCGCTTGAAGCCCACGCCCGCTACATCCGCTTTTTGCGCCAGATGGGCCGGGATGTGGATGCCACGCGCGAGTTGCAGGAGATGGATGTTCGCCTGTCGCGCGTGCCTCGCCATTTTCAAGCCGATGCGCGCAAGTGGCGGACCTTTGCCGTGGCTTGAGCCCTGCCATTGACGGATGCTTTTGGCCAACAATGTGTCTATGAGACGGCACGCTTTTTCCGCGCGGTGATCCAGCGCGCAATCACAGAGATGAAAGACCTCCCATGGGATTCAAATGCGGCATCGTGGGCCTGCCCAATGTTGGCAAGTCCACCCTGTTCAACGCCCTGACCAAAACAGCTGCTGCTCAGGCTGCCAATTATCCGTTCTGCACGATTGAACCCAATGTGGGCGAAGTGGCAGTGCCGGAGCCGCGCCTGACCGCCCTTGCTGCCATTGCTGGGTCGAAAGAGATCATTCCAGCGCGAATGAATTTCGTCGATATTGCTGGTCTGGTGCGGGGTGCCTCAAAGGGCGAAGGTCTGGGCAATCAGTTTCTGGCCAATATCCGCGAATGCGACGCGATCACCTATGTCACGCGTTGTTTTGTCGATGAGGACATTACCCATGTCGAGGGCCGGATCGATCCGCTGGCTGATCTGGAAACGGTTGAAACCGAGCTCATGCTGGCTGACCTTGAAAGCCTGGAAAAGCGCATTCCTAATCTGGAAAAAAAGGCCAAGCAAAACGACAAGGACGCCAAGCTGACGCTGGAATTGTGCCTTGAGGCCAAAAAACTGTTGGATGAGGGCAAGCCTGCCCGGCTCTATGTCCCGGCCAAGGAAGACCAAAAGGCCTATGACATGCTGCAGCTGCTGACGGCCAAGCCGGTCCTCTATGTGTGCAATGTCGATGAAGCCTCTGCGGCCACTGGCAACGAGTATTCGGCTCGGGTGGAAACCTATGCCAAGGCGCATAAGGCGACGGCTGTGGTGATCTGTGCCCAGATGGAAGCTGAACTTGCCGCCCTCGAGGATGAAGAGGCAGCCGAATATCTTGAAGCTGCAGGCCTTGATGAGCCGGGCCTCAACAAGCTGATCCGCTCGGGCTATGATTTATTGGGTCTGCAGACTTATTTCACGGTTGGTCCGA
Organism: Candidatus Phycosocius bacilliformis; assembly: GCF_003112735.1. Classification (GTDB taxonomy): domain Bacteria; phylum Pseudomonadota; class Alphaproteobacteria; order Caulobacterales; family Aquidulcibacteraceae; genus Aquidulcibacter; species Aquidulcibacter bacilliformis. The sequence continues at coordinate 398,069 of NZ_BFBR01000002.1, forward strand.
AAGAGGCTCGCGCTTGGACCATCCATAAGGGCTGGACTGCGCCTAAATCAGCCGGGGTTATCCATGGCGACTTTGAGAAGGGCTTTATCCGGGCCGAGACCATCGCCTATGAGGATTATGTCGCTCATAAAGGCGAAGTCGGAGCCAAGGAAGCTGGCAAAATGCGGCTTGAAGGCAAGGACTATGTCGTCAAGGATGGCGACGTCATGCACTTCCGATTTACCTCCTGAACGCCAAGCTAAATCCCCTCAGCGGGCAGCGCGGCGGGCACGGTCTGCTGAAAGGGCCGCCAATAGGACATCGCGCCATACTCGGTACCCGGCCTCGGATGGATGCAGGCCGTCATAAAAAAGCGCAGGGTTTTGCGTGTTATCGGGCAAGAGGAAATGGGGATAGAGGTCAAGATAGGTGAGATAGGACTTTTGCGCGTCGAGCTCAGCGAACGCCTTAAGTGACTGGTTGACCGGGATAACAATATCGCGCGTGCGGGCCTGTTCCTGAGTTGGCATCAAGGACTGCAGGATAATTCGGGCCTTGGGCTGGCGGGCATGGACCGCACGCACCAAAGCCATGACCCCCGCAGCTATACTGGCATCTGCCGGGTTTTCGCTTGCCCAGGAATTATTTATTCCCGCCAATATGATCACATAGTCTGGCTTCAGGGTCTCATGGTCCAATTGCCCAAGCCCGCCGTCCGCCTTCGGCGCTATGCGATAGAGCATATGCTCAAGCCGGTCGCCAGATATGCCCAGATTCAGGGCTTTCAGCGCGGGGTCCTGACCTGAAAAACTCTCATCCCAAACAGCGCGTCCATTTCGCACGCCTGGAAACCACAGATTTTCGCCCATCAGGAAGAAGTCGGTGATCGAATCGCCCAGAAAAACGAGCTTTACATCTGACAAGCCGCGTGGATCGGCCAATTGGGCTTCCATGGTGGCGAGGCGGGCCTGCCAATATTCTACCCGCGCTTCGGCATGGGTCGATTTGAATTGGGCTTGGGCTGGTACGACAGCTGCGCAGCCCGCTATTGCCAGGGCCGCTAACCACGTCCTGCATATCCATCTTGTCACCGCACAATCCTGTCGCTTGCGTTAGCCCCGATTCCCCATCCCATCACTGCCCACGAGGCTGGCCAGTAACTGCAGTTCAACCTGACGGCGGCGGTAATCAACAACCAAGGTCTCGGCCCGGCTCAGGACATCCATCCCCACAAGCATCGCGGGCGTGCTATCAAGACCCCATAACTTAAAGACGGGGGCATCGGCGGCAACAACTGTCAAACGGCTTGCCACCACACCCAGCATGCTGATCTCGGGCATATTGGCCCATACGCCATTGAGCTGCTGATTGGTGACCCCAAGGATGACAGGGTTCTCTTCCGGTCTTCTGCGGCGCCTGGCCCTGTCGCTTAACGCATTCAACAAAGCCATATTGATGATGGTTGTGTCCCCGCCAGTATCTAGCACGCAGCGGGCCCTGACACTGGCCACCTTGCCATCGGCCTCAATCAATAAGCCGTGGCGCAAACGGATGTCGGTGGTAATCGGCAGGCGCTTGGTCCGTCGGGTGCCTGCTGGCTCCAACTCAACCGTCTTACGGGTAAAGTTAAAGCGCACGCGGCGACTGTCGAACATATCCATTCCCAGTATCCCATCGAGCTTGTCGAGGGCGGGCGCGTCCATAACTGCCACGCGTAGATTTTCAGACACGCTGCGCCCCGTCTCGATCCGATCCAAGCGGGCAAAGCGGGCTTCGCTCGATCCGGTTACGCCATGGACCATTCGACGCGGCAATTCGGGCAGTTTCAGGGTATCAGCCACGCGCGGGCTTAGCACCGAGGTGTTTGAACCTGTGTCGACCACAAATTTGTACGGTCCTTGACCGTTAAGCCGGACATCTGCTGTGGGGCGACCATAAACATCAACCCATGTCTGCAAGGTGACGATCGGGGTCTGTCCTGTCACGGTCACGCTATCGACTTGATTAGGCGGGGCCTCCAACGCTTGTGCCAGTGTGCTATCAAACCCACCAGCGATCAGCGCGCCCCCAAATCCACCTAGAACCGCCCGCCGCGCCCAAACCGGGCTGGCATCGCACCGGGATTTGTCCAGCTTGCTCATCCACAGTCTCCCATGCTGATGGTTTGGGTCAGCGGAGATCATGGACTGTTTTGAGAAAAAGGAAAGTGGCGTTCAAAGTCTGATCATGGACCCAATGTTCAGATTGGGTTTTGTGGCAGGCTGAGGCCGCGCTTACCAAAACCAGTCCCGTCTTGCCCGATCGTTGGCCGCTTCGAACCTGCGGCCCAAGGCGGGCCTGCCTGCCCCATTGCCGCAAACCAAATCTGCAAGACGGGGCCTGGCGTTATGCGACCATGCGGTGCTGGATGCGCACGCACCTCATCAAGGTCTGGAACAAAGAGCGGGGTGTCTGCCCCCAAGGGGGGGCTGTGCAACAACAGATACTCAATGATCAGAATGCTCAGCCGCTTGAGCTCCTGCGGCGGCAGCCGGCATGCTATTGTCTCAATTTCACGACCCAGAAATGGCGCTAGCCCTTGAGACAGGAGAATCCAGCCCTCATTCTGGCCATGCCGGTTGGTGAGTGGTTCCATCCTGATACGCACCCAGTGTTCAACCCGCACTTCGGGAATGGTCAAGCGCAAAGCCATTCGTTGGAAGGCTTGGGGTTCTGTGCTGACCAGGCCCGTGGTCCAGATAACTTCTTCAACCGGCACAATCGACATCATGCTGGCCGCCACCATGCTGACAGCCGCCGCCGCTGCAACAGTGGCCGCCGTATCCGCACCATCATTGGTGCAAGTCAAAACGACATGGGCGTTGCACCGAGGATAGCCGCTGCGTGGCCCATACCAAGCCGGACAATGAACCTCCATCGTTGTTGGGTCGGCAAAAAAGGGTGGAACTGGAAACATTTCGACCAGAATGCGATTGGGGCCAATCGCGATCGCACAGGCCGTCCCCTCCCCGTCAGCACGAAACCCGCCTGGAGCGACAAGGCCCAGTCTGCTGGTCAAGGCCGGGAATAAATCTGCGATACCGGTCAACACATGAACATGGGTGAACGGGGCACCGTGGGTCAAAGGTAGGAGGGCGGTGAAGGGGTCGCGCACGTGTGTCTCTCCCACCTGGCCAATTGGTCGAAGTGGATGATGCGCCCCCGCGCCGTCCCGAACAGCGCCATTGTGCCAAGGCCGCCTTGCCTAGAGGCTAATTGGCTTCATAAAATGCTGAGCAATCTGGTTGGGCTGTCATCACGCCTGCGTGAGAACAATGGCGTGCACTTAGGCTAAATCGCCGGGTTGTTATGCTTTAGGTGGGCAATGTCCTAGCGCATCACCCAGTTGATCAATTTCGGCGAGCTTGCGGGAGAACAGGCTCCAATCATCGGCCTCCGCAATCGGTGCCCACAGGGCTTCAACGTCGTCAATCACCAAGCTTGCTGGGTCGGATTGACCAAAATAGGGGTGAGATAAGCGCTCGGGCCGATCTGTTGGAAACCGATCGAGCCATCCCAGCCATTCGGTAAAGTCGCTGCCCTGATACAAGTCTGCACGTGGGCCAGCCAAGGCGCGGGTCTGACTGACAAGACCGCCAAACCAATCATGGAAGAAGCCATCCCACGACACACCAGACCGCGCCATGAAGGCAAACATGGCATCGAGCATGTGGCGGGCCGCTTCACCTTCTTCCCCCGCCTGCACGCCCAATCGCGCCAAAAGCGCGCGTTGCTGGGCAGCGGCAAAGGCTGGCGGGTAGGCCCGTATTGCCTCAGTTAGGCTGTCACTGTCGCCAATCGCCAACAGCGCCCCGGCCAATTGCTTGAGGTTCCACAACCCAGCTTCCGGCTGGCGACCATAGGCGTAAAGACCTGTCTGGTCGAAATAGGCAGCGGTAAAGCTTGCATCGGCCACCGGCAAAAAGCGCCAAGGGCCATAGTCAAAGCTTTCTCCCGTGACATTCATATTGTCAGTATTGAGGACGCCATGCACAAATCCTGCAGCCATCCAGCCTGCGACCATCTCGGCAGTTGCCAGCGCAATTTCGCGTACCAAAGCGGCGACGCGCTCTGGGCCTTCAAGACCGCCAAGTTGGGGATAATAGAGGCTGATGCAATGATCGACCAAAGCCTCTAGTCGTTCTGGCGCGTCCAGGAATGCGTGGCGTTGAAAGGTCCCGAAACGGACATGACTGTGCTGAAGACGCACCAGCACGGCCGAGCGGGTGGGTGAAGGCTCGTCCGAACGGATCAATTTCTCGCCTGTTTCAATCAAGCTCAAGGCCTTTGATGTCCGCACACCCTGAGCCTGCAGCATACGTGCGGCCAGCACCTCGCGCACCCCGCCTTTCAAGGTCAGTCGGCCATCGCCTTGCCGCGACCAAGGCGTTTGGCCAGATCCTTTCGTACCAAGGTCCAGCAAGCGGCCCTGATCATCGCGCAACTGGCCAAACAAAAAGCCACGGCCATCACCCAATTGGGGATTATAGGTGCGAAACTGATGGCCATGATAACGCATCGCCAATGGGGGTTGGTTCATGCCGGGCAAAACGACAAAGCGGCCGAAATGGTCAATCCATTCCCCATCGCTCAAGCCATCCAGGCCAACTGATCGCGCGGCTTCTTGATCCCGCCAGATCAAGCGATGTTGAGGAAAGTCGGCGGCCTCGACGGGGTCAGCAAACTCTGGTCCGAGCTCAATAAACCGCGGTTCGGGTTGGTAGTTGGTCCCAAAGGCCATGATTAGGAAGGCCCTGCCACACCAGCTTCAGCAAAGGTAGCCATGCCTGAATGACAGGCAACAGCTGACTTGATGATCTGCACTGCCAAAGCTGCTCCTGTCCCCTCACCCAGCGCCATACCGAGGTCCAGGACTGGCTTTTTGCCCAGAAGATCGAGCAGAAGACGGTGTCCGGGCTCTTTTGATACATGACCAACCAGGCAATGATCCAGTGCACGCGGGTTGATACGATGCAGCACAGCTGCTGCAACACAGACCATATAGCCATCCAGCACGACGGGGATGCGTTGCAGGCGGGCGGCCAGAATGGCCCCGGCAATAGCAGCAAATTCCCGCCCGCCCACGCGCGCCAAGACGCTCAAGGCATCATCAGTCTGCCCGTCTAGACGCTGAACTGCTTGGGCGACCACGTCTTGTTTGGCCGCCAATGCGCGGCCTTCCAAGCCGGTGCCGGGACCGGTCCATTGCGCAGGGTTGCCACCAAACAAGCCTAATGCGAGGGCTGCTGCCACACTTGTATTGCCAATGCCGACTTCACCCAACACCAAGAGATCTGTACCTTCGGCGAGAACCTCCATGCCATAGGCCATGGTGGCCACACACTCCTGCTCACTCATGGCATCGGCGGTGGTGATATCGGGGGTTGGTTTGCCGACCGCCAAATCATAGACTTTCAAGCCAGCGCCCGCTTGTTGCGCCAGAACAGAAATGGCCGCCCCCCCTGCTGCCATCGCATCAATCATTTGGCGAGTCACTTCTTGAGGATAAGCAGACACGCCGCGCGTGGCCACACCATGGTCACTGGCAAAAATTGCAATAATCGGGCGGGTGACTTGAGGTGGGCTTTTGCCCGTCCAAGCAGCCAACCAACTTGTGATGTCCTCAAGGCGACCCAAACTTCCGGGCGGCTTGATCAGTTGGCTTTCCCGCCGCGCCGTCGCGGCGATGGCGGCTTCATCTGGGCCGGGTAAATCGACCAAAAGGGCGCGAATATCATCAAAAGGCGTGCGAGCGGGCTGGTCGGGCGCGGAAGAACAAGCATCGTGAGGCATGCAAAGGACTTAGCGCGGCAAGGCCTCGGGATAAAGCATGTCCACCGGTGAAACACATTGCGGCACAGCCACAATACTCAGTGCGACTTCGGCGCCACAGTGTGGCAGCTTCCATCAGCCAGTTGGCTTTAACATCTCGAAATCTCAATCATTTTGGCTACAAAGAGTTCGCCCCGTTTCGCCCAATAAAAACCAAAGATGAGTCGCGCCATGCGCCTGATTGACGATGCCCGGATTTGCCTGATCTTCTTTACCCGGCTGCCTGTGACCTGGCCTGAAGACCTCCCGAGGGAACGCATTACCCGTGCATTCCAAGCCGCCCCCATCGCTGGACTCGTGACGGGCTTGATTGGGGCTTTGACATATGGCTTGGCCATGTGGCTGTTCAATGGCAGCGTGCATCTGGCCGCAACCTTGGCTGTGGCGAGCCAAGTTCTCACCACTGGGGCTTTTCATGAAGATGGCTTCGCAGACTTCTTTGATGGCGTCGGCGGGGGGAAAACCATCAGCGAACGGCTTGCCATCATGCGCGATTCCCGGATCGGAACATTTGGTGGTGTCGCTCTGCTGTTGGCAATCATCTTGAAGATCTTCCTGGTTGCTGAAATCAGCATCGCTTGGCAGGCTGGTTTGTGCCTCATTATCAGCGGCACCTTGGCCCGCACCGCACTGGTCCATGTCATGGCGCTCCTCAAGCCAGCCACAGATGATGGGATTTCGGCGTCAGCCGGCCAGCCCACTGCGACAGAGGCCACCACAGCAACCGTTTTAGGCGGAATCATCAGTGGGGTCTGTGTGGTTTTGGCATTCCAACTGAGCCTGATCGGACCGGCCGTCGGGGCAGTGATCGGCACAATACTTGGTGCGGGGGCGATCGCGTTGACTGCACGCAAGCATTTAGGTGGTCAAACCGGTGACGCGTTGGGAGCAACAGCTGTTGCCGCGGAACTGGGGGCATTGGCCGGAATTGTCGCGCTGATGCCAGCATTGGGCTTCTGATTTGTCCACCGCCATTTCCTCGCCGTGCATCAAGGTTTGCTGTGTAGAGCCGCAATCAGGTCTGTGCTTGGGCTGTTATCGAACCTTGCCTGAGATTGCTCAATGGCTGCGCTTTAGCCCTGATCAGCGCGCGGCCATTACTGCGGAGCTGCCAAGCCGGGCCGAAAAACTTGACCCGGCATATCGAACGGCATTCGCGCCGTCGCCGCGCTGATCAGACGCCAGGCGTGTCACGCCGGCAAAAGCCTTGGCGTAAGAACAATCTACATACGCTCAGGGGCTTCGATACCCAAGAGGTCCAAGGTTAGAACCAATTGGTTCAAGGTCGCTTTGGCCAATGTCAAGCGCGATGCACGCGTGGCTTCATCCCCGGCACTCAAGATTGGACATGCGGTGTAAAAGGCTGAAAAAGCACCTGCCAAGGCATAGGCATGATCAGCCAAAATATGGGGTGCGCGCTTGTCATAAGCCCCGCGCAACGCGTGTTCAAACCCGTCGAGTGTCAAGATAAGATCGCGTTCAGCTGGTTCAAGATTGGCAATCGGCCCAGGCCCAATTCCCGCCTCATCAGCCTTGCGCAGAATGGATTTGATACGCACTGCCGCATATAGCAAATAAGGCCCAGTTTTGCCTTCAAAGCTCAAGAAGCGGTCCAGATCAAAGATATAAGACGTACCCCGGAAGTTTTGTAGATCGGCGAACTTCAACGCAGCCATACCAACCTTGTGGGCGATATCAGCGCGTTCTTCCGCCGGCCAATCCTGGCCCACTCCGGCCTCATCAATCTTGGCTTGCGCCTTTTCGCGCACCATAGTGATAAGGTCATGCAACTTCAGCACCCCGCCCTCACGAGTCTTGAACGGCTTGCCATCTGGGCCGTTCATTGTGCCAAACCCAATGTGATCCAACGCCTCGCGTTGCAGATAGCCTGCCTTGTCAGCAGCTCGAAACACCGTCTCGAAATGCTCTGCCTGACGTTGATCAACGCAGTAGATGATAAGCTCAGCCTGAAAGCGCCGGACCCGGTCAAGAATGGTTGCCAGATCGGTGGTGCCATACATGGCAGAGCCTTCAGACGACACCACCAACAAGGGCGCGACATTAGGCCCTTCCCCGCCATCTTTCTTGGGCACCAATTTATCGTGCACGAAAACCACGCGCGCGCCCTGATCGTCTTGTAACAGACCCTTGGCATCAAGGTCGGCAATCATCTCTGGAATCAGCGGGTCTGCATCGCTTTCGCCCAACCAAAGATCAAATGTCACCCCCAAAGCGGCAAACTCACGCTCAAGTGCGCTGCGCGAAACGGCAACAAAATGCTGCCACAGCGCGCGATAGCCGGGCCGGCCTGCCTGCAATTCAGCTGTGGCTTTGCGCGCGCGGTCGCGCGCTGCAACATCGGTTTTGGCCAAAGCTGCCGCTGCTGGATAAATCCGTTCAAGATCAGCGAGGCTCACCGGGCTGTGTGCGGGATAAGGTCCCGAAAACCCCGCATCGAAATAAGGCAATTCTGGCTGTTCTTCTGCCAAGCTGGCGATCAAAAGCCCCATCTGGAAACCCCAATCGCCAAAATGGGCATCACCCCATACTTGATCACCGCGGAAGCGATAGAGCCGTTTAATGCTGTCGCCAATAATGGTGGCACGCAAATGGCCGACATGCATGGATTTGGCCACATTCGGCCCAGCATAATCAACAATAACGCGGCGCGGTGTTTCAAGGATCTGGGCACCCACGCGTGGATCAACAGCCAAGGCTTCTGCGTGGGCCACCAATGCTGCGTCGGACACTGTGATATTCAAAAAGCCTGGTCCTGCCACGTCGCAACGCGCGATCATGGGGTCTTTTGACAGGTGTTCAGCTAATGCAGTGGCAATATCGCGCGGGTTACGGCCAGCGGCCTTCGCACCGGCCATCGCGCCATTACACTGGAAATGACCGAATTCGGGCTTCTGGGCACGTGTCACCAGGCCCAGCTCTGCAGGAAGTCCGAGGTCGGCAAAGGCACGGCCCAACGTGTGGGCCAGCTGTTGGGCAAAATGGGTCATGGGAGATGATGTCAGCGCGGCACGCCCGCATCCACGCGGAAGCGTTTGCCATTGCGGTTGAATTCCAACTGATCTGGCGTCAGTTCAAAGCCGACCAGCACTTCGAAATTGGCTCCAGCAATATCTTTATTGGCACGCGGGATTTCGATGAAAATCGGCAAAGACTTGACGGCAACCCGATCACTGCCAGCCGGGATTTCGACTGCCTGAGAATAGGTCTGCCGCGAGATGACGGCGATATCCTTGCGTGTCACTGTCACCCAATAATTCACGCTTTTGGCACCTGGTGCCGCCTTGGGGCCTTTACCGAACGCCATATCCAGCTGCATGTTGATGGTGATTGGATCTTCGCCCACATAGCGGCAGTCGGAGTTCACATTGAGGATTTCACCGGTATAGCCGACATTCTCGAACCGCTCAGGTCCATTGAGTTCGACAAAGCGCTGGGCGTCATACAGCACCCGTACCGCCGGGCATGGACCAACATTGGCCGCGCCGCTGTCGCTACCCAAAGCCTTGGCCAACCCCGTGAAGAACCCACGCTTGCGCGGTGGGCCTGCCGGGGTCTCAAGCTTTTCAGCATCCCCGGGAGTTGCCTCAACCGTGGGTTTGGGCGCTTCGGCGGCTGGCGCATCAGCCTCACTAACTGGTGGCGGGGCCTTGCCACGCCCATCACGATTGCCGCCAAAGGGCAGCGACGAACAGGCCGCGAGCACGAGAGAAGATGTGATCACAAGAGCAATAGCTTGGGTGCGCATGTTGCATTCCACAGAAGAAGCGAAGCAGACCATCTTGGCACTGCCGCAATTATAGCCCATGTCTTTAGAGGCCTGTGTCGCTTCAATCAACGCAATGCGGCGCCAACAAGGCAATGCCACCGGAGAAATCATGTCGGACGTCCCTTCCCACCTGCCCCCGCTCACTGTTTTGCTGGCCGCCCCGCGTGGTTTTTGCGCCGGTGTTGATCGGGCGATCCAGATTGTAGAACGCGCGCTGGAGAAGTGGGGTGCGCCAGTTTATGTGCGCCACGAGATTGTTCACAACAAGCATGTGGTTGACCGTCTGAAGAACCTAGGCGCTGTTTTTGTTGAAGAATTATCAGAATGCCCCACGGATCGCCCGGTGGTGTTTTCCGCCCACGGGGTCCCCAAATCTGTGCCGCAGGAAGCCGCCCGCCGCGAGATGATCTATGTTGATGCCACCTGCCCGCTGGTGTCAAAGGTCCATGTCGAGGCGCAACGCCATTTTGATGCGGGCAAAGAAATTGTCCTGATTGGTCATGCAGGCCATCCCGAAGTGGTCGGTACGATGGGACAATTGCCCGATGGTGCCATCACTTTGATCCAAGATGTCAGCGAAATTGCCGATTTTGCCCCAAAAGACCCTGCAAAACTGGCCTTTGTCACCCAGACCACGCTGTCGGTTGATGATACGGCCGAAATTGTGGCGGCCTTGCAGGCCCGTTTCCCCAACGTCTCGCCGCCGCACAAGGAAGATATTTGCTATGCCACCACGAATCGCCAGGAGGCAGTGAAGGCACTGGGGGCCCAAGCTGACCTGCTTTTGGTCATCGGCTCGAAAACGTCTTCCAACTCGATCCGGCTTGTTGAAGTCGGCCTGCGTGCAGGGGCTAAGGCCGCTTATTTGATTGATGATGCACAGGCGATTGATTGGGCGTGGTTTGAGGGCGTCAGAACGCTTGGGCTGACGGCGGGGGCAAGTGCGCCCGAAGATTTGGTCGAAGCGGTGATTGCGGCCTGCCGCAGCCGGTTTGCCGTCTCGGTCCAACCAGTTGAAGTGACCCGTGAAGACGTCATTTTCAAACTTCCCCGCGTCGTTTCCCAAGCTGAAGACGCCTAAAGCCAGACGGCCTTCTGTATCACCCCCCTCCCCAAAACCGCCCCAGACCGCTAAGCAGAAGACACGCGGTCCCGTAGCTCAGCAGGATAGAGCAATCGTTTCCTAAACGATGGGTCGGGGGTTCAAGTCCCTTCGGGACCGCCACTTGTGTGCGGGAATGGTCAAAAAGAGCACCTGCCCCGCCATTAAGCCGTTTCAGCTCATTTTTGACCTGCCGAGCTACCAAGTCTGGAACGCTCAATCAAGTTGGTGTGATTGGCCATTCTATTGGCAGAGCAGCGCGCGCATTCAGCCGGGCTGTGCCCTATGTGACCCGTGGAGGATATTCCAGCGCGGTGGCCCAAAATGACTTGTTTTCAGCATTCGAACCGACAAATTGCCCATGCCCTTGTTGTCATAGCCACGATGGCGATGGTGTCAGCCTGTGCCACCAAGCCCCCGACACAGACAGGCTTTATCGCCAATGGCACCGCGATGGAGCGTGTGGATGGCACGGTGCGGGCCCAAATCAGCCGGCAGAAGGATGCCGAGGCGCTAAGCCGCCTTTCCCGTGTCGTTTTGTTGCCGACCCGCCTTCATGAGGCTGCCGATGTGCCTGCCACGATTACCGCCGACTCCCGCGCACTGGTACTGGCAGAGGTCGATCGGCAATTATGTTTTGCTTTGTCGCGTCGATTTGAGATTGTTGGGGCCGATCAGGCTGATGCCGGACGCGTCCAAGCTGTGGTAACCCGTTTACAAGAGACAAATGCTGCCGCCTCAGCAGCATCTGCTGCTGTCAGCCGCCTTTTGCCCGGCGGGTCGGTGCGTCTGCCCGTTGGCCGCGGAGGGCTGAGCATCGAAGCGCGACTGGACGTACAAGATAATCGCCAAGCCGCTGCCATGTCGTGGTCACGCGGGGCCGGTATGGTGATGGATCAAGGCTCTTTGTCCGAGGTCGGCGACGCCCATCGCTTTGCGGCCTCCTTTGCCAATGACTTTGCAGACTTTCTTACCGACGCGCGCGCACCGAAGCGGGAGGTGCCAGACATCGACCCCTGTGCTGCTTTTGGGCCTCGTCTGGATATCGGCAGGTTTGCGGCAAGCAGGGTTGTTGGCCTTCATGTGCCGAGGCCGGCAGCTCAGGATACAACAACCGAGTCAGAACCAAGTTCTGAAGACGCCAAAAGCAAAAAGCCATGACCTAGAGTTGTTTCAGCGCGCTTTACCGCTTGAAAAACTCAGATTCCCGGCCAAACCAACACAAATAATTCCGGCGAAATAACCGAAAATAAAGGTCGAGCTGCTAGCGTTGTGCTCGAATTGGAGAGCAGCGGCGTGCATCAGTCTTATCTCGAACAAATCAGACGATTGCGCGATGACCTGCCAAGTCGTCTGTTGGCATCAGCAGCATTTACCGGGCTTTTGTGGTGGGGCACTGAGGCGCAGATTGCGATTATCTGGTTTATCGCCTTTGCGCTCAATGAAGGCATCGAACTTTTGATCGGTGGACAGAAGAGCGACGATGACGCCCGTGGCGCGCGTTTGCGCTTCATGTTTTGCGTTAATCTGATCTATGGTGGACTGGTTTGGGTGGCTGGAGCCTTGGTGCTGGTTAAAACTGGCGAAATCGGCCCCTTGATCGTGGGCCTTGCGATCCTGATCGGGGCATTGACCCATGTGATCGCCACCAGTTTGAACTGGTTGCCGGGCTTTATCTGTGCAGCAGGCCCATTGGTGCTTGGCGTGATCAGTGTGCCCTTCATCATGACCTTGAACCAGACTTATGCTGAGAGCACGATCCATCAAGCCTCTGTGGCCATGTCTTTCCTATTGGCCTACAGCTTAAATGCGGCCCATCAGGCATGGCAACGTGAAGCCAAATTGATTGAGACCTTGCGTCAAGTCAGCCAAGCCAGTGACGCAAAATCGCAATTCCTCGCAACGATGAGCCACGAAATCCGTACCCCGCTCAACGGGATTGTCGGATTGGCAGAAGTGCTCAACAATACCGAGCTCAGCCCCAGTCAGCAGGAAATGATCGGTCTGGTCCGTACGTCAGGGCAGACACTCGAACGTCTCGTTTCAGACGTGCTTGATACCGCCAAGATTGAGGCCGACAAGCTGGAACTGTCGATTGCGCCTTTTGACCTGCGTGAGACAGTTGAGGCTGCAGCCCATCCCTTCCGAGTGCAAGCTGAAGAAAAGGGCTTAGCCTTTGACGTTGATATTCATCCTGAAGCAGAAGGCCGCTATTTGGGCGATGGGGTGCGTGTCCGCCAGATTATTGCCAATCTGACCTCCAATGCCGTGAAATTCACCGACTCTGGCCGGGTTGAGGTGATGATTGATGCGCTGGAGATCGACACACGCAATGTCGAGCTTCAAATTCAAGTCACAGATACTGGAATTGGTTTCGACCATAAAGCCGGACAGACCCTGTTCCAACGGTTTGAACAGGCGGACAACAGCATCAGCCGTCGGTTTGGCGGAACCGGACTTGGTTTGTCGATCTGCAAATCCTTGTGTGAATTGATGGGCGGCAGTATTTCTGCCACGTCCCAGCCTGGATCAGGCAGCCGGTTCGAAGCCCGTCTGCAACTGAAATATGCTGAACCCGTCCGCCACGACCTGCGCCTGAGCACTCAGCTGACCGCTGAAGAATTGAGCTTTTTGAGTGAGGAGCCTGAGGCTCCAACTGGTCTTAAGGTTCTGGTGGCTGAAGATAATCCGATCAATCAGAAAGTGATTTCCTTCATGCTTGAGCCGATGGGAATGACCCCTGTGATTGCCGCAAACGGGCAGTTGGCGCTCGACATGTTTAAGCTTGAGCGTTTCGACATCATCTTGATGGATATGATGATGCCAGAAATGGACGGCTTGACCGCCACTCAGGCCATACGTGCTTGGGAGCGCGAGCATGGCTTGCCACGGACACCCATCGCCATGCTCAGTGCGAATGCGATGAACGAGCATGTAAAGGCAGCCCTGTCAGCAGGATGTGACGTCCATATTGCCAAACCTGTCACCCCAGCAGCTCTGGTAACGGGCATGACCGAGGCCTTGTTTATGGAACTTGATGAAAATGGCGAACCTGACGCGGACCTGCAAAGCCGCTTGATCGGCTAAACGCGCTCTAATAAGTCAAAGGCGGGTCGTGATAGACTGAAAGGCTCTTGAGATTGGGCTTCAGGCGCGGCTCGCAGAAGCCTAGGTCTTTGAAGACTTCGTCGCGGATCATGGTGAAATCATAAGGGCCTTGATAAAGCTCACTCTCGTCATGGCCGAGAAGTTTGCCAGTGCGGTCATAGGCCGTCAGCTTTAACTGGCCATTCTTCTCGATGATGTGGATTTTTTGGCCTGCCTTGGCCGGCCAGCGTACCCATTTTGGGATCAAAGCATCATTGGAGAAGGCGATTTCGGCGTCGGTTCCTTCCATGTCAAACGTCCAAGTTTCCGAATTGCCGTGGTGCCACTGGCCTTTAAGAACGCCCTTTCCCACAGGCGTATTCATGGAGACATTTAAGACACTTTTGGGCAATTGCGGCGTGATCAGAACTTCCGTTCCGCCCCGTCGTATTCGGACGCCCAAAATCTCCTCATGCCAAACCCGCAACTGCTCGGCATTTGACCAAGCTTGCAGGAAAGTGCCCGTCCGGCGCGCCCAATTGGCACCGGGCACAGGGAGCGCGTCTGCACATTCGGCAAGGCTGCCCACAGCGCCTTCGCGCAAGGCTTGGCGGTTCATATTCTCAAACAAGTGCCACGGCTCTTTTTGGACGCCAAAGCGCAACAAGGTGGTCATGGCAACGCCGTTCAGCCACGGCCAGACCGTGCCATTATGATAGGCAGCATCCTTGTGATAATAATGCCAATGTTCGTGATAGGGATGAAACTCGGGGTCCTCTTGGCTCAAAGTCGCTACACCCCACGGATAGACGAGGCCTTTCCACAGGTCGCGTGCCCGGATCATCGCCTGCTTTTGGTGTGATGCGAGATCGATACCATCCTCAAAGGTCGCTATTGAAACTGCCTCTAAGGCGAAAAAAGCGTTTGGCCTAAGTGCCGGATCGGGGCTGCCGTCTGGCCTCACATGATCGACAAGTTTCCCCGATGACTGATCGACAAACATGTCCTTAAGGCCTTTGCTCAGCGTGGCCGTGGCGTCCAATGCGCGTGTCATCAAAACTGGATCTGTTGTCGCAAGACCGGTGGAATTTATTGCCGCTTCAATCGCTTCAAGCCAGAGGACCTGAATATCGATCGCGCGATTGCCACGCGGTGAAAAAGCCCGCACACCCTTTTCCTTGGCATCCATCCACGTATCGGCATCGCCATGGGTGACAAGGCCGCTTTCGTCCAAGTCATGATCCAACATGCCTTCAATGGCCATCTTGACAGTCGGCGACAATTCTGTGGCTAAAGCGTGGTTTCCAGTCCGCCGGATGAGATCCGCCAACGTAATGATAAACCTCGGCGTGCCGTCAGCGGTGTTGTATTGCACGCCATCGGGCCGCGCACGATTGGGAATGCGGCCATAGGTTTTGGACTTAGGGTCCTTGTCTTGCAGGGCGGCAAAGCTGCGGAAGACGTCTGCGGCCACCTCATATTGGCCGGTTACAAACAAGGTTCCGGTGATGGAGATAAAGGTGTCTCGGCCCCAATAATCATTGAACCATGGTAGGCCCGCATAAATGCCCGTGCCCATCTGCTTCATCACCAATTGATCCGCCGTCAGGCGCATCCAGAGGAGTGCTTTGGTGCGGTCTGGGTCGCCTGCGTCGAGGGCTCTAGAGCCTGAGACCAAAGCCTCCATCCGCGCCATACGTGCCCGGGTCAGGCTTTCATGGGCGCGACGCAGCTGACTTAACTGTCGGCGCACCTCGGCTTTGGAAGCGCCCAGCAGAATGAAAAAGCCCTGCCCGTCCCGCCTGATCATCAAGCCGGATTCTCCGACACTGACCGTGCTCGATGGTGTCACCGGGGCCAGATGCAGCCAAAGATGGGCTGCCTCAAGTGGGCGATACCAGAGCCCCTCCGGCGATGCTTCACTGTCGCCCAAGAGATCGCCGACAAACTCAAAGCCGACCAGGCCGTCTTGCTTGGCCTCAACCTCCACCATGAGGGCAGTCACGCCATCAAACAGTCGAAGCGTTTCTTTCACAGCACCATAATCGCGCGTCATCGCGTGCGGGCTTATCACCACGGTCGCACCAGCGCGCAAAAGCGGCTTGCCGTCGAAAGTCAGGCGATAATCCTGAAAAATCCGCTTGGTGGCGACATTCCAGCCAAAGAACCAATCATCGGCTTTGTCTTGATGGGTGCGCCCGTAAAAATAGGCCGAAGCCTTGTCGGTATAGCTGAATTGGCGGTTTTCCTGCGGCCCGACAGGCATGGCCAAACTGTCAAGTACGGGGAAGGATTGGAGGGCCGTTTCAGCTGCCTGGGTACCTTTCGGCAAAAGGCTCAACGCCCCGGTCGTGGCAGCGGCAACCAGTAACGAGCGTCTACGCATGAGAAATCCTCAAACCCAAAATGGACAGCCAAGCCTAATCAAGGTGGAAACCACTTGCTAGACTCTGTCATTGGCGTTAACAGCTACCGCCTTCCAAGGCCCTCCCAGCGTGCTATCCGCTCGGGAGGGCTTTTTGCGACTGGCACCCAGACATGACCCCGAAGTTTGAACGGACACCTCCATGCCCAAACGCACAGACCTGAAATCAATCCTGATCATCGGGGCGGGCCCCATCGTGATTGGTCAAGCGTGCGAGTTTGATTATTCAGGCGTGCAGGCCTGCAAAGCTTTGAAAGAGGAAGGCTTCCGGGTCATTCTGGTCAATTCCAACCCTGCCACAATCATGACCGACCCTGAGCTGGCCGATGCGACCTATGTCGAGCCCATCACGCCGGAGGTGGTTGAACTCATCATCGCCAAGGAACGCCCCGACGCAGTCTTGCCGACCATGGGTGGGCAGACCGCGCTGAATTGCGCTTTGACGCTGGAGAAAAACGGGGTTCTGGCCAAGTATAATGTCGAAATGATCGGCGCGAAGGCTGACGTCATCGAAAAGGCCGAGGATCGCCTGAAGTTCCGCGACGCCATGGATAAGATTGGGCTGGAGAGCCCAAAGTCGAAAATCGCCCATACAATTGATGATGCCATGGCCGCGCTGCCATTTGTCGGCTTGCCTGCCATCATCCGGCCCAGCTTTACCTTGGGCGGCACGGGCGGCGGCATTGCCTATAATGTCGATGAGTTTAAGCGCATCTGCGCCAATGGCATTGCGGCCAGCCCGGTCGGCGAAATCCTGGTGGAAGAAAGCGTTCTGGGCTGGAAAGAGTATGAGATGGAAGTGGTCCGCGACAAGGCGGATAATTGCATCATCATCTGCTCAATTGAGAATATCGACCCCATGGGGGTCCACACGGGTGATTCGATCACGGTGGCCCCGGCCCTCACCCTGACAGACAAGGAATATCAGCGCATGCGCGATGCGTCGATCGCGGTTCTGCGCGAGATCGGGGTGGAGACCGGCGGCTCCAACGTGCAATTCGCCGTCAATCCAGCCGATGGCCGCATGACCGTGATTGAGATGAACCCGCGTGTGTCACGCTCTTCGGCCTTGGCATCCAAGGCCACCGGCTTCCCCATCGCCAAAGTCGCTGCCAAGTTGGCGATTGGCTATACGCTGGATGAAATCGCCAATGACATCACAGGCGGGGCCACCCCGGCCTCGTTTGAACCCTCGATTGACTATGTCGTCACGAAAATCCCCCGTTTCGCCTTTGAAAAATATAAGGGTGCGGATACGACTTTGACCACCTCGATGAAGTCGGTCGGCGAAGCCATGGCGATTGGCCGGACATTTCAGGAAAGCTTCCAAAAGGCCCTGCGGTCACTCGAAACCGGGCTGGATGGCTTTGACCCCCATCTGGAAGTCGGCCATGACCGCGACGCCTTGCATCAAGCCCTGACCATTCCCAGCCCGACCCGCATTCTGGTGGTTGGCCAGGCGTTGCGGACCGGCATGAGCGTTGAGGAAGTCCATGCGGCGAGCAAGATCGACCCCTGGTTCCTTGACCAATTTGCTGAGTTGATCGCCACTGAAAAGAAGCTGGAAGCCTTAGGCCTGCCGCAGACCAGTGCAGACTGGCGCTATGTGAAGGCTCAGGGTTTTTCCGACAAGCGCTTGGCCAAGATTGCTGGCAAGAGCGAGGTCGAGGTGCGCACATTGCGCCGCGCAGCCGGGGTACGCCCTGCCTATAAGCGGATTGACACCTGTGCGGCAGAGTTTGCCTCGCCCACGCCCTATATGTATTCCACTTATGAGACCGAATGTGAGGCTGCCCCCTCAAATGCCCGCAAAATCATCATTCTAGGCGGAGGTCCCAACCGGATCGGCCAAGGGATTGAGTTTGATTATTGCTGTTGCCATGCCGCTTTCGCCTGCGAAGAATTGGGCATTGAGAGCATTATGGTCAATTGTAACCCCGAGACCGTCTCGACCGATTATGACACGTCTGATCGGCTCTATTTTGAGCCCTTGACCGCGGAAGATGTGCTGGAAATCATCGAGACCGAAAAGCAAAGTGGCACGCTAATGGGTGT
This sequence comes from Candidatus Phycosocius bacilliformis, assembly GCF_003112735.1. Classification (GTDB taxonomy): domain Bacteria; phylum Pseudomonadota; class Alphaproteobacteria; order Caulobacterales; family Aquidulcibacteraceae; genus Aquidulcibacter; species Aquidulcibacter bacilliformis. The sequence continues at coordinate 416,375 of NZ_BFBR01000002.1, forward strand.
CATCGTGCAATTTGGTGGTCAGACACCGCTCAAACTGGCTCACCCGTTGGAGCAGGCTGGTGTGCCGATCTTGGGTACCAGTGTGGATGCCATCGACATTGCCGAAGATCGTGAGCGTTTCAAGGCCCTGCTGAACGACCTCAATCAATTGCAGCCACGCAATGCCATCGCGCGCACCGAGGCCGAAGCCGTGTTGGGTGCCCAAGCCGTTGGTTATCCTGTGGTGCTGCGCCCCTCTTATGTGCTGGGTGGACGGGGCATGGAAATTGTCCACGATCAGGCAAGCCTTGAGCGCTATGTGCGCGAAGCGGTGATCGTCTCCGGCGATAATCCTGTTCTGATCGACCAATATCTGCGCGATGCCATTGAAGTCGATGTTGATGCCCTGTCGGACGGGACCGATGTGTTCGTGGCTGGCATCATGGAGCACATCGAGGAGGCGGGTATCCATTCTGGTGACAGCGCCTGCGCCCTGCCGCCTTATACCTTGTCTGAGGATGTGATTGCCCGCATTGAGGCCCAAACCATTGCCATGGCCAAGGGCCTCAATGTGGTGGGCCTCATCAATATCCAATATGCCATCAAGGACGACACAATCTATGTGTTGGAGGCCAATCCACGCGCGTCGCGCACAGCCCCCTTTGTGGCGAAGGCCGTCGGTATTCCTGTGGCGCGGATCGCCGCCAAATTGCAGGCAGGAGAGAAACTTTCCAGCTTCGGATTGAAAAGCAAGAAACTCAATCATGTCGCTGTAAAAGAGGCTGTTTTCCCATTTGCACGCTTTGCAGGTGTGGACCCAATTCTGGGGCCGGAAATGCGCTCAACCGGGGAATGCATGGGCATAGATGGCGACTTTGGCCATGCCTTCCTGAAGTCGCAATTGGGTGCCGGAATGCGCCTGCCAACCAGCGGAACCGCCTTCCTCTCGGTGAAAGACAGCCATAAACCTGCCTTGGTTGACCTCGGTCGCAGCTTCGTGCGCTTGGGCTTTAAGCTGGTTGCCACAGAAGGCAGCGCCAAAGTGTTGCGCGATGCCGGTGTGCCGGTTGAGCGGATCAATAAAGTCATGGAAGGCCGCCCTCATATCGTTGATGCGATGATCAATGGGGATATCCAATTGGTCGTCAACACGACTGAAGGGGCCCAGTCGCTGGCCGATAGCTATTCCATCCGGCGCACGGCTTTGGTCTCAAATATCTCCTATTACACCACGATTGCCGGGGCACGTGCTGCCGTCATGGCCATCGAAGCTGCCGAGGTTGAAACACTGCAGGTTAAGCCACTGCAAGCATATGCTTGACGAAAGGCCCGGCGACCACCACTCTATAGGCCCCTTTTTGTGGAATCCCCCTTATGGAAAAGATCCCAATGACTGCAGAGGGCCATGCGGCCCTCGATGCAGAACTGAAACGTTTGAAGACAGATGAACGCCCCGCCGTGATCGGGGCGATCTCTGAGGCGCGCTCGCATGGCGACTTGTCAGAGAATGCCGAATATCATGCTGCCAAAGAGCGGCAGTCTTATATCGAAGGCCGGATCGCCGAGCTGGAAGACAAGCTGGCGCGCGCCCAAGTGATCGACGTGTCGAAACTATCAGGCACCAATGTGAAATTTGGCGCCACCGTCACGGTGATTGACGAAGATACCGACCAGAAGGCTGTCTATAAGATCGTCGGTGAGGATGAGGCCGATGTGAAGCTCGGCAAAATCTCCATCACCTCCCCCATCGCCCGGGCCATGATTGGCAAGGAAGAAGGCGATGTGGTTGAAGTGGCCGCACCCGGCGGGTCAAAAAGCTATGAAATCGTGGCGGTGAACTGGGCCTAAGCCCCATGTTGGATCAGCGTGTTGGATCAGCGCGCGAGATAAATCGGGCCCCTGCTTCAGGGGCCCGTTTTTGTGTCAAAGGCGGACGTCAAAGGTCGCTTCGGTTTTGGCCGTGACCTCATCAAGGCTCACGCCTGTGGCCAATTCGATCAGTGACATGCCCCCTGCCTTGCGGTCGATTGAAAATACCGCAAGGTCAGTGATGACAAGATCAACCACACGCTGGCCGGTCAGTGGCAGGTGACAGCGGTGCAGCAGTTTCGGTGCACCATCCTTGGCAGTGTGTTCCATCACCACCACACAGCGGCGAACGCCAGCCACCAGATCCATGGCCCCACCCATGCCTTTGACCATCTTGCCCGGCACCATCCAATTGGCAAGATCGCCGGTTTCCGACACTTCCATTGCGCCCAAGATGGACAAATCAATATGGCCGCCCCGGATCATGGCGAAACTGTCGGCGGAGGAGAAGTAAGAGGTTTGGGGCAATTGGGTGATAGTCTGCTTGCCGGCATTGATCAGATCAGCGTCCTCCTCGCCCTCAAATGGAAACGGCCCCATACCGAGCATGCCGTTTTCACTTTGCAGCGTGACAGTCATCCCTTCAGGAATATGATTGGCCACCAATGTGGGAATGCCAATGCCAAGATTGACATAAAATCCATCGCACAACTCTTTGGCCGCGCGGGCGGCGAGATCATCGCGGGTCCAAGGCATCACACGGCCTCCTTCTTGATCACGGTGCGTTGTTCGATGCGCTTTTCGAAGCTGCCTTGCACCAGACGCTTCACATAAATACCCGGTGTATGGATTTGGTCAGGGTCGAGGCTGCCAACGGGCACAATTTCTTCCACTTCAGCCACACAGATTTTGCCAGCGGTGGCCATCATCGGGTTAAAGTTGCGCGCGGTTTTGCGATAAACCAGATTGCCCGCGGTATCGGCCTTCCAGGCTTTCACCAAAGACAAATCCGCCTTCAAGCCCGTCTCGAGAATATAGGTTTCGCCGTCAAAGTCCTTGTGTTCCTTGCCCTCGGCGATTTTCGTGCCAACACCGGTCTTGGTGTAAAAGCCAGGTATTCCTGCCCCTCCCGCCCGAATGCGTTCAGCCAGCGTGCCCTGCGGATTGAACTCAAGCTGCAATTCCCCGGACAGAAATTGGCGCTCAAACTCTTTATTCTCGCCGACATAGGAGGAGATCATCTTACCAATCTGGCGGGTCTCTAGCAGGAGCCCAAGGCCGAAGCCGTCCACCCCCGCATTGTTGGAGATCACGGTGATCCCCTTCACGCCACTGTCGCGCAGCGCCAGGATAAGATTTTCAGGAATGCCGCACAGGCCGAAGCCGCCAGACATCACAATCATGCCGTCAAAGGTCAGGCCTTCGAGAGCGGCGGCCGCATTGGGGTAAATCTTTGTCACGGGTTGAAGCCCTTCGATCCGGTTTGCCCATCATCAGGGACCTGTGTCTTGGCAAACCCGGCTGCATTTGTCGAGCCGGATGCGACAATCGGGCTCAGGCTGGCCGGCCGGTGCGCCGTCGGACTGCTGTGATGGACTTGGTCAAACCTGCGACTTTTTCCAGCACAAGTTCTGCATCGGGAAAGAGCTCGGCCATCTGGGCTTGATTGAGCAAACGCCAATCAGGCTGAACATTGGACACCCACACTTTGCCCAAGCCTGCCATCAGCTTGCGCTGAACCGGACGCGGCAGAAAAATGACCGGCTGGGGCAGCATTGAATGCTGCTCAAGCGGAAAGTCGACATTGGGGGTCTGAACGAAATAGCCATCGGTAATGCGGCGCAGTTCGGCGGCAAATCGGGCCTGATGGCCTGCAGCAATCTGGTCGAAGGTCGCATTGTCATCCATCGCCAGCATGGTCTGTTTTGGCCCGGTGACATGCTCAATCACCGAAGAACAAAATACGATGTCAAAGGCCTGATCCTCAAATGGCAGGGTTTCTTTCGACCCATCAAGCTCCATGGTTTCATAGCCGAATTGCGCGCGGGCTGCCTCTAAGTCCGGGGCCCAATGATCGGCGATCACCACGTTCTTGTGCCCGGGTAGAATGGCATTGAAATGACTACCATCCCCGCCGCCCAGGTCCAAAATCCGATGGTGTGGTTCAACCCCCATCAGCGCGACAAATTGAGCGCCACGACGGGCCCGCGCGGTGGCTGAAATCGACCGAAGAAAGGATTTGATCACTGAACCATGCCTTTAAATGGCCGTTCGAGGCAGACAAAGAAGCTGCCTTTCATAGCTTAGTCGAAGTAAAGGAACCCATAATAGATCTAAATGCGGCACATGATTTGCACGGATAGGCCGCAAAAGCCCCAGAGGTTATCATGACTGACGAGCGATTGACGAAAGCGATGAAGCCCGCGGCTGCACTTAAGCGCCGCCTCCGCCTTGCCCTCGGCCTTGGTACCATTGGCCTCGGCGCAGGACTGGGTATCGCAGTGGCTCAAGGCGTGTGGATGATGACTGGTGCGAGCACCGCCCAAGCCGCGCCAGCGGTCGTGCGCGCGCCATTGCCAATCGAAAACTGCATCAATGTGGCTGGTGCCTTGGAAGCGCCCAATGAAGGCGACTGGGGTTATCGCATCCGGCGACGCGATCTAGCAACGATCCGGGCAGCAGGCTTTGACACTATTCGCGTCCCGATCAAGTTTTCCGCCCACGCGCTTGAAACGGCTCCCTATACGATTGACCCTCAATTCCTTGCCCGCATCGATGAAGTTGTCGCTTGGGCTCTGGAAAATGACCTCACCATCATCCTCAATCTGTGCCATTATACTGAGCTGTTTGAAGATCCAGATACTCATGAGCCTCGCCTGATCGCCCTATGGGCTCAGATTGCCAAGCGCTATGCCAACGCATCCCCAAAGGTGATGTTCGAGCTGATCAATGAGCCGCAAGAGGCGTTTTCAGGCCCGCGCGTCAACCGTGTGCAAGCCGAAGCCTTGGCTGTCATTCGCAAAACCAATCCCACCCGCACCGTGATTTTCGCGGGTGACCAATGGGGTAACATCAACGGCATGGACAATCTGGAATTGCCCAATGACCCCTATGTGGCCGGCACAGTTCATTATTATCAGCCGTTTGAGTTTACCCACCAAGGTGCAAAATGGATGGACAATCCCCCGCCCGCTGGACGCCTGTGGCCGCGCCGTGGGGAAATGGCTGAGCATGCTCATGACATGGCGCGCATTGCTGAATTTCGCGCCCGCATCCAAGCTCCTGTGCTTTTGGGCGAATATGGGGTTGGTGTGGAGGTGCCCATGAGCCTGCGGGCCGATTGGACCCGGGCCATGAGCCGCGCATTTAAGGAAATGAACATGCCTGCCTGCTATTTCAATTTCACGGGCGGCTTTGATTCTTATGATCGGAGTGTCGAGCGTTGGCATGCCCCCATTCTCGAAGCGCTTGAGTTGAACAAGAAGTGACCAATTTAGCCCTCCCCCGAAAGGACACACCCTTCACTGGTGCCATCAATTTCAAGGCCAGCAGCGGCTATCTGCCAGGCTTGGACGGTCTGCGCGCCATCTCAATCCTGCTGGTTGTCATTGCCCACACGGGCTTTGAGAACCTGATACCCGGCGGGCTTGGCGTCACCGTGTTTTTCTTTGTGTCGGGCTTTCTGATCACCCGAATCCTGGTGGCCGAACAGACCGAAACCGGCGGCTCCATCGATCTGGGTGGCTTCTATTTGCGGCGATTTTTGCGCCTTATGCCAGCACTTGTATTCTTCCTGATCGGATCTTGGCTGATGCTGGTCCCATTTGGTGTCGCGATACATCCGTCCCATGTCGGTGCCGCATTATTCTATTTCATGAATTATTTCGAGGTGGTCCAGCCTTGGTTTGGTTGGCCAGAGCGCACCGTGCCATGGGGACATTTGTGGTCGCTGGCGGTGGAAGAACATTTTTATTTGGTGTTTCCCGCCGCGCTCCTGCTGTTTGGCCGCACACATCAAGCGCGCCTCACTCTGATTGTCGGGGCTATCATGGTGTGCGCTCTATGGCGCTTTTATGCGGTTCTGGTCTTGGGCCTGCCCCATGAACACACCTATTATGCCACAGACAGCCGTCTGGAGAGCATTGCCTGGGGCTGTCTATTGGCCATTTTGTTTGACGGTGCGCCGCGCACCGGCGCGAAATTAGCCCTCTTGCGCGGTTGGCTGTGGGTTGGCGTGGCGAGCGTGATGATCCTGATCACCCTCGTTTATCGCGATGAGACCTTCCGCGAGACCTGGCGCTATACGCTGCAAGGAATTGCCTTGCTGATCCTTGTGCTCAACCTCTATGTGCTGCGCAGCCTGCGCTTTGGCCTTGATATTTTAGAGTGGGGACCGTTGCGCTGGATCGGACGGTTGTCCTATTCGCTCTATCTCTGGCACGTGCCGGTCATCTGGATTGCCCGCGACATCATGTTGGGCGACCCCAACAGCTTAGAGCGATTGCCGCCCTTGGGCATTGTGCTGGCCATTGGGGTGAGCTTTGTGTGTGCGTGCGTCAGCTATTATGCCGTCGAGAAGCCGCTTCTTGGACTGCGCAAGCGCTTTGGCGCCCGACCGGTTGAAGGCCTACAGCGAGCCTGAGAACCCGCATTGATGCTCAAAGACCCCTTACCATGCGCGGAACAAGACCAAAACCGGACGGCCGGTCCTGCAGGCGGGATCAGATAAGCCTGATCCCGAGAAAGTCATACCCCGAGCCGCTCGCTCGGTCATGATGGCGAAGTCCACTGAGGGTGTATAGGCGGTCGAGACAATCTTGCTTGCCCGGCCGTCAGGGCCAACATCGACACGCATCATGACCCCGCCGGATCGGTTCGAAAAGATCGCCATGATGGGGTAATCGGGCAGGTTCGCCTCCCAATTATCAATTTTGATCGGTGTATCCTGGTATGGACACTGGCCCGCAGTCCCGCCCCTATTTTGCGTTTCAGCAAAATGCCCCGACATAGCATCAGCCCGGGATTTTTCCGCCCCGCGTAGGCTGGCATAGGTGATCGTCCGCCACATAAAGAGCTGATCCCAAGTTCGGTCCCAGGTTTCATCGGCCATTGGCTTGGGTGGCCCATAGTCCTGGCGGGCGTCCAGCGCCTGCTTGTAGGCGAGCTCCCGTTCACCCTTAGCCATAAGGGCTTGCATACGAACTTGATGGCCCAGCGCACGAACACGCGCTGCCTGCGGATCCAAGCGCCCTTCCAACAACGCCAGACCTGTCTTGACCTGCCTGAGAGCCCGGTCATTCTTTCGGTCGGTGACGTCTTGATCGCCAAGCAGGAAATAGGCTTTCGCGCGCTCATCGGCGCTGGCCAATTGATCCTTCGTTAAGGCTTGGCGAAGCGCCTGTGACGCACCAGCCCGCTCGTTGGCTCCAGCTTGAAGATAAGCCTGATTGGCCAGCCGCAATTGGCCCGATATCGCGGTCTGGGCTGAAAGAGGACTGCTGGACAAAGTTAAAGCCAAGCAGATCACACCCACGCCTTGAAGAGCGAACTTCCAAGAGAAACGACTATTCATTGCCATCAAACGCACTCCAACAATCTCATGGGTTTTATGACAGGTTGCACGGCTGTCAATCACCCCCATAAGTCACATCAAATTGAAGATCGCTCGACGAATTAAATGCCCCGGCAGAACATTCTGCCGGGGCCGCAAAGAAGGACGCAGACAAGGTGGACGATTGGGCCGCCACCTTGTGCTGCTATGGATTTCAGATGAACACGAGGGACGGGATGGTCCATCTGCTATCCACATGCCCACACTAATTTAGGCTGGTTGAACCCAAGCTGAACAGATCAGGCAGCCGCACCTGCTGGCACGAATATATTCATATCCCCCTCTTGGTGGACCCGCCCCGCTCGGCCAACTCCCTCGCTCGCTTCCAGATCAGCCATGATGGCGGTGTCGCCTTTGGGCGTGTTGGCAACAAAACGTTGCCCGTGACTGTCTCGTCCAATGACGATGCCCATCCGCATGCCGTCGCGGGCATGCACAATTGTATAGGCCTCAATCACACCATCACCTTGCGGGGTCTCAACGATGCTGGGTGCGGCCATGGCATCAATTTCGTGCTGATAAGTTGATTTGGCCGGTCGCGACCAATGACCGGCCGTTGGTGTCGTCGAATAAATGCCGAAAGCATGCTTTGTCAGGAACCAGCCATTGGCATTGAGGAAGCCATACGCCCCCGGTTTGGCCCGACAGCGGTGGATCATTTCAACGATACCATGCATGGAGTAATTATTCCCCGGCCCGCCAAAGTAAGGCAGCCCTCCAGTTAGGGTCAGGCCGCGCGGATCATCGGTGGCCAAGCCAATTTCCTGACACGCGATCTCCACCGCAATCGGGAAACAGGAGTAAAGGTCAAAGAAAGCCATGTCTGAAAGGCTTTTCCCTGCCATGGCAAAGGCCTCGCGCGCACCAATTCGCATGGCGGGGCTTGAGTGATAATTCACCCGCTCAAGAATGTTCCATTTCTCAATCGTATCGGCACACCCATGCAGAAACACCATCTGGGCGGGATCAATTCCCAACGCGCAGGCATGCTCATAACTGGCCAAGATCACGGCGGCAGATTGGTCAACCTGAATGATGGCATTCAAACGCTTGGGATAGGGAAAACCAACCATGCGATTGGAGGGATCAACTTGGGAAAGCGAGTCAGGGCTCTGGACTTTCGGGAACCAGGCAAAGGGATTGCGCGACGCCACTTCGGTAAATGGCGCAAACAAGGCACCCATGGCTGACTGATGGTCGCTTAAACTGCGGCCCAGATGCGCCCGGTAAGCATTTTCAAACATAGGATAGACATTGGCGGGGAATTCCAGTCCGTGGCGGGCTTCATAGCGACTGCAGCCATCGCGGCCATCGCCAAACATGGCTGGGACTTCCTCATCGTCGATCTGATGCCCTGCCAATGCGGCAAACTCACCTGCTTGCATGAGCTTCATCATCGAACCCAGGAATTCTGCCCCTGCCAGAAGCACAAATTTGTTCTGGCCCGCAGCAATTCGCTCAGCCGCCTCATTAACGAGCGCCTGGGGCGTATTGCCGCCAACATGGGTATAGGTCTTCCAAGCTGGCGTCGCACCCAGCGCAGCGGCCAAGGCATTCGGCGGGTTCTTGGCACGCGGGATCGGCATGCGGCTGAGATTGCCACCTGCATCAATGGTAAAGCCGACAACTGCCAGTCCATCCAGTTGGGCTAAATGCCCTGCGGCCAAACCTGCGTCCTGAGCGGCTGATTGGGCCGCCAACTTGCACAGGTCGATCGGGGTTGGGCAAGCCTCAGCGGGGCCGCGATAGGTGAATTGCCCCCCGCCAATCAGCACGGGTGTGCTGGGATGGATCATGTTTGTCTCCCTGAAGAATGCTCTTGATGAGTCTGGTTCGCTGCTCAGATAGGGTCATTTCTGAGACAAGTCGAGTTGCTTAAAGTTTAATCAGCATGTGCAAAATTATTGAGCAATCACCGACAAGTGCCCGGTGCGCTCAGGGCGCAAGGTCGCAGGCATGGGAGGAAGAGACTATGCCCGAGCCTGAAGTCTAGGAAGGTGCTTCCAGACAGGTTAGGTGCGGGCCGTCCAACGTCCCGGCGGGCCTGGGAAGTACCGCAGATGCAGGCGGAATCTATGAAAAAGATCGAAGCGATTATCAAGCCGTTCAAGCTCGATGAGGTCAAAGAAGCGCTGCAGGACCTGGGCCTTCAGGGCATGACAGTGGTTGAGGCCAAGGGCTTTGGCCGTCAAAAAGGCCATACCGAGCTTTATCGTGGAGCCGAATATGTCGTCGACTTCCTACCAAAGCTTAAGCTTGAAGTCGTGGTTGGCGATGATCAGGTTGATGCAGCCGTTGAGGCCATCACCAATGCTGCCCGCACCGGTCGCATTGGCGACGGCAAGATCTTTGTGTCCGACATCAGTCATGTCGTGCGCATTCGTACCGGGGAATCAGGGATCAACGCCGTTTGAGGCCCGCGCCCCGGAACCCCATTGACTGACCCTACAATCCAACAGGCTTTTCAGGAGAGAACCGATGTCGAAGTTTGACAAGGTCATGCAGCAGATCAAGGACGATGAAGTCCAGTATGTAGATTTTCGGTTCACCGATCCGCGCGGCAAGATGCAGCACGTTACCTTTGACGTGGACATGGTTGATGTCGACCTTCTCGAAGAAGGTGTGGCCTTCGACGGTTCGTCAATTGCCGGTTGGAAAGCCATCAATGATTCCGACATGATTATGCTGCCCGATCCCGACAGCGTGACCATCGATCCATTCTACCAGCAAACCACCTTGGCCATTGTCTGCGATGTGGTGGTGCCTGGCACCCTGAAGCCCTACAATCGCTGTCCCCGCGGCATTGGCAAGCGGGCTGAAACCTATTTGAAGTCCAGCGGCATCGGCGACACCGCCTTCTTTGGCCCTGAGGCTGAATTCTTCGTTTTCGACGACGTGCGTTGGAATACCGACCCGCACAATACCGGCTATTCGTTTGACTCAACCGAACTGCCATTCAACACGGGCAAGGCCTATGAGGGCGGCAACCTCGGCCACCGTCCAGGCCCTAAGGGCGGCTATTTCCCGGTTGGGCCGATCGACTCTGCCCAAGACCTGCGCGGTGAAATGCTGCAAGTGATGAAAGAATTGGGTCTTGAGCCTGAGAAGCATCACCACGAAGTCGCCCCCGCTCAACATGAGCTTGGTTTGAAGTTCCAAACTTTGACCAAAATGGCCGACTATATGAACCTCTACAAATATGTGATCCAGAACGTCGCTGCTGCCTATGGCAAGTCCGCGACCTTCATGCCCAAGCCCTATTTCAAGGACAATGGCAGCGGGATGCACGTGCACCAGTCGATCTGGAAGGGCGGCAAGCCGTTGTTCGCGGGCGACCAATATGCCGATCTGTCTGAGAATTGCTTGTATTACATCGGCGGCATCATCAAGCATGCCCGTGCGATCAATGCCTTCTCCAACTCCTCGACCAATTCCTACAAGCGTTTGGTCCCCGGCTATGAAGCCCCAGTGATGCTGGCTTATTCGGCCCGCAACCGGTCAGCCTCGATCCGCATCCCTTACACCACCTCGCCAAAAGCCAAGCGCTTGGAAGCCCGCTTCCCAGACCCAATTGGCAATATGTATCTGACCTTTGCAGCCCTTCTGATGGCAGGCCTTGATGGGATTGAAAACAAGATCCATCCCGGCGACCCATTCGACAAGGACCTTTACTCGCTGCCTCCTGAGGAGCTTGAAGGCGTGCCAACGGTCGCTAAATCGCTTGATGAGGCCTTGGACTCCTTGAACGCCGACCGCGACTTCTTGAAAAAGGGCGGCGTGTTCGATGACGACATGATCGACGCTTATATCGAACTCAAGCGCGAGGAGTGCGAGCGTTTGAATATGCATCCCCACCCTGTCGAATTCGACATGTATTACAAGATGTAAGCTTCAAAAGCTTAGACTTGACCATCGTGAAGCCCGGCAGCCTCTGGTTGTCGGGCTTTTTTATACTGAGCAAATGGTTACCAACATTCACGCAATTTTAAATAATGTCCGCTTAGCTAGACGAGCTGATGACACCACCATCTTGTTGTCAGTTGGACCGCCTTCTGAAGTGAAGGTCATTGATTTCATCAATTGGCCTTCGCTTCTTTTTTCTGGCGCAGAAAATGCCCGCATTGTCGGTTTTGTAACCATGTTTGGCGATACTGGGTCCCGCTGAATGGGTGGCAGGCAAGCCTGCCGAACCGCTCCGTGGGAGGCTCGTAAGATGAAACACCAGCTTGCACTAATCTGTGCTGTTGCCATTTTGGCGGGTTGTGCCTCCTCGGCACCCCCTTCTAACATTGCCGATGCCTGTGCGATTTTGGATGAGAAGGGACGCTGGGAAGACCATGTGTTTGATGCCGCGCGAGATTGGTCAATTTCTCCAGGCGTGATCCTTGCCTTTATTCGCCAGGAAAGCAGCTTTCGTCAGGATGCCCGCCCGCGCGATAAGAATGGGAAACTTTTGTCGACGGCCTACGGCTATTCTCAAGCCTTGGACGGCACTTGGGCAGACTATACCCGCGCCCGTGGCGGAGCCAAGCGGAAGAATTTTGGCGATTCTGCAGATTTCATTGGTTGGTATCTCGACCATATCTCACGACGCACCGGCATCGCCAAAACGGATACCCGCAATCTCTATCTGGCCTATCATGAAGGCCCGGCAGGTTTCCAACGCCGCACCTTTGCCAGCAAGCCTTGGCTGAATGATGTCGCCAGCCGCGTCAGCAGCCAAGCTGCCATTTATGACGGCCAATTGCGTCGTTGTGAGGCACGGCAGATGCGAAAACTCGCCAGCAATTGAGCTGGCTCGACTAGAGCGTTGCTTTAAAATGTTGGGCCAATTGATCAGCACTGGCCGAAATCAAGTCCGCATCATCATAAAAATCGGTTTGTCCGCGCGAGATTAGCCATTCCAAGCTTTTTGGCCCCGGCAGGGCATCGTAGAACGCCCGTGCCCAATTGGGGGAAAGCGCCTTTTCCGAATGAACCATATGAACCGGCACTTGGATACGCGGTGCTGCTATTTGCACATCAAACGGCAAGAAATGCTCGCGTGACATGATGGCAAAGGCATTGCGATAATTGGGAACAGCAGCCCGCTGGGTATAATAATCGACCGTATCGGCTGTTTGCATGGCCGCATCGCCCTCCAGCGCTGCGGCTGGTATGCTTAGAACTTCACCGGTGCTTTCGTAGTGCAACCGCGCCTGTCTGCCTTGTGCGACCCGTGCATCAAAACCTTCAGGATCATTCGCCCGCATCGCTTTCGGGTCGCGATAATAGCCAGCAACAAGGCCAAGGCTGCGGATACGTGCGTCGCCCGCAGCTAAGGTCGCGGCATAGCCACAGCCAAGGCAAATCGCCGCTGCGCCTAGTCGGTTCGGATCAATGCCTGGCACGTCAACTGCCAATGCGTCCAAGGCCGCGGCGAGGTCTTCAACCTTCCAACGCCAATTCTCGTAATTCTGAGGGGCTCCCCCACTCTGCCCATAGGTGCGATGATCAATCGCAAGGGCAGCGATGCCGCGTGCAGCCAAGGCAGCCGCGTAAACGCCTGTCACCTGCTCCTTTACACTGGTCATGGGGCCAGCAACCACCACCACTGAACCAGTCGCACCTTCGTCTGGCAGATGCAGATCGCCAACCACTGAGTCGCCGCCGACGGAGAAAACCATGCGCTGGATCATAATCGGTCCTTGCATCCGCTCACATGCGGGTTGACGTCGTTCTAGCTTTCCGCCTGCATGGGTCAAGGCAAAAACGTGCCCTCACTGACCGGCAGGAGCGGTCCCATCGGCCTTGAAGCGGAACACATAATAAGGCCCTGACTTTCGGATATGGTCCCGCGATTTCATCATGACATCGGGAATATTGCTGTCAGCCACATAGACATAGTTGTCAGGACCAAAACTCAAGCCATCAGGCCAGCGCATTTTGGGGTGCCCGGCCAAAGCGGTCAGCTTTTTATTGGTGTCCAGCTTCCAAATAATCCCATCCTCAATGCCGGTCAGATAAATATTGTTTTCCCGGTCGATTGTCAGCCCATCGGCTTGCGGGCGATTGGCGTAAAATTCGACCCGCTTGGCCAATTCAGCTTCCGACAAGTCGCCGTTCATCAGGTCTGAAACTTTAACCCGCGACAAGGTTTTGCCGGACATCGGCCCGACATAGAGCCATGTTCCTTCCCGATCGAGCGCGATGGGGTCAAAGGCTGGGTGAAACCAGAAGAGATTATTGCCCAATGGTTGCATGTGACGGCCTTGGGCAAAGACAGCATAAGGCTCTGCCATAATGGCTGGATGACGGTCGAGCACACGCCGAGCCGAGCCACTTTCGATATCCACAATGACCAAACCAGGATGACGATTGAACACGCCAATGTCGGCAATGAAGATGGTTTTGCCAGCGGGATCGATTTGCATATCTTGCAAATAGGAGCCCACCCCTGCGACCTCTTTGGGCAATTTGATCTGGCGTATCGCCCGATTGGTCGCCAAATCCACACACACCAATCGCGCGCCAAATAGACCATGCTCGCCATGATCAATGCTCCAAAGCCGGTTCTTGGAATCAATACGGAGATTGAAGACTGACCCGTAAGACGGCTTGTCTGGATCGGGCGTCTGCATCGCCAGATTTGGATAGGGTCTTGGCTTGCCATCAACCCATTCAAGAACCTTGATGTCGGGATGGCTCTCGGCATGATAGGTGAAGAAAATGCGGCCATCTTGGGACACAGCAATGTTGCCAGGTGGCTCGGCTAGGGTTGCAACGATGTCGGCCCGAATGCGTGGGGTAGGCTCAGCCAAGCGCGGGAAACGATCACCCTGCCCGCCAAAATTCAGAAAAAACCAGACAAGGAAGCCACCAATCAGGACCACGAGGGCAGTGATTATCCAAATAGCTCCGCGAACGAATTTGAGCGCCATGCACGCCTCCTGCTGAAACTCTCGCTGTAATGGATCACTCAAATGGACTTTAGATGGCCGTGTCTGATCAGGTCATGCACCGTGTCGATGATGGTTTGATCGACGTCGCGGAACCCAATCCCCAAATCCCGCTGGATTTTGGTGTTATCAAAGCGTGGAACCCGGCCCAAATGGGTGCGCAGATAGGATCCAACCCCTGCCGGTTGAGCATAGGACATCAACGTCATCAGTCCGGTCCCGAAACCACCAGACAAGTCTAGCTTTGGTAATTTGGCTTGGGGCGCACCCGCTTTGGCCAGAAGACTAACCAAATGGGCCATGTTGCGATTGGCAGCTGCACAGATATAGCGGCCTTGGGCATTCGGCGCAGCAAGTGCGCGGACATGTGCGTTTGCAACATCACGCACATCCACAAATCCCCATTCAAGCGCCAGAATAGCGGGATAAACCCCCGCGGTAACATCAACCAGAATCTGATTGGATGTATTGATCTCGGCCGACAAGGACGGGCCGATCACCATGAATGGATTGATCACCACCAGATCAAACCCCGGCTTCTCGCGCGCCATAAACTCCCAAGCCGCCCGTTCAGCCATGGTCTTGGAAAAGTAATAGGCATTGCGCGTTAGAGAAGATTTATCGTTCCAGTCGGATTCTGTCAGCACTCTACCATCGGGTTCATCGGTAATGGCGGCCATTGACGAGGTCAAAACAACCCGCTTGATTCGGCTTGAACGAGCCGCCGCGCGCAGCAATGACAGTGTTCCTTGCACCGCTGGATCGACCAAATCGCGTTGGGGGTCCTTGACTGTCAGCACATAAGGACTGGCCATGTGCAGGACGAAATCGACATCGAGAAAATCCGAAAACGGGTCTTTTGACATCAGATCGGCGGCTACCATGCGTAAACCCGTCTCAGCCCGTGGCAAAGCACGTAAATGCGCGGTTCTGACAGGATCGTCTGGATTGCGTACTGTGCCGATCACCTGCTTGCCCTCCGCCAAAAGCTGAGCAATGCTGTGGCTTACAATGAAGCCATTCGCACCCGTGACCAAAACCTGTTCTGCCATTTGACTTTCTCCTCGCGCACCACGAGCCGCGTCCAAAAATCTTACGATGTGAACAAAGAAATGACAAGTCGTTCAAATTCTCAAGATAAAAAGCCTTGGTCCTTTGAACCTGCCCCCATGACACCGGTCCGCGCGGCACGGCGCACTAAAGTGGTTCAAGCGGCTTTGACTGTGTTCGTTGACCATGGATTTCGCGGGACTACGATGGAAGCCATTGCCGAAGCGTCAGGCATGTCCAAAGTCACCATTTATGGCTATTTCCGAGATAAGGAAGCCGTGTTTAAGGCGGTAGCAGAGCATGTGGCCCTGCGCCTCAAGGAAGCCGCAGAGCATGGGCTGGCCGGTAAAGGGCAATTGCAGGATCGGGTTGCCTCAGCCCTGATCGCCAAACAGGTCATGGTACTTGAATTGATCCGACGATCCGAACACGCCGCGGACTTATTTGCCGCGAAAGACACCCACGCATCTGCCTGTTTTGAGGCGATTGACCAGGACATCCGGGACAAGATCGCCCAAGCCATACAGACGCAAGGGCGCCCTCGGGCAAAAGCACAGCAATTGGCCCGCGTCGCCTTTGCTGCCGCCAATGGCATTGCTGAAAGTGCTTTGGACAAAGCCCAGCTCACCAGCGACATTCAGCTTCTGATTGCCAGTATAATCCCACCGATGCCGAAGGCCTGATTGGCCCCGTTGTAGGACCTTCCCTCGCCTGACTTTGTGCACTAGGCTTTGGTGTTCCAGCCGTTTGGCGGCTGCCAACCACCACAGAAGCCCGCCCCTTGAGATCGGGCCCAACAATGCTTTGGGAGACAATGATGTCGGACTTTCAGAAACTGCTATACGCGCTGGACGGTGATGTGGCGATCATCACCTTGAACGATCCGGCCACATTGAATGCCTGTGGACTGGACA
The DNA here is from genome assembly GCF_003112735.1 of Candidatus Phycosocius bacilliformis. Taxonomy (GTDB): domain Bacteria; phylum Pseudomonadota; class Alphaproteobacteria; order Caulobacterales; family Aquidulcibacteraceae; genus Aquidulcibacter; species Aquidulcibacter bacilliformis. The sequence goes on from NZ_BFBR01000002.1 coordinate 432,676, forward strand.
TGGCACGCGACATGACCGCTGCCTTCGATCGGGCGGCACAAGAAGCCCGCGCCATCATTTTGACCGGTGCCGGCAGGGGCTTCTGCTCTGGGGCCAACCTCGGCGCAACCGCTTCAAACATCAATGGATCCCCAGAGCCTGGGCAATTGGATGCCGGTGCGGCGCTTGAAAGCATTTATAATCCGCTGGTGACTGCCATCCGCAATCTACCCGTGCCCTTCATTACCGCCGTGAATGGGGCTGCTGCGGGGATTGGCTGTTCATTCGCGCTGTTGGGCGATTTGATCCTGGCAAGCGAGAATGCTTATTTCCTGCAGGCATTCCGCCGGATTGGCTTGGTACCCGATGGCGGCTCCACCTATATGCTGGCGCGCGCCATTGGCCGCGCCCGCGCGATGGAGATGATGCTTTTGGGCGAGAAATTGCCTGCTGCGCGGGCACTTGACTGGGGCTTGATCAATCGACTGACACCGCCAGACCACTTGATGGAGCAGGCCTTGGTCCTTGCCCGGGAATTGGCGTCTGGACCGACCAAAACCCTGTCGATGATCCGACAAGCAGCGTGGGATAGTCTGGATAATGATTGGGCGGACCAATTGGATCTTGAACGCCGCCTGCAGCGGGAAGCTGGGCGGACGGATGATTTCCGCATTGGTGTGATGGCCTTTTTGTCCAAACAGCCCGCCCAATTCACCGGCCGCTAATAGCGGCCATGCACGCGGCGGCAAGCCAGCATGGATAGTTTGTGGATCACCTTGCCGATCTTTGCCCTGATCGGCCTTGGGTGGGCAGGTGCGCGGCGGGGTCTGTTTGATGGGAAAACCGCTGCAGGTCTTTCTCAATTTGTCTTCTGGCTTGCTTTCCCGGCCCTGCTTTTAACCTCCATGGCCAAGGCCCCTGTGCCTGGGCCTAACCACGGCCAGATCATCTTGGTCTGGTTGGGTGTGTTGCTGGGTGGTCATTTGGTTGGGCGTGGCGTGGCCTGGATTTTGGGGCATGGCGCTGAACGGCAGGCCGGCATTGGTTTTGCCTCCTCATCTGGCAATACCGCCTTTCTGGGCACGGCTCTGCTTGCCAGCCTGTTTGACCATCATGTTATGGCGCTGGCGGCTGCTTTGGTCGCGGTTGAAAACATCTTGGTCGTGGGTCTGGGCGTCGCAGGTCTTTATGCGGCCAAGCCAGCGGTGGATAGCAAGGCTGTGGTCCGCGCCATGTTGGGCGGCCTTTTCAATCCAGTCAGCCTTGGGGCGCTGATCGGCTTTGCCCTCGCCCTCACCCAGATAAGCCTGCCTGCATCGCTGATGCGGCCTTTGGATATGCTCGGGGCCGCAGCCAGTCCCGCGGGACTGGTCGCTTTGGGCATTGTGATGGCAACCAGTCAAGGCCAAGCCACTCCCCAATCCTGGCAGGACGTCTGCGTTGTGGTACTGACCAAATGTGCCTTAATTCCGCTGGCCATGTGGTTTGGTCTTCAGGCCATTGGTGCGGATCGGACGTTTATTCTTGCTGCCACTTTGCTGGCAGCCTGCCCCAGTGCCGTCAATGTCTTCATCCAAGCCCGACAGGCGGGCATCTGGGCGGCCACCGCTGCCCGCGTGGTCTTCATCACGACGTGTGTCTCGTTAGTGGGGCTCAGCCTGATTGCCGGCTTGGCAAACTGATCAGTCAGCGCTGGACATTTGGGGGACGACCATCCAGTCCGGCGGGGTCAGTTTTATGGGCTGTCCATCGACCGTCAGAACGTGACCGTCTGCGCGCGCCTTTTCCACCCGGTCAAAACGGATCAGGGCCAGACCTTGACCGGGACTGGTTGTGCGGATGCGCCCTACCTCCCAGCCATCGGCGCTTATTGGGGCATCAAAGGCGGGCTCTGGTCCAGCAAACTCAATCCGGCAGAGCTTAGACCGCACTGTCGTGCGGCGCTTCATGCGGCTGGTCATTTCCTGACCGACATAACAGCCCTTCTTGAAATCCACCCCACCCATCTCATCCATCAGACCTTCAAGGATAAAATCCTTTTCGGTCAACAGGTCGCGGGCAAGGTCGGGCACTCCCAATCCATGACGTTGGGCGTCATAGCGGCCGAGAGCCGCCTCTGACTTTGCCACAGGAACAAGACCGGCTCGCGGCCCCATAAACCGGTGCGGCATATCAAGATGTCGGGGATCGGCATAAACGCTGACATCATCAGGTAAACCTGTGCGATCCCAGACTGCCCCCACCGCCCAATCGGCTGAGAGATTTTCAATCATGGCCTTGGCGCGCAGGCGATACATCATCAGTCGCCGGGTCAGGTTTTCAGGCTCGGGCACGTCCAGCAGATACGTGTCAGCCTGTGGCGACAGGATGTAGACATCGGCCAAAAACTTACCCTGTGGGGTCAAGAGTGCGGCAAATATCGCCCGATCAGCCCCCGCTTCACCAACATTGCGGGTGAACAGACCGTCGAGCAAAGCTGCCGCGTCAGGCCCTGATACGCGCACCACTCCTCGGTTCTCAAACAGGACAAGATCAGTCATGAAACCAATTTAGGTCAGCTTGGAGCCGGTTTCAAACCTGGCTGCCAAATGGTCGGTTGCGCGCACCAATGCGTCGACAATACCGGGTTCAAGGCTCGCATGGCCGGCATCGCCAATAATCTCCAGCTCAGCGTGGGGCAGGACCTTTTTTAGGGCCCAGGCTGAGGATAAGGGTGTCAACACATCATAACGCCCATGGACGATATGGATCGGGATGTCGGTCAGAACCGCTGCGTGATCCAGCAACCAGCTATCGGTTTCCAGAAAACCCTTATTGACGAAATAATGGTTTTCAATGCGCGCAAAGGCTTCCACAAAGCGGTCTTCTTCAAACCGGTTGGGACGCGCATCGGGGCCACGCATTGACAGGCAATCGCCTTCCCAGCGTGCCCATGCACGCGCAGCTCGGAGCCGGGTTTCCCGATCCTCACTGAAGAGACGCTTGTGGAAAGCGGCAACAATATCGCCACGTTCCTCCTCAGGAATAATGCCGACATAATGCGCAAATGCGTCGGGGAACAGATTGCTGGCCCCATATTGATAGAACCAAGAGATTTCGGCTTGGGTGACAAGGAAGATGCCGCGCAAAGTCAGGCCCAAAACGCGATCTGGATGGGTGATGGCATAGGCTAAAGCCAGTGTTGAGCCCCATGACCCGCCAAACACCGCCCAACGTTCGATGCCCAGGTGCTCGCGAATGCGCTCGATATCAGCCACCAAATCCCAGGTCGTATTCTCGCGAATTTCAGCATGGGGCGTGGACTGCCCACAGCCGCGCTGATCAAACCCAATAATCCGCCATTTCTGAGGATGAAAGAAGCGGCGCATATCCGGGCTCATGCCACCACCTGGTCCCCCATGCAGGCAAATCACCGGCACGCCATCACGATTGCCGGCTTGCTCGACATAAAGCGTGTGCAGATCGCTGACAGCCAATCGACTGGTCTGAAACGGCTCGATCTGGGGATAGAGCGCGCGGCGGATGGAGGCGGAGTCGGCCATGGAAACCCTTCAAAATCAGTCTTTGCTTAGTCCGGCTTGGTGCCGGACGCAAGGCAAGCCAAGGTCAAGCGGCAACCACGCTTCGGTCAGCCGAAGCGGGCCTTCATCCATGTGATGATCGCCTGATTGGTCTCTTCGGGTTTTTCTTGCTGGGTCCAATGGCCGCAGCCCGCGATCAGCACTTTATCGAGATTGGGGACATATTTTTCCATGCCATCGGCCGCTGAAGGCGGCAGCACAACATCATTTTCAGCCATGATCATCAGGCTGGGCTGGAGCACAAGATCGGCAATATCAGCACTGTCGAGCCAATTGCGGGTAAAGTTGCGATACCAATTAAGACCACCGCGAAACCCGGTCCGTGTGAAGGTATCGACATAAACAGCATGCTCTTCAGGGTTCAAGAGCGGGTTGGCTGCCTTGGTCTTGCCAAAGCTTTGCAGAGCCAGCTGGAAGGCATGGTTGCGCTTGTCCTGAGGGCGGGCATCAAACTCCACCGGCGAGACAGTCGAGCGGCGCATGTAGAAGCGGAAAGTCTTGTCAATGTCGGCTTCAAGAATGGCTTCCATGGCACCGGGCTTTTGGAAGAAAATGATGTAATGATCCGGACCGAAGCGCCGTTCATAAAGCGCGATTGGGTCAATCGGTGGGCGCTTGGTATAAGGTGTATTGACCCCAATGACCCCGGCGACGCGGTCTGGCCGCCGTGTCGCCATGGCCCATACGATGAGCCCGCCCCAGTCATGGCCGCAAAACACAGCCCTTTCGATGCCCTTGGCATCCAGCAAAGCAGCCAGATCACCTGTCAGCGTCGCCAGATCATAGGCCTCGATGGCATCAGGTGCCGATGTCAGGCCATAGCCACGCAGATCAGGGGCAATAGCCCGCAGCCCGGCCTTGGGAAGGCCAGTCAGTTGGTGCCGCCAGGAAAATGCCAGTTCCGGATAACCATGACACAGAACAAGGGGCGGACATTGGCTGGGCGTATGGCTATCCCATACCGCCATATCAATGCCATTAACCGGCAGCATCTCGGGCTCTGATAGCCCAAACCGAGACCAATCGATCCGGCAAACATCATCAGGCATCGGTCGTATCCTTGTGGCTTAAGCAGGCAAAAGCCAGGACCAACCAGCCTGCCAGAAGGCTCAGCCCGCCCATCGGGGCTGCCATCGCAATCAATCGCGGTGCACCTAAGGCCAGCGCATAAAGCGACCCAGCAAACAGACAAATACCCACCCCAAAGAGCAGGACGGCCTGCTTGGCACGTCGATAGCCCTGATCCTGCAGCCAGATGGCTGCGAACATGGCCAGTGTATGCGCCATATGCTGGCTGCTGCCCGTGACAATCCAAGCCTTGGCCTTGGGATCACTCACACCGTGTGCGCCAAAGGCCCCGATGGCAACCGCCAAAAAGCCTGACAGGCAGATCAGCCCAAATGTTTGCTGTCGCGTCACGCTGCCCCCGTTTGTTCACCATGGGATTGAGGCGGGATTGAATAAGTCACCACAGAATGGGCCACCAAATCCTCCTCCCCGTCTGAATGGATAGCCACATCCATCACCGCCAAGCTTTTGCCCAGCTTCATCATGCGCACATCAGCGATCAGATCTTTCGGTTTTGGTTTGCGCATGAAGTGAATTGACAAATTGGTGGTCACCGCGAGCGGTTGAAACCCAATGGCTGACAAGACCAATGCATAGGCGGCTGTATCCGCCAAGGCCATCATAGTCGGCCCGGATAAGGTACCGCCGGGGCGGATCTGGTGGGGGTGATAGGCAATACGGCAGCGCGCCGTTTGACCATCTGCAGCCTCAACCACGGGCGGTTGACCGCCTGAAAAGGCCTGCTTGAGGAATTGATTGATCTCGTCGGCTTTCATGACAACAGGCTAGACCGGGTCATGAGTCAGGTCCAGCCTTGCAGGAAAACGGTCGGCACTGGTGGATAATTCCATCTGCCTGCTGCAATTTTTCCAGCGCTAAACGTCTCGTTTACCAACGCGATTCACACTGCAAGGATCATTTAGGAGACGCTTGTGGCGCGTGCAGAAGAAAAACAACAACTTGAATCTGAAAGCCAAATGGCACAACGCCGCGCACAACGCGCATCATGGGCCCTGTTGCAACGGGTCCACACCACCCTCGACCTGTCTTGTGCTGATGTCATCGAAGTGATGGCCAAAGATGCCGGGGCTCATGTCGCACTGCTCGCCCGGCAGTTTCCGGGCGTGCATTTTGAACTCAATCATGAGGCAACCCGCTGTGCGGACTCCATCCGCATTCTGTGGGCGCCAGATGGACTAACCAATCCAATCGCCCCTTCTCGGTTGCAGGCCTATGATGCGGTGATTATCACCCATCCGCCTGAGGCGGTAAGTGAGACATTGGCCGCCTTCAAAGGCTTTGCCCGCGTTGCTGCCGTTCGGGAATTTGCTAAAGGCCGCGCTTTAGCGATTTTCGGCAAAGGACTTGCGCGGGATTTGTTCAAGGCCAGGGTGCGCGACATCGCCGCCTAAAGCGTTTGGTTCGCTGACGCCCCAGGTGTGGCCAGATGTTGAATTAAGGCCTTCTGGCACGTGATCGACACCGCGCCTGATTGCCAGCATGCCCGGATGCAGGCACCATAAGCCATTGTGAGCGGCTTTGACGACGACATCCATGAGGAACCGGGTGATGACACCGCCCGGTCACCCGTTTGGCTCAGCGCTCTGGCGCTCGGTTGGGCCCGCCTGCGCGGTGGCCTCACCCATCCTTTGGCGACCGCAGGCTTCAGCCTGATCATATTTGGCCTGGCGCTCTGGCTCATCCACACGGAAATGACGCACCACAGCGTGCAGGACCTCACGCGCGTTTTAAATCAGGTTAGTCCGTGGACGCTCTTGGTGGCGCTGGCCTGTGTGGGGCTTTCCTATCTTGCTTTAGCAGCTAATGACCGCTTTGTTTTGAACTTGCTGGGCAAAAGTCTGCCGCGCGCGCGGACAGCGCGGGCCAGTATTGCCACGTATGCCTTGGCCAATAGTCTAGGCTATTCATGGGTGACTGCTGGAACCGCGCGGCAACGGCTTTACCGCAAATGGGGCCTACAACCTTCTGAAATTGGGGCATTATCCTTTCTGACCGGTTCTGGTGTCCAGATAGGGGGCCTCAGCATTGCGGGGTTGGGCCTGTTGGTTGCTGCGCCAGAAGTAGCCACACATGGCCCTTTGTCGAGCCTGTTCTGGTATGGGCTTGGACTGCTACTCTGCATACCCGGGACGTTGTGGCTGATCTATGCCCGCCGAGGACCATTGCGGGCGCAGATCGGTGGGGCCAGTGTGCACCGTCCCGAACTTGGGCCTGCTGCCCGTCATCTGCTCTTGGTTGCCGGGGAATGGGTGTGTGCAGCAGCCGTGCTCTATGTGCTCCTGCCCGATCATGGGGGATGGTCTTTTCCGGCCTTTCTGGCGGTCTATGTGCTGGCAGGCTTGCTGGGGGCGTTGTCAGGTAGCCCCGGCGGACTGGGTATCTTTGAGGCCGCAATCCTCACTTTTGCCCCCATCACGCAGGATACGCCCGGCGCGGCGGTCGCACTTGTGCTCTATCGACTTCTTTACACATTCGTACCACTGGTGATCGGTACCATCATCCTCGGGCTGGACCATGCAACTCCAGCAGCACGGCCTGCGACAGAGGCAGCCCGAAAATTGGGTTCAACCTTGAGCTCGACCTTGGGTGCACGCCTCGGTGCCCGCGTTGGCCTTACATTGGGCGAGGCAACCCTGGAGCTATCCCCGCGCATCCTTGCAACCCTCGTCTTTGCCGCAGGGCTCGTCCTACTGGCTTCAGTTGCCACCCCAGCCATGGCCGCGCGCATGCAGGCCATTGATGCGTGGGACTTGCGCGCGATCTCAGACCTCTCCCACTTTGCCACAAGCATCATAGGGGTGTTGTTATTGTTGGTGGCCTCCGGGCTTTGGCGCAAAGTTGCTGCTGCATGGGGGGCCGCCATCATCTTGCTGACGGGGGGCATTGTCTTCTCCCTTGCCAAAGGCCTCGACTGGGAAGAAGCGAGCATTCTGACAGTCATCCTGCTGCTGACATTGCCATGCGGGCCTGCCTTTACACGCAAATCAGCCTTGGGGCCCTCTTTATTATCGCCCGGCTGGATCGCAGCCCTTTTGGGTGCAGTTGCTGCTGCAGCGTGGTTAGCCCTGTTCACCCATCAAAACGTCGACTTCAGAACTGAGATGTGGTGGGATTTTGTGCGCGATGCCGATGCTGCCCGCAGCCTGCGCGCACTGACTGCAGCCTCCGTCATTACTTTATTTGCCACAGTCGCAGCCCTTCTCACACCTTGGCGCGCGCAATTTCGCCGAAAGAGCGCGCCCGAAGAACTTGCCCTGATTGAAGACATCCTCGCTCACGCCGACAGTGCCCGCGCGGACGCCAATCTTGCATTTTTGGGCGACAAGCAATTTGTGTTTTCCCGGTCAAACCGAAGCTTTGTCATGTATCGACCCCGGGGCAATCGATGGGTGATTTATGGTGATCCGATTGGCCAAGCGGGCGAGCGCCAAGAGTTAATCGCCTCGGTGCGTGAAGCTGCCGATCAAGCCGGGGCAAGGCCAATTTATTACGCGATCTCACGCGATGTGGTGCCCGACTTTGCCGAAGCGGGCTATGTCGTGCGCAAGATTGGCGAGACTGCAATCGTTGAACTGGCAGACTTTTCTCTCAGCGGCAAAGCCGCCCAGAACCTGCGCACAGCGCGCAACCGCCTGCAGCGTGAGGGCATGGTATTCAATCTTGCTCAAGCCGCTCAAACCCCTGCCCTGCTTGATGAGATGGAGCCAATTTCAACCGCATGGCTTAAAGCCCATCATGGCGGGGAAAAGACCTTTTCCCTTGGGTCGTTTGACCGGGCGTATCTCAGCCGCTTCCCAACGGCCTATGTGCGCGACCCCCAAGGCCAGATGGTCGCCTTTGCCAGCCTATGGACCACTGCCGATGGGCAGGAAATCGCCATTGACCTGATGCGCCATCGTCCTGATGGCCCCAATGGGGTGATGGATTTTCTGTTTGTTGAGATCGCCTTATGGGCTCAAGCAAACGGCTATCAACGCTTCGATCTGGCCATGGCACCGCTGTCTGGCTTGCAGGACTTTAAAGGTGCGCCCCTATTGGCGCGGCTTGGGGCCATCGTGTTCGAAGAGGGCGAGGCGGTTTATGGCTTCCGCGGGCTTCGCCGCTTTAAGGACAAGTTCAATCCCACTTGGAAACCGCTCTATCTCTGTGCCCCGCCCGATGTGATGTTGCCAGCGGCCCTTCTCGATGTGGCAGCCCTAACAAGTGGCGGCTTAAGGGCGATGGTGAAGGGCAGCGCTTAGACCGCCTCGCCTGCTGCCACCCCACTCGACCAAGCCCATTGGAAATTATAGCCACCAAGCCAACCCGTGACGTCGACGGCTTCGCCGATAAAATAGAGGCCCGGGACCGCCTTCACCTCCATCGTCTTTTGATTGAGGGCGGCGGTATCAATGCCGCCCTTGGTCACTTCGGCCTTGGCATAGCCCTCATCTCCCACAGGCGTCAGGTCCCAATGGTGCAGGGTCTGAGACAAGCTTCGCAGTTGTGCGTCTTTCAGGTCTGCCATGGGGCGGTCCAGCCCCGCCTTGTCGGCCAAGGCATGGGCTAAGCGCTGGGGTAAACGCTCGGCCAAGATGGTTGCGGCCTGCGCGCGCGGGCGGGCGGTCTTTGCCTCAATCAGCCACTGATCGGCTTTGATATCGGGCAGGAGGTTGAGATGGATGCTCTCGCCTTTATTCCAATAGGAACTGATCTGAAGGATGGCAGGCCCAGATAGGCCCCGATGGGTAAAGACCATGCCTTCGCGAAAAGCTGTCTTGCCTTTGGCCGCTACCCCTTCAAGCGACACCCCTGCCAGAGGCCGCATCAATTCAATATCCTTGATCCCAAACACCAAGGGCACAAGCGCAGGCTTGGGCTCTATCACGGCTAGGTCAAACTGGCGGGCAATCTCATAGGCAAAGCCCGTAGCGCCCAATTTCGGGATAGACGGGCCGCCTGTGGCGATGATGAGGCTTGGTGCTATGGCCCGACCCACGTGCGTGGTGACGACATAATTCTCGCCCGACCGCGCCACTTCCTGGACCTGCACATCGGTTGCGATCGTCACCCCACCTTTGGTGCATTCAGCCAGCAACATATCGACGATGAGGCGCGCCGCCCCTGCCCCTTCGCAGAATAATTGCCCCAAGGTCTTTTCATAAAACGGAATATGATAGGATTTAACCAAATCGATGAAATCATATTGGGTGTAACGGGCAAGCGCCGAGCGCGCAAAATGGGGATTGGCCGAGATAAAGCGGTCGGGCTTAATCTCCATATTGGTGAAATTGCATCGCCCACCGCCCGAAATCAGGATTTTCGCCCCGACCGTGCTGGTATGCTCAAGCAGAAGCACTTTTCGGCCACGTTGCCCGGCGCGCGCAGCCGCCATCAGGCCTGCCGCTCCTGCCCCCACCACAATCACATCAAATGTCTCTGCCATGCTCGGGCCTTATCGCCATCACGCATTTAGGGATAGCCAAGGATGCAGCACAGCGTGTAGCCTGCCTTGAAACGAGACAATAATTGGAGGAGGCGCGCCGATGAAATACAAAACTCTGGGCCGGACTGGTCTTGTCGTGTCGGAGATGTGTCTGGGCACCATGACCTTTGGCGGTAGCGGTGGCATCTGGTCAGCTATAGGCGGGCAGGATCAGGATACTGCGAGCAATCTTGTTCGCCAGGCCTTTGATGCGGGTATCAATTTTTTTGATACAGCCGATGTTTACGCCAATGGTATCTCAGAACACATGTTGGGCCAGGCTGTGATCGACAAAGGCCTGCGCCGTGATGAGATTGTCATTGCCACCAAGGCCCATGGACGGGTTCAGGATCTGTTGCCGCCTGATGCCAGTCCACATGCTGAGGCCGAGGCCAAGCGTCGGCAAACCACGCGCAATATCTCGGGTCTGTCGCGCAAACATCTGTTCGACGCCATCGACGCCAGTCTTCGGCGGCTGAAAATGGATCATGTCGACCTCTATCAGATCCACGGCTATGACCCGCTGACCCCGCTTGAGGAAGTGATGGATAGCCTCAATGACATCGTCCGCTCAGGCCGTGTCCGCTATATCGGCCTGTGCAACCGGGCTGCGTGGGAAACCGCCAAAGCCAATGGCATCGCTGAACGGCACAATTATGCCCGTTTTGAATCCATGCAAATGTATTACACCTTGGCCTCGCGCGATCTCGAACGCGAGGTCGTACCACTGGCCATGAGCGAGAAACTCGCCATCTTGCCGTGGAGTCCGCTGGCTGGGGGTCTGTTATCAGGTAAATTCAAGCGCAATCAGGCAGGCCCCAATAATGCCCGCCGGGCCAGCTTTGACTTCCCGCCTGTCAATAAGGAACGGCTTTTCGATTGCGTTGAAGCGATGGAACCCATTGCGGCGGCCCATCAGGTTTCTGTCGCACAAGTCGCGCTGGCGTGGCTGCTGCATCGGCCTTGGGTGACCAGCGTTATCATTGGGGCCAAGACCGAGGAGCAATTGAGCGATAATCTTGGTGCGGTTTCGGTGCGCTTAAGCGCGGACGAGCTTGCAACCCTCGACAAAGTCTCTGCCTTGCCGCCCGAATATCCCGGCTGGATGTTTGAGGTTCAAGGCCGTGATCGGGCAAGTTCCGTGGGCTAATTTCACCGGGCATCGCGCACACATATGGCAAGGTGGTGCCCGCGAATATCATCCCCTTGTGGACCAAAACCCTGAGGGAATTGCCCGGGCAAAGCGGTTTTGGGATCGCTGCGCATGGCTCCTGCCCCATGGACATCCAGCCAACGCCTATGCCCGGAACCCGGCGGGGTTTCCATAAAGCCTTGGGCTTGGCCAATTGCCGCATAGACAGCCAGCTCCCCCGCTTGTTGGAAAGCCCGCCCTGCCTCGCTGGCTGGAGGCGGGCCTTCTAAATGGGTGGTTGATGACCAAAGATAGGTTTTTGGATCGCTCAGCTTGAAAACAGGGTCGATGGCAGGAATGCGGTCATAATCCACGATGGAATGCAATTCCTTGGCATTGGGTAATCGCCAATCCTGATGTCCAGCCAGCGTCAGCCCGTCGCAATAGGCCAAGGCATCAGCCCAGGATCGTGGTGTGGCATCATCTTGGCGCTGCCACATGAGCTGTGTTGCTTGATCATGGACTGTGTCGGCCGCAGCGGCAAAATCATTCCCGCCATAAGGCTTGCCACGCACCAGCCGAACGCCAAGCCGGTGCGGCGTTCTCATTTGGTTGGCTGGATCCATAACAGGATAGCCCTTGATCCGGCCATCGGCAAAATTGACGCCGAAGACCGTGTCATCCCGACCCATGGTTTTCCCAACATAGCGCGTTGAGCTCCACTCCTGCACATCGATCGGGCGCTGTCCTTCCGCAGCATCACCCAAGCCCAATCCCTTGCCATAGGCAAACTGGAACACGGAGGTGTCGATATAGGGCCGGGAGTTTGCAGGATCGCCGCGATAGCTGCCCCGGTAATCAATCAAAGAATAGAGCTCACGAATGGTTGGAACCCGCCAATCATCATGGCCACCCAGACGGCTGGCCCGCGCATAGCCAGCGCTTTGGGCATATGTCAGCGGGATGCTGGGGGCTTTTGCCCACTCAAGGCCTGTGACCATGTCGCGCACAGTGCCATCCCCGAGATCTTTGTAGGAAGCCCGATTGCCGGGGTGCTGGGCATTCTGCCCAGACAAAGCCCGCCCTTGGAGCGGGCAAGGGATAACCTCCCCCGTCACGCCGTAACATTGGTCCTGACCCGTGCCGACAATCGGATAATGTGCTTTAGAAGCTGGGGCTTGGGCTAAGGCCTGGCTTGTCCAGCTGATTAGGACAAGACAAGCCATAGAAGCGCATAGTTTGGTCAATACCCGCATTCGTCATCTCCCAATTTGGCGTGGGGCGGTTTGCCACCAAGGGCGTCACGCAGCTTGCGGGCCGTCTGGCTTAGGCCCTCAGCTTGTGAGGTTCCAATGCTGTGGCACAGCATCCGATCCACCTGCATCCAAGCCCGCTCAATCTCAGGGATCAAAGCCCTCCCCGCTTCGGTCAAGGCAATAGCGGTCTGCTTTTGGTCGGCCACACTGTGTCGGTTGATCAGGCCATCACGCGCCAATCGGGTGAGCATGATCGTCACGGTTGGGGGAGCCAAATCAAAGGCGAGCGCCAATTGGGCCTGCTTAAGCGGCCCATTTTCGGCAATTGCCATCAGCATACGTGCCTGTCTTGGGTGCAGCCCGATGGGTGCCAAAGCATCGCGTAGCTGCGCTTCGATCAAATGTGCGGCGTGCAGAATGGGATGAAAAAGAGGGCGCATTGGAAAAAAATATTAGATATCTAACTTTTGTCAACAAGTCGGCTCAAGAAAGCCTGCAGCGATGAGATGGAGGTGCCTGTCACCATCAGCTCTGACTCGTTTGACCCTAGACAACCCTCCGCCAGACCGTTAAGCCCACCGCCCCCATGACACATCGCCCCACCCTTGGTCTCGACTTCGGGACAACCAACAGTGTTGCAACCTTGCCCGATGGGCAGGGCAAAAGTCGTGCGATTGGCTTTGCCCACGATCAGGCCTTGGTTCAGGCCTGTCGGTCGGTTTTGTGCTTTTGGTTGGATGAAGAAGATGACCGCGCTAAGCCAATGATGGAAATAGGGCCTTGGGCGATTGATCGGTTTTTGGAATTGGGTGGAGATTGTCGCTTCATTCAGTCGTTTAAGACTTTTGCAGCCAGCCCCCTCTTCACCAGCACCGTGATCTTGAACCGCAATTGGAAGTTTGAAGACCTGTTGGCGGCTTTTCTGCGCCGACTGGCAGAGCGCGCCGACAGCCCGTTCCCGCGCCGCGTACTGGTGGGCCGACCCGTGAAGTTTGCCGGCTCCCGATCGGATGAAGACCTAGCACGCACACGCTATCAAGCCGCGCTAACCCAAGCCGGTTTCGATGACATCGCCCATGTTTATGAACCTGTGGCAGCGGCTTTTTTCTTTGCGCAGCGTTTGACACGCGATGCCACCATTCTGGTCGCTGATTTTGGCGGCGGGACGAGTGATTTTTCCATTTTGCGCTTTCACCACAGCGCCAAAGGCCGCCACGCAGAAGCCTTAGCCCACCGCGGCATCGGTATCGCCGGGGACCGCTTTGACCAACGTATCATCGACCATGTTGTCTCCCCCTTGTTTGGAAAAGGCTCTGATTATGCCAGTGACGGCAAAGTGTTGCCGTTGCCATTGGCCTATTTCAGCCGATTTTCGCAATGGAACCAATTGTCGATCATGCGCCATACGCGCGATTACCAGGACTTGCAAAAGCTGGCTCGTCAGGCCCTGTCGCCGCAAAAAGTCCAAGCCTTCCTCGATTTTCTCGACGCTGAGGCCAGTTATCACCTCTACCAAGCCATTGGGCAGGTTAAGACACGCCTGTCCCAGCATGATGATGCGATCTTCCGCCTGAGCTTTGGCCGCCATCATTTACAGGCTGAGGTCAAACGCGCTGATTTTGATGCCTGGATCGCGCCCGATCTGGCCGACTTGGATGCCTGTGTTGGCGAGGCTCTATTGGCTGCGGGATTGGATGAGGGTGGCATTGACCGGGTGTTCCTGACCGGCGGGTCAAGCTTTGTACCGGCGGTAAAAACCCTGTTCGAGACCCGCTTTGGGGCTGCAAAAGTCGAGACGGGCGATCAATTCGTGTCCATCGCACATGGACTTGCGCTGATCGCGCAAGAAGCCGACCCCACGCCATGGCTGGCCTGACATAGGTTCAGGCCAGTTCTACGAGGATTTCATCAGCCGCTACCGCCGCCCCTGCCCCGACATGGACTTTGGCCACTTTGCCATCGCGTTCGGCTCGAATGATGTTTTGCATCTTCATGGCCTCGACAATGGCGATGGCCTCGCCGGATTTGACTTCCTGACCGGCAACCACATCAATCGACACAACCAAACCCGGCATGGGGGAGATGATCAGACGGGAGGTATCGGCCGCGACCTTTTCTGGCAGCTTGGCGTGCAGTTCTGCATCGCGCGGGGTTGCCACGATCACAACAGCTTTGGCCCCTCGATATTGGAACTCATAGCCTTGGACGCGATCTTTGAATTTAACAGCAAAGCCCTCATCCTCGAATACACCGCGGGCGTGGGCTGTACCCGTAATCAAACGGTCACCGGGTTTGAAGTCGCTCTTAATCTCAATGGTCTCGCCGCTCTCAAAACGGACATGAGCGCCATCGGGCGTGATCTCGACATGGAGGGGGTGATAGGTGCCCTCAATGCGCACGACCCAGTCGCTCCGGATCGGCTTATGCGGGGTCATGCGGCCACTGATTTCACCATCACGGGCCAGTTTCCGCATATGGACGAGCGCGCCGACCCCTGCCATCAGGCGCTGGATTTTGTCGGTCAAAGGGGCGCCTTTGAAGCCGTCTGGGAACTCATCCTTGATATAGGCGGTTGTAATGTCCCCGGACCGGAAGCGGCTTTCTTCCATAACCGCAGCTAGAAACGGGATATTGTCCTGAATGCCTTCGATCAAAAACGTATCAAGCGCGGCAGCCTGAGCATCAATGGCCGATAAGCGATCTGGACCCCAGGTGACCAGTTTTGAGATCATGGGGTCATAGAACATCGAAATCTCATCGCCCTCGCGCACACCGGCATCATTGCGCACTTTATGGGTGCCAAAATCACCCTCAACCGGCGGCAGATAGCGCTTCAAGCGACCAATGGAGGGCAAGAAGTTACGATAAGGATCTTCGGCATAGATGCGGCTTTCAATGGCCCAGCCATTGATTTTGAGGTCTTGCTGCTGGAAAGACAAAGCCTCACCTGCAGCCACCCGCAGCATTTGCTCAACCAGATCAAGCCCGGTGATGGCCTCAGAAACCGGGTGTTCCACCTGCAGGCGGGTGTTCATTTCCAGAAAATAGAAGCTCTTGTCCTTGCCGGAGGCGACAAATTCCACCGTCCCAGCGCTGTCATACCCGACAGCCTTGGCGAGTGCGACGGCTTGGGCCCCCATGGCCGCACGGGTTGCCTCGTCGAGAAGCGGGCTTGGGGCCTCTTCAATGACTTTTTGGTTGCGCCGCTGGATCGAGCACTCGCGTTCGAACAAATGGACGACATTGCCGTGCTTGTCGCCCAAGACCTGGATTTCGATATGGCGTGGGGCCAGAATGAATTTCTCGATAAAGATGCGGTCATCGCCAAAGGCATTCTTGGCTTCTGCGCGCACGGCCGGGAAGCCTTCTTCGACGTCCTTGCGGTCATAGGCCACGCGGATGCCCTTGCCGCCACCGCCAGCCGACGCCTTAATCATGACCGGATAGCCAATCTCTTCAGAAATCGCGACCGCATGGGCGGTGTCCGCAATTTCGCCAATATGGCCCGGCACGCAGGAGACGCCAGCGGCCGCCGCAGTCTTCTTGCTTTCGATCTTGTCGCCCATGGCATGGATGGCATGGGGATTAGGACCAATGAAGACGATGCCCTCATCGGCACAACGCTGGGCAAATTCCACTTTTTCCGACAAGAAGCCAAAACCTGGATGAACGGCTTGAGCCCCGGTTTGTTTGACGGCGGCTATAATCTTGTCGATCACCAGATAGGATTCTGCCGCAGGAGCCGGGCCGATAAACACTTTCTCATCGGCCATTTCGACCGCCATGGAATCGCGGTCAGCCTCGGAAAACACAATCACCGTCTTCACGCCCATGCGGCGGCAGGTCTTGATGATACGAACGGCCACCTCGCCGCGATTGGCAATCAGGATCTTGTCAAACATATGTGCGTGCGCCCCTGAAGCAGCGAACCTGTCGGCTCGCTTTTGCTATGTTGGCCCCCGAGTAGAGGGCAATTTGTGCAGATGCAATGCGACGCTTGGACCAGAAATGCAAGCCACCTGCGATGTAAGCTTGACCTGACATTCTTCCGATGTTAGGTTTACCTGACATTACGGACTGCGATGGTGGAGGACAAAGTCGTGGAACAGACACCCCAAGCCAAGACCTATATCACACGAACCTTCATGTTCATGGGCATCTATGTCCTGATCAATATTGTTGCGATTGCCGGCACCATGGACGGTTTGCCTCCCCCCGCCCGCTGGCTTGTGTCATTCATGGTGAGCCTACCGATTGCCGGGCAGATTTGGGCCACACTGGTGATGATCCGCGACAGTGACGAATTCATCGGGGCTTTTTTGGCGCGGCAATTCATCTTGGCTTCCGGCGTCGCCATGGCCCTTTTCTCGGCATGGGGTTTTGCGGAAAGCTATGCCGGGGCCGCCCATGTCCCTGGCTGGATGATTTATCCCCTGTTCTGGGCCTGTTTTGGCCTTGTGGCCCCCTTTGCGCGCAAGCCAGCCAAATGATCAACAATGTCCGTGCTTTACGAACTGCCAGGGGTCTTACCCAAGCCGATCTTGGGCAGGCTTTGGGGGTCTCACGTCAGGCAATCATCGCGATCGAGGCCGACCAACATGACCCCTCGCTCGATCTCGCATTCAAAATGGCTGCGCTCTTTGAAACCGAGGTTGAAGCAATCTTTGTGAACCCACACCGGCAAACTTAAGAACGATCCCCCTTATCGAAGCGGGGGTCGAGCCATTCATGTTCCAGTGACCGCAAGCGGCCAATGACGGTGATCAGAAACGCGGTCGACCAGCCCAACAGAATGACACCATTGGCCGCTTCGATCGCCCCAACCAGACGCCAATCACGCGGCAGGATCACATCGCCATAGCCCAGCGACACAAAGGTGACTGTGGAAAAATAAAGAGCCGTCTCGAAATCTTGAAAAGCGTTCAAGCCGAAATGATAAACCATGGCATAAAGCCAAATCTCCACCGTGTGGATGGCGAACAGGCCAAAAACGACAAACAGGATCGCCAGAACCCGGATCGAAAAATGTGGCGCGCTGGGATTGGTCAGGGGTTGGCGCTGCCGGATCAGCAACATCAAAGTGGCCAAACCGACGAAATGCACGATGACCGTGACTGCAACCATGGCCGATGAGACGGCCAGCGTGTCCCAGATGTCCGTGATGAAATTGACCACACCCACTCTGGTTGCCCTTTCGGTTGGTATCCGCCTGTTGAACCTTCATAGGCTGTTAGAGCCAAGCCGTCACCACTCTATCGCGCGACCTTGGGTCACACAGACCAAAGTTGGGCATCAACCCGACTTCACAAATGTCCAGGCCTTGGTGAGGAAGGCGCGGGCTTGGTCAGTAGGATGCAAGCCCGCTTCGGCCATCATGGCGACCATATCGGTGGAGAGCCAAGACGTGAAAAAGGGCTCATGGAAGCCTGCCGGAAAAGCATCCAATAGCCTGTCTAAATTGGGGTCATCCCCGGTTTGCAGCGCATCAGCCAAAATGAACATGCCGCCGGGCTTCAGGATGCGTGCAGCCTCGGCCACCACGGCTTTACGAACCCGTGGGGGCAGTTCGTGGAACAAATAGATGCAGACAATCCGGTCTATTGTGGTGTCACCAAAAGGCGTGGCTTCTGCAGCGGCACTGATGGCTTTGGCATTGCGATAGGGGGCAAGCGCGTGCCGGGCCTTGGCCGCATAGGCTGGAGACATATCGAGGCATGTCAAAGACAAGCGCGGGAAATTGCGCATGATTTCCGCGCCGAACTGACCTGTTCCACAGGCAATTTCAACACAGGTCACTGTGCGCTGATCAAGCCCCCTCAGACTGCGGGCAAGCAAGGCCAGTGCGGTAGCCCGCCGCATCGCCCCAGCGGAGCCGGTAAAAATGGTCTCAACCTGAAAATCATACAAATCAGCGCTGGCATCACTCAACCAGCCATCGGTCTGCCAATGAAAGTTCTGGCGAAAATAGGCCGGATACCCCTGCCCCAGTCCCTGCTCGCGCACCTCCACCCCTTTGCCCGCAAGACGGCGGCGATCCAACTCCCGGACATCGGCCAGATAGGCGCGACTTTTGCGGACCTGGGCAAGTTGCGGGCCGATCGCAGGTGGCCGATAGAGACCAGCGCGGATATGGGCAAAATCCTGGTCAAAGGCAGCCCGGAACGCCAACCGGAGACGCGTTAAGTCGGGCTTGGGTTTATCAGAGGCGAATGGCGCTTCACCGGGACGGTCAAACGGGGCTGAAATCGCGCGAGTCAGGCCGTAATGGGCCCCATAAAAGGCCAGTTTGGCGGCATTGCCTGCCCGATAAGCCATGGCTTCAAGCGCATTCATGGGTCCAACATAGGCTGCTTGGCACTATTGTCCAAGGCCATCTTGGCCTAATCCATGACCCCCGCATCCATCCAAGCCTTTTTTGGCCAGCGCGCGTGAACCCAAAACCATTGTTCGGGGGCTTTCAGGATAGTCTCTTCCATAAAGCGATTAATCCGCAGCACTGAGGCATGGACTGCATCATCTACCGAGGCGTCAAAGTCCATCATCATGGGCTCTTGAACCTCAACCTTGAACTTAACCCCACCCAACCGTTTGACGGTCATGGTCTGCAAGGGTGCCTTAAAACGGTAAGCCAGACGCGATGGGCCGTCGGCAGTCTTGCACATATGGCCAAAGAAAGGGGCTTCGACCCCGGTTTCATATTTCTGGTCGTTCATCATGGCCACAGAGCCACCTTTAGCCAGAATGCGCATGAGACTAACCCCGCCTGAGGGGCCTTTGGGCGCAAAGAGCCGCACACCATAATCGGCACGCGCCTGCACAATCGTGTCGTCCACCCAGATATTATTGGCCGGGCGATAGGTCACCCGGCAATCCACCCCGCGCCGCACAATGGCCGCAGGCATGACTTCCCAATTGGCGAAATGGCCTGAGATGAACACACCAGCTTGTCCGGTGCCGACATAGCGGTCGAGAATATCCAGTCCGTCGAAGTCCGCCCGACTTTCAGGGGTAAACAGACCCATGGACGCCAGATGAGGGAACTCTCCCACCACGCGGCCCAGATTGTCCCACATGGCGTCGAGCATTTCGCGCTCTTCCTGGGGCGTGATGCGGGGAAAGGCCAATCGCATATTATAGCGCGCGGTCTTGTGCGCACTGGTGATGGGGCCAAGGGTCCGGGCAAAACGGGCACCGGCATTGGAAGCCTCATCCAGCGACATGGCGCTAATCCGGTTCCAATAGGCGTGAAACGCCCAGGATTCCACCCGTTTGAAAAGAGACTGGCGACGGCCTGCTGTCATGGCGAAATCCTAATTGGAAAATCCTACTGGCCAGTGGAAAAACTGTCGAGTTTGCCACGCACCCACGTGGTAAAGGCACTGACGTCGGTCAAGCGGGCCTTGATGTCGACCACCGTAACTTGCGCAGCAAAATCGGGTGGCAGCCGGACCCAATCCTTGCGGGTGGTCACAAGCCGCGCGCCACAGGCTTGTGCGGTTTTGGCCAAACGGGCCAACTCATCAGCGCGATACATATGGTGGTCAGGGAAGGGATAAAGATCAACCACATCGAGACCAAGAGCGCGTAACGTCGCATCAAATTTCTCAGGCCGCCCGATGCCGCAAAAGCCAAGAACCGGTCCTGAAATCTCTATGGGTTCTGGTTCGAGAAACGCATGAAACACAGGCCCTGAGAAGCCAACGATATCCTCCGCCGTGTCTTCACTGAGACGCCCCACCACAATCAAAGCGTCGGCCCGTTTGAGGCCATTGGCCGGGGTCTCTCTGAGCGGCCCCGCCGGGATGAGATGGCCGTTGCCAAAGCCAGTCTGCCCATCAACCACGACCAGACTGATTGTCTTGGCCAGACTTGGGTTCTGGTGACCATCATCGAGAATGAGGCCAGCCATACCAGCCGTGACCGCCAGCTTGCCGGCACTGCCCCGGTCTCGCCCAATGAAAACAGGCCCGTCGTGGGAAAGCATCAAGGGCTCATCGCCAACATCGGCGGCGTCATGCAGAGCTGGATCAACAGCCACCGGCCCTTCAAGACGCCCGCCATAGCCGCGCGACACAATGCCCACCGGCCCTGAAAGCACATCTTGCAACACACCCCGCAATGTCTGGGCCAGCGGGGTCTTGCCGGTGCCCCCAGCTGTCAGATTTCCCAGGCAGACGACAGGCACGGCCAAGGCCAAAGGCTGGGCGCGGGCGAGTCTGCGGGCCACACTTGCCCCATAGAGCGCGCCGAATGGGCTGAGCAACAGGCGCAGAATTGGTGCAGAATCACGGCCATGCCGGATGGTCCAGAAGGCAGGCGCACGCATTAGTTTTGCCTGCCCAGCAAGGCCAAAAGGCCAGTAACTGTATCGGCCATCGCACTTGCCCCTTCCGCGATCACCTCCCCTGCCTGGCGGGTCAGAGCATCGCGCCGATCCGGATCACCTAGGAGGCCTGCAACTGCCAAGGCAATGCGGTCGGAACTGTGATCATCCACAATGATGGCCCCATCATGGTCCTCCAGCGCCTGATAAAGATCCCGGAAGTTTTCCACAAAGCTCCCACTGATGACAGCCGAGCTCAATTGCACGGGCTCTACGGGATTATGCCCGCCAATGCCCGGCTGCAAACTGCCCGCCACAAAGGTCACAGGTGCCAGTTTCATGGCCAAACCCAGCTCGCCTAATGTATCCCACAGCCAGATTGGCGTGCTTGGGTCTGGCACTTGGCCACTTGAACGCTTGACCGGCACAAGGCCCTGCTTACGACATGCAATTTCTACGTCCATCGAGCGCTCAGGATGACGCGGAGCCAAGATCAATAACGCGTCTGGCGCACCCAATCGTAAGGCGGTATGGGCGGCAATCAGCACCTCATCCTCGCCGGCATGGGTCGAGGCAGCCAACCAAACAGGACGCTCTCCAATCTGATGCTTAAGGGCACTGATCTTACCAGGCTCGATTCGAGGCGGAGTGACCGCCAATTTGAGATTGCCAATCGTATTGATCGGGCCGTCTCGGAACAGGCTAAGCGCTCCAGCAGTCCGTTGGTCAGCAGACATGGCCAGGTCAAATAGGGAGAAGAGATGGCGCGCTGTGCGCATCCGCCCGGCCCAACCCTCAATCGACCGACGGGTCATGCGAGCATTGACCAAAGCCAGTGGGATATGGGCCGCTTTGGTTGCCAGCAGCAGATTGGGCCATATTTCGCCCTCCACAAATACCGCCAGATCAGGCCGCCAGCCTGTAACGAAAGCCACTGCCGCTGCGGGGGTATCGACCGGGATATAGCGGTGTAAATCGGGCGCAGAAAGACGTTTGGTCATCAGGTCTGCCGATGTACGTGTGCCGCTGGTAAACAGGAAGATAAGGTTAGGATCGGCCTCGCGAAGCTTCTCTGCCAACCCAAAGCCAACCAGACTTTCCCCCACACTGGCCCCATGGATCCACACCAACCGACCGCTTGGGCGGGTAATCGGAGCAGTACCGAGACGCTCGTTGAGCCTAGCGGGGTCTTCCTTGCCACGCGCTGCACGGCGCTGCAGGACGCCGGGAAGAAAGCGTTCGAAAACGCCCATCCCCATCCGATAAAGCCTAAGGGCAAAAGGCAAGGATCCGCTCACGCAGGCACCTCGTCTGCCGGGTGAGCCTTAGCAACAGGGCCAGGTTCAATCACCGGCCCACCCACCAAGCGATCGGCCTCCTGCATGGCCGCGGTCAAAGCGGTTTCAAGCGCAAGGCGCACCTGTTCCAACGCCGCTTCATCGGCTTTGGGGGGAATATGGATCGGCGCACCAAACACAATCACGCCGCGCGAGAATAAGGGGGGAAGATGGAAGCGGTCCCAGCTTTTGGCATAGGCTGCCCCCTTAACGGCAAAGGCAGAGGGCAACAAAGGTACTTTTGCCATTTTGGCAACCCGCACCGCCCCCATTTGAGCGCGCATGCGCGGCCCACGCGGACCATCAGGCGTGACCCCGACGCACCCTCCCTTTACGGCATGAGACAACATCTGGCGGAACGCTTGTAAGGCCCCCTTATCCTCCGTCTCGCCATCAGCCTTCTTCTTCGAGGACGATCCACGTACAACTTGGCGGCCGACCAATTCAGCCGCTCGGGCCACAAATTGTCCATCGGGGGATAAGGATATCAACATCAACATCGGCTGGACATTACGCGGCCAGATCGAATGCGCCCCCATGATGCGCGAATGCCAATAGCACCACACCACGCCTTTACCCGATTGCCAGACCGGTTCGGCCAAGTCCCGTCCGATGTAAGTCCAGCGTGTGGTGACCCGCACAAGGATCATCCAGGCGGCCAAAAACAAGGCAAATCCCCATTGGACGGGCGAAGAACGAAAGAAAGCGCGCGAGAGTTTTTTGCTCATGATGGGGCTCCATAGCGAGGCTTGCGCGCAAACGCGAGTGCATGGGCGCCACAGCCAAGGCTTGCAGGAACCTCCAGGCCCGCCTAGATGCGGGTCCGTCTAAGGAAATCTCACCTGTGCCCAAGTTTGATCTGACCACGCCTGAACGCCGCAAAGCCGCCGAGCGCGACTATTGGTGGAATGACCATGCCTTTTTGCGCGCGCGCTTTCAGAACAAATATCAGATCAGCCCCCGTATGTGGCGGTCAAACCAGCCAAGTCCTGAGCAATTGGCCGATTGGAAAGCCCAAGGCATCAAAACCATCGTCAATCTGCGCGGCGATACCGACGCAAGCTTTACCGTTTTGGAAAAAGAGGCTTGCGAGAAATTGGGGCTCAATCTGGTATTTCTGCACAGTGAGAGCCGTGGCGCGCCTTATGCTGAGCGTTTGATCGAAGCCAAAAAGGCCTTTGACACGATGGAGTATCCCGCGGTGATGCACTGTAAGTCTGGCGCTGATCGGGCCGGCACGATGAGCGTGTTTTATCTGTATCAAATCGAAGGTGTGCCGCTGGCCGAAGCTCGCAAGCAATTGAGCTTCAAATATCTGCACATCAGCGCCGCTAAAACCGGCATTTTGGATTTCTTCTGGGATGAATGGGCCAAGATCGAGGCCACGGGCCGCATCGATTTCTGGACCTGGCTTACCACCGAATATGACCGCGACGATCTTAAAGCTCGCTATAAGCCGCAAGCAGCTTGGAGCTGGATCGTCGATAATATTTTGAAGCGGGAATAAGTGGGGCGCGCAGAGCAAGCGCCCTCCAAAGACACAGGCGCAAAGCGCTCTGCTCGCACAAAAGTCACTTACCCAACAAAAGCACACCAACAATTCCTGCCAGCGCGCCGACCAAAAATGCTGTCATGTCAATGGCGCTTGGCCGAACCACTTTCTTTGTGCGGTCGATCACTATTTTGATCATGACGAGGATCCACCCTGCGTTTCAAAAACAAGCTCATCTATTAATCTCAAATAGCAGCTTAAACAGACATTGAGTGCAGTCAGGCACACAATGATAGACAAGGACTTAGCCGCTGTGGCGCGCAATCCAGCCATCCACCATGGCAAGACTGCCCTCATAAGCAAGGTCTGGCGCACCATCAGGCGGTAGCTGGCCATCGAGTGCCAGAGTGCCGATTCCGTGGCTCAGACCCCATAAAAGCTGGGCACCTTGGTTTGGACTGGGAGACTGAAGCCCGCGCTCTCCGATCAAGCGGGTCATCAGCTCAATCAGGGTTCGAGCGGGACCTGCAGCGGCGCGATGCAGGTCTGGGTAAAGCGCACGGTCTGCAAAATCTGGACTTCGCATCAGGCGATAGAGATTGGGATGATCGAGGATGAATCGCACATAATTGGCCCCCCCAGACGCCAAAGCCAGGCGCACATCGGTTTGCGACGCTTGGATAAGTTGTTTGCTTGCCTGAAGCCGAACAAACCCCTCTGTCGCCACCGCCGCCAAGAGGGCGGAGCGGTCGGCAAAATGGTGATAGGGTGCCATGGAACTGACCCCGACAGTGCGTGCAAGGCCGCGCAAGGACAAGGCCGCCGGTCCGTCACATTCCAGCACATGAAGGGCCGCCTGAATCAAGGCCTCTCTCAACTCTCCATGATGATAGGGTTTCGTCATCGCATCAGGCTCCTTGACGCGCCTTAACAACATATCTATGCATTGTAAACTTTACAACGTAAGGATTAAGCCATGCTGATTGTGATGACAGGGGGAACACGGGGATTAGGCCGGGTGGCGGCCCAGTGTCTCAAAGCAGAGGGACTGAAAATCATGGGGGCGCGCGACATGGTCGCTGTGCCGGACGGCTGGCTTGGCTCTCACCTCGACCTCAGTTCATTGAAGAGCGTGCGGGCTTTTGTGGCCTCCCTGCCCGATGGTCCGATATCCCACCTCATCCTCAATGCGGGGGGACAGTCCCCGACCGCTGCTGGTCGAACCGAGGACGGCTTTGAGACGACTTTTGCCAGCAATCATCTGGCACATTATCTGATGCTGCGTCTCTTGATGCCTCGCCTTGCAGAGCAGGCTCGAATTGTGATCACCTCAAGCGGCACGCATGACCCGCGCGAAAAAACCGGCGTGCCTCCGCCCCGCCATGCCGATGCCTATCGCCTTGCCTATCCGGAACGGGAAGACCGACCCGAAAAATCTGACCTAGGGGCGGGCATGCGGGCCTATTCATCCTCCAAGCTGTGCAATGTGATGACGGCTCGTTTTCTGGCCCGCTCAGCTGAGGCCATCAGCCGGGACTGGCAGGTGTTTGCCTATGACCCCGGCGCGACGCCTGGCACGGGTCTTGTGCGGCATCATTCCTGGGCCATACGAAATCTGATCTGGCCGATTCTGCCGATGGTGATCCCATTCTCGCCAGGCTTCAACACGATGAGAAATGCCGGCCGCGGGCTGGCGCATTTGGCAGAAGGTGCCACTGCCCCGCAGGGTAAAGTCTATGCGGCTTTACGCCGTGGCCGTCTGACGTGGCCCGATCCGTCAGATCTTGCCCGCAATGATGAGGCCTGCGCCAAACTCTGGGCCGATAGCGCTGATTTGCTGGGGCTTGATCATGGATTGTGACGCTTGAGATCTGAAGCGCGTTTGGCAATGGCCTATGGAGGTCCCCGCTCTTCGCTACGCTCCGGCGGGGATGACACCGTTAAAAAAGCTCAATTATACAGAGATGTGTCATCCCGGACGGCGGTAGCCGGTCCGGGACCTCATACCGCACATGCGCACCAAGGTCCCCGCTCTGCGCTACGCTCCGGCGGGGATGACACCGTCAAAAAAGCTTAATTATACAGACCGTTGTCATCCCGGACGGCGATAGCCGATCCGGGACCTCATACCGCACGTGCGCACCAAGGTCCCCGCTCTGCGCTGTGCTCCGGCGTGGATGACACCGTTAAAAAAGCATAATTATACAAATCGTTGTCATCCCGGACGGCGGTAGCCGATCCGGGATCTCGTGGCGCACATGCGCACCATGGTCCCCGCAACACACTTGGCCCGGGCGGGGATCACATCAAGAAAACTTTGACGCGGTGGTGCCAAATCTCGTGCCCCCAACGCTAAAGCTCAAGCTGTCAACAAAACGCCGCAAATCGCTTCAAGGCCTGCTTGGTCGACGTCGTCAAATGCCGCAAGCTCGGTTGAATCAACGTCCAAAACAGCGGCCAGTGCGCCCTCGGCATCATAGACTGGCACAACAATCTCACTGTTGGAGCGGCTGTCGCAGGCAATGTGACCTGGAAAAGCATGCACGTCCTTGACCAATTGGGTTTTGCCAGACGCTGCTGCTGCCCCACATACACCCTTGCCAAACGGAATACGCAAACAGCCCAACGTACCCTGATAAGGACCCACAACCAACTCAGTCGGTTTAAGGGGATCCACCACGTAAAAGCCGGTCCAGAAAAAGCGCGGGCCAAATGCCTGCACCAAAAGGCTGACGGCTGTGGCATAACGGGCGGTATGGCTGGTTTCGCCTGCCACGACCGAGGTAATCATCGCAGCCACCTCGCGATAGCGGGCAGCTTTATCAGCAGGCAGGTCATCAGGGGAAAAGGTTTCAGCCATGCGCGCTATCTAGGTGCTCATCCACACGATTGCCACCCCCTGCCCCGCCAATCCTCAGGTGGGGAACAGACGCAGAAAACCTTGAACATAGCCCAAGGTCTCAAAGCCGAGTGCCCGCAAGATTGGCTGGCTGGTCGGCAGACTTTCAGAAAATACATACTCAAGGCCGTGTGCGGCCGCGTGTGCCATTCGGGCCTGCACCACGGGGCGGTAAAAGCCGCGACGGCGGAAATCTGGGTGGCTCGCCCCGCCATAAAGCCCGCCAAAAGCGCTGCCCTTGGTGAGGCTGAGACGGCCCATGGACACGCCATGCCCCTCATAGATGCCCAGCCAGAAAGGCTCGGAAGTCAACGCACACTTCAACAAGTCTTCAGGTGACTTATCCCAATTATTTCCAAAGGCTTGTAAGGCAAGGTTAAAGCATTTTTCAGCCTGATCATATGTGGTCACTCGCACCACTTCCAGCCCCGGCACACGTGTAATTGGGCCAGGGTCAGACCGCCGGAAAAGAATGTCCTCGACAGGTTGTTCCTCAAACCCCTGCGCCATCAAGGCCTCCCGCAGGCCAGCTGGTTCATCATGGGAATAAAGCTTCCATTCCAGCATGTCGGCCCCACGCGCCTGTGCGCGAGCCACCTCTTCCTCAATCGCGTGGGCAAAGTCGCCAGGCTGCAAATCCTGCCAGATGATCTGGCCATGGTCACGGGTTAAGGTGGAGGTCTGAATCCAATTGGCCGGCAATTCTGTCTGGTACGGTCGGCGGCGCTGGCTGTAATCAAAGAGCGTGTGGATTTGGGAAGGCGAGTTCATTTGAGCTTTGCAAGGTTGGCGATTTGTGCGCCCATCACTGCGTCAACAGGTCCGGCCAGACCATCCAAGCCTGACAAAGACGACCCGTTGACAACATAACTCACCTTAAGACGCGTGTGGTTCGGATCATCGGATGGTTTGAGTTCAAACGTCAAGATCGCGCTGACACCAAGGCCCTGCAAAGGCCCAAAACCGCCCTCAAGGCGCAATAAACGGCCCGGCATGGCCAGCACCACGCGGGCATGCTCGACACTGCCACCGGCCCATGTCTCGCACCAACACCCCCCGGCTACAGGCTGCAGGGAAAGTGTCTCAGCCTTGCCCGAATATGTGTGATCAGACGACCACCATGTGTTGATCTCTGTCAAATGTTGCCAAGCGACCTGACGGTCACCATTAAGCTCGACCGCATAAGACAGGCTCATATGGTCGGGCCGGCTTGCAACAATTTCGCCATGGACTGGCCCCACCGTGAAGGCCCCGACAAAGATCCCAGCCCACCACAGGGTGGCGCGCATACGCCTATTAGGCCGCTTGCGAGTGGCCGTGGTCATCGCCGGTTTTACCATGCCAAACCTCGCCCTCATCAAAGAAGTCGCGCATCACGGGCACGATGGTTTCAGCAAAAGATACAAGGAATAAATGCCCCCCGCCCTTCACAATATGCAGGCGCGCATTTGGGGCCAAACTGGCAATCCAGCGGCCATTGATTTCAGGGACAATCCGGTCCTTATCGCCCATCATCACCAATGTCTTGGTTTGCAGGAATGGCAGGAACCACGCACTGGTCCAGCCCATCATGCAGGCCAGTTGTTGCATATAGCCGATGGTTGACGGGGGTAGCAGGCGTGAAGCATGTCCATCTGATCCCTTGGATTCGCCGCCATACAAAGTCCGGAAATTGGCCAGCATATAATCCTTATCGACATAGCGGCGTGGGCTCGCCATCTTCATAAGGACTTCGGGATCGCCAGGAACCATCACCATTCCCATACTGGTGGCGGCCAATAAAAGACGGCCCGTACGTTTGGGATTTTGCCAAGCAAATTGCTGCGCCATCGCGCCACCCCAAGAGACGCCCATGACATCGACAACGCCAAAGCCGAAATAATCTAGCAATTCAACGGCGAAGGCACACATCATCCAAGGCCGATACGGTAGGATCGGATTGGGCGACTTGCCCACACCGGGCATGTCAAACGTGATAATGTCGCGATCGGCAAACCAATCTGCCAGAGGTGCCATCAATTCGATATTGGCCCCAATTCCATTGAAGAACAGGATGGGGCGTGGCCGGTCCTTGCCAGCGATACCGGGCAAATGGGCGCGCCAGACGGCGGCTCGGACCGTTCGCCCACCCAGCGTTACGCGCTCATAATGGCCATGGCGGACTGAGGTATGCGTTTGTGTTGACACGTGAAATTCCCTTTTCTCAATCCAGCCGACAAAATAGCAGGACCTGAATGCTTGGCCAGATTGGTTGCCAAACCCTTACTCTTCAATCCCTCTTGCCCGGCCTGTCCCTCGCGTGGACGGTTTAGGGGGGGCTTTTCTCAGTCGTTGAAGGCATAGCGGCCGGGTGCGGGATCGCCTGGTGGGTGACGCTTATTGCCGACTTCGGCGGGTGCCGCCTTCATCGCGCCAGAGCGGGCTTTCAGCCACTCACCCCACAAGGGCCACCAAGAGCCCGCCACTTCTTTCGCCCCGGCCATCCATTCATCGGTGGTCGCAGGTGGCTTGCCCTCATTGCGATAATATTTCGCTTTGGGATTGCCCGGTGGGTTCAGCAGGGCCTGGATATGGCCGGAGTGGGACAGAATAAACTCGATATTCTCTGATCCCACCAATTGGGTCGTGCGATAGCAGGCCTTCCATGGTGTGATATGGTCTGTCACCCCGGCAATGACGAACAAATCATTGGTGACCTTGGTCAGATCAACGATATGGCCGGCGAACTCAACCTGCCCCGGATTGGCAAATGGCTGTTTGGGATACATATCCAGATAATCGGAATGTAATTTGGCGGGCAGATTGGTGGTATCATTATTCCAGAACAGCACATCAAATGGTGGCGGGTCTTGGCCCATCAGATAATTATTGATGACATAATTCCAGATCAGGTCGTTGGGCCGCATCCAGGCAAACATCCGGCCAAGCGAATCGCCTTCCAATATGCCCTTCTTGGCCGACCGCTGGCGGGCCAATTCAATGCCATGCTCAGACACCAAGGCACCGACTTCTGAATCATCCTTTTGTGGGTCGAGCACATTGACCATCAGGCTGACGGCATTGACCCGTGTATCGCCAAGACTTGCGAGCTTGGACAAGAAGGTGGCGGTGGTGATGCCCCCCGAACAAGCCCCAGACACATTGAGTTTTTTCGACTTGGTGATGTCAAGGATCACATCGCTGGCCTTGATCAGTTCATCGACATATTCGGCCAGTCCCCAATCGCGATGTTCCACACGCGGATTACGCCAGGACACCAGGAAAGTGGTGAGGCCAAGCGAGCCCAAAAAGCGCACAATGCTCTTATCGGGCGACAAATCGTTGACATAGGCCTTGTTGATCTGAGGCGGAATGATCAAAAACGGTATAGCGTGGACCTGATCCGTCATCGGCGCATATTGGATCAGTTCCATCATCTCAGATTTATAGACGACCGAACCCTTTGAAGTGGCGAGGTTTTCGCCCACTTTAAACGGCCGCTTGTCAACCTGGCTCACCTGACCGCCATTCTCGGTCAAATCGCGATAGGCATTTTGTAGCCCCTTAATCAGGCTCATGCCGCCACTTTCATAGGCGCGTTTGATCGCGGCGGGATTGCCGATCAGCGTGTTGGTCGGCGAGATGCTGTCGATGATCATCTGCGACACAAAGCTCGCACGGGCCCGTTCAAGTTCATCGAGTTCCAAATCCGCCAGCCATGTGCCAACATTCTTTTGGACCGCGAGATAATATTGCATGCCCATTCGATAAATCGGATTATATTTGAACGTGATGTCCATGAAGCGCTTGTCTTTGGCATCAGGTGCCAGATCGCTCTCATTCTTCAAAATCTTGATGACATCATCACCCAGCGCCTTGAGGTGCTTGGTTGTGGTGGCAGGCTTGGCCGTGACTTCGCGCATCATCAGGGCAACGGCCCCCAACAAATCCTCCCGTGCCAGGCCCATCATGGCCGTCAGCGCAACGGTGTTTTGTGCGGCTTCATCACCCAGATTGATTTTCTGTTTCGACATAAAGACCTCCCCGCCGCAATCCTCTTGGGCCCGGACATCTGCCGCGCTCAGGGCTTTGCGTGCCTGTTTGACGCAAGGTTATGACGGCATTTGCCAATCGTGAAGTTGTTTGTGCTGTGAATAGTCCGATCCGGTTTCGATTTTCTGACTTCTGCGCCTATGATGGCTGCCGAAATCAGCTTTAGGGTGCCGACATATGAGTGGAGCCAGCCCAACCAAGGACAAAATTCTCACCAAGTCGCGAGATTTGTTCAATGCCGAGGGCTTTGGGGCCTTGGCGGCGGTCGATATTGCCAATCATTTGTCGATGTCGCCGGGGCATCTTTATTACCACTTCAAAGGCAAGACCGAGATTGCCGCGGCACTTTTGGCCGCCCATAGCGAAGAGCTTGAAGCCATCAAAGCCGCTGCACTGGACAAATGCCGCGGTCCAGATGCGACAATCGAAGCGGTCTGGACCTGGATCCACATTCTGGTGGAAGAAATCTGGGATGCTCGATTTGCCTATCGTGAGCCCATCACTTTGGTGCGCAGCGATCCGCGTCTTTCCCATCACATTCGCCATTTATTCGCGCTTCATCAAACCGCCGCTGCCGGCCTTTTGAATGCCCTTCGCCACGAAGGCACCATCAAGACCAGTGATGAAGCCTTTGACGGTTTGGTCAATCAGATGGCGTTGGGTTTGTCATTCCAGCTGGTACGGCTTGAGTTTGATGCCCCGGCTACAGAAACGCCGCGCGCACTGATTGCACGCGCGGCGGCTCTGATCATGTTACCCGTGACGGGGTTCATCGACCCCGATCATGGTTGAAGCTTAGGCGGCTTCAGTTTCAGACTTTTTGGCAGCCTTTGGGGCTTTGCTGGCCTTCAGCGCTTCGATTTCGGCGGTCAATGCCTCAACCTTGGCGGTCAGGGTTTCAACTTGATGGCCCAGCGAGAAGATGTTGAGCGGGGCGACCTTGTCGACAAAGGGGGTCACCTTTTCCAGAACGGTCTTGCGAACGGCTTCAAAGCGCTCTTCGAGATCGTTGATGCGGGTTTCCGACGCGGTCTTGACCTGAGCAGTGGTCTTTTCGACATATTCGGTCACCTTGCCAGCGGCTTCATTCTTGGAGATGCTGGCGCGAACCAGATCTTCGACTTGCTCGCCCTTTTCAACCAGCTGGTCGAACAATTCGTTGGCAGCACCGGTCACTTTTTCAACGCGGCCAGCGGCTTCTTGATACACCCGGCCATAGGCACCAACGCCAGCCAGCCAGATTTTGCGCGCGATTTCGAGGCCTTCCTTACGGGCGGTCTCAACGGTTTCAGTCACCTTGGTGGCTTCAGTCATTTTGGTCTCTCCTTGTGAGGGCCGCGAATGGGGGAGGAGCAGCCCTTTGTTGTGATGAGACCCTTCTACCGCCCCATTTTAGAAAGCGCATACTAAATGCTGCGCTGCAGCATTCTTTGCCTGAACTGGTTGGCACAGCGCGCATCACAAAGTGCTGTCATACCGGACGGCGGACGCCGGTCCGGGATCATGGGACGCCCTTGCTCAACGAGATACCCGCTCTGCGCTTCGCTTCGGCGGGGATGACATCGTTTTGGTTTGGTATTTTGTCTGGAAGCGCTTTGGTGATCCCTATGGTCCACCAAACCGCACTCTCAATTGTTATGGCGACAGCTGGGTGGTCAAGTGTCGGTTTTCTGTGAAAACCGATCGCATCGCGACGCAGCAAAGCTGCGCACTTGACGACCCAGATGTCGCGCTCAAACTCGACCATCCGTTTTGGTGAAACGGAAGATGCACCAAAACGGTTCCAGATGAAAAGCTACCCACACCCCTGTCATTTCGGACACCCCCTCACCCCCGTCCCCTCTCCCCCGTCCCCTCTCCCCCTTAGGGGGCGAGGGGAGAGCGCAATATACCCTGAGGTCCCCGCTCTGCGCTGACGCTCCGGCGGGGATGACACCGTTAAAAAAGCTGAATTATACATAGTGGTGTCATCCCGGACGGCGGTAGCCGATCCGGGATCTTGTGCCGCACATAAAAACGCCCCGACCTTTCGGTCGGGGCGTTCATTCGTTTGACTGGAGTTAATTCTTATTCGATGACCGAAGCCACAACGCCTGCACCAACGGTGCGGCCGCCTTCGCGGATTGCAAAGCGCAGACCCTGGGTCATGGCGATCGGGGTGATCAGTTCAACCGTGATCTTAATGTTGTCGCCAGGCATCACCATTTCCACGCCCGCTGGCAACATGCAGATGCCCGTCACGTCCGTCGTCCGGAAGTAGAATTGGGGACGATAATTGGTAAAGAATGGCGTGTGACGGCCACCCTCTTCCTTCGTCAGGATATAGGCCTCAGCTTCAAACTTCTTGTGTGGCTTGATGCTGCCAGGCTTACACAACACCTGACCACGCTCCACACCCGTCCGGTCAA